>JBFLZI010000150.1:0-6913 GCA_040756315.1 Thermodesulfobacteriota bacterium | reverse complement strand
CCCCTCCCAACCCGCAGATGGGTTGAGGGCAGGGGGGCATTAAGCCCCCCCTGCCCTCAAGAAATTAACCCCATATGGGATTGGGGGAGGGGGTAAGGGGCTGTACCCCTTAGTCCCCCCCTCCAAACCTCATCCATTTTAATTTAATGATTTCTCCACAAGTGCCGATTTAAATACTAACAGGCAATTGGTCCTGGAGAAGTGGGTCTTAGTTCGGCTTGTTGAGCTTGATCAAGATCCCAGGAAAGGTGATAAGCGGAAGCGAGGCCTATGAAAGTTAATGATATCAATGGTATCGGCGTAGAGCAGCTCCAGCCCAGTCAGACGGGAGCGGCTGCCCCCACTTCGGAAAAAGCCCCGGAGAGTCAAAGCGGCTCCTCTCTTGACGTTATTCAACTGTCAAGCGAAGCCCGGTTGATGCAGAAAGCCAGTCAGGTAGTGGCTGACACCGACGAGGTGCGGTCTGATAAAGTTGAGGCCCTGAGGGAGCAGGTGCAACAAGGCACCTATGAAGTTGACTCCCAAAAAGTGGCCAACAGCATGATTTCCAGCCTACTCATGGAGCGCTAAGGCCGGTGCCCCTTATGGGCGTCGCCTTAGCCGCTCCTTCCTTTTAACTCCTGATTTTGGCCTAATCGTTTTTCCCCTTATTTTTATCCCCGTAAAGTTTTAATCCGCGCTAAGAGCAATTCCGCCGCTTGTTCCACTTCCAGGGCGGTAGTGGGCCGCCCCAGACTCAGGCGCACCGCCCCTCTTGCTACTTCCGGGGTCACTCCCATAGCCGTCAACACCGGGGAGGGCACATCCTCCCCCCCGTGACAGGCTGAGCCTAAAGAAGCCGCCAATTCCGGAATCCCCGCCAGGATGGCCCCGCCCCAGAAGCCGGGAAAAGAGACATTTAAAGTATTGGCCAGGCGTTCCTCCGGAGGGCCGTTCAGGACCAGGTCCGGGAACCCGGACCGCAAGCGCTCGTGGAGAAGGTTTCTTAACCGTAGTAATTCCTCTCCGGCCGTAGCCAGCCATTCCTGGGCCAGACGGCAGGCTTCCCCCAGGGCCGCAAGATAAGGGACGTTTTCCGTGCCGGAACGCCGTCCCCCCTCCTGGCCGCCCCCGTGGAGCAGCGGCAGAAACTGGCAGCCGGGCCGGACATACAAGGCGCCCACCCCCTTGGGGGCATAGCATTTGTGGCCCGCCAGGGTAAGAAAATCCACCTTCAGGTCCTCCACCTGCACCGGGATCTTCCCCACGCTTTGGGCCGCATCGGTATGCAACCAAACCCCGGCTTCCCGGGCGATCTCGCCGATGGCGGCGATGGGCATGATCCCCCCCGTCTCATTATTGGCGTGCATGATGCTGATGAGGATGGTGTCCGGCCTCAAGGCCCGGCGCACGTCCTCCGGGTCCACCCGGCCCTGGCCGTCCACCGGCAGGATGGTGGCGTCAAACCCTTCGGTGAGCAAAAACCCCAGGGGCTGCCGCACCGAGGGGTGTTCCACCGCCGAGATGATAAAGTGCCCCCGGCGGAAATGCCAGGCCACCCCTTTGAGCACGGTATTGTTGGCTTCGGTAGCGCCGCTGGTGAAGACGATCTCCTCCGGCCGGCAGTGAAGCAATTCGGCCACTTGCCGGCGGGCCCGGTCCACCGCATCCCGGGCTGACCGGCCTAAAGGATAGTCGCTGCCGGGGTTGCCGAATTCCTCCTTCAGATAAGCCTGCATCACCGCGGCCACTTCCGGGGCCACCGGGGTGGTGGCGTTATAATCCAGATAGATCATGGCCTTACCCTCTTTGCGTTGGTTGCACCTTTACTCATGGAGAGATTTGCTAAAATCCCTCAAAAGGGATTATTCCATGCAGAGCCGGCGCCCTCGCCGGCTCAAAAACCGCCGAGGGCGGCGGTTCTACATTTTGCCTGGCCACTCCCACCCCCCTACCAACCAGCTTAAGGGGGCCACGGAATTCTTCCCCTTAAGGGATTGGGGGAGGGGGTTTGGGGGAGGGGGTAAGGGCCTACCGCCCCTTAGCCCCCTCCCCCAACTCGCCTCTTTTCCAAAACTCTCAAATTTCCTTTGAAATTTTTATCATTTCACGCTATTTAGGGAAAAGGAGAAAAAAACATGGCTCGCAAAAAGTTAGGGAAAACCGGGAAGGAGACAGGAGTAATGAGGAAAAAGCGTTATTGTTTTGCCTTCGAGGAAGGGGACGGGAAAAATAAGAAACTCTTAGGGGGGAAAGGCGCCGGCCTATGCACCATGACCCAGATCGGCCTGCCGGTGCCCCCGGGGTTTGTCATTACCACTGAGGCCAACGTGGACTATTTAGATCAAGGGTCCCACTTTCCGGAAGGCCTGATGGACGAAGTGCATGAATACATGGAGGCCCTGGAGAAGAAGACCGGCAAGGGGTTCGGCGACCCCACCAAGCCTCTTTTGGTCTCGGTGCGCTCCGGGTCGGCCCTCTCCATGCCGGGTATGATGGACACTATCCTGAACCTGGGATTAAACGATGCGACCGTGAAAGGCCTGGTGAAGCTCACCGGGGATGAGCGTTTTGTCAACGACGCCTACCGGCGCTTTCTCCAATTATTCGGCAAGATCGGCTTGGGCGTGCCGGATGCCGAGTTTGACACCATCTTCGAGGAAACCAAGGAAAAATACCACGCCGCGGTGGACACCGAACTCACCCCCAAGGCCCTGGGGGAAGTGGTGCAGCGCTTTAAGGAGGTGATCAAGCGCGTGACCGGTCGCCCCTTTCCCCAAGACCCCTGGGCCCAACTCTTCTTATCCATCGAAGGCGTCTTCAAGTCCTGGATGGGCAAGCGGGCGGTGGACTACCGCCGTCAGTTCAACATTACTCCGGACATGGCCCTGGGCACCGCGGTGAATATCTGCACCATGGTCTTCGGCAACATGGGCACGGATTCCGCCACCGGCGTGGGCTTCACCCGGGACCCGGGCACCGGGGATAACGTCCTCTATGGCGATTACCTGATCAACGCCCAGGGGGAGGACGTGGTGGCCGGCATCCGCACCCCTCGCCCCTTGAAAGAGCTGCGCACCGACATGCCGGAAATCTACAAAGAACTGCAAAATATGCGCGGCATTCTGGAAAAGCACTACCACGAGGTCCAGGACTTCGAGTTTACCATTGAGAAGGGTAAGCTTTACATGCTCCAGACCCGGAACGGCAAGATGAACGCCTGGGCCTTGTGCAAGACTTCGGTGGACATGTGGAAAGAGGGCCTGATCTCCGAGGAGGAGGCCCTGCTCCGCATCGAGCCGGATATGCTGGAGCAATTTCTCCACCGCCGCATCGACCCGGATGCCAAAATTGAGCCTCTGGCGGTGGGCATTTCCGCCTCCCCCGGCGCGGCCACCGGCAAGGTGGTCTTCGACGCCGACCGGGCCGAGCACATGGGCAACCTGGGTGAGAAGCTCATCTTGACCCGGATCGAAACCAAGCCCGAGGATATCCACGGCTTCTTCGCAGCCCAGGGTATCCTCACCAGCCGGGGCGGCAAGACCAGCCACGCCGCGGTGGTGGCCCGGGGCATGGGCAAGCCCTGCGTCTCCGGGGTGGAAGGCCTGGACATCAACTATGAGCTGAAAGAAGCCCGAGTAGGTGAAACCGTCATCAAGGAAGGGGATATCATCACCATCGACGGCTCCGCCGGCACTTTTTACTTAGGGGCCGTGCCCATGCTGGACCCGGAGCTTCCCAAGGACCTGAAGACCATCATGGGGTGGGCCGACAAGAAGGCCAAGATCGAAGTCTGGGCCAACGCCGACACTCCGGACATGGCCGTCAAGGCCCGGCAGCACGGGGCCCAGGGCATCGGCCTGTGCCGCACCGAGCGCATGTTCAATGAAGCGGACCGCCTGCCCCTCATGCGCAACATGATTCTGGCGGATACCCCGGAAGAACGCAAACGCTGGGCCGACAAGCTCCTGCCCATGCAGCGGGCGGACTTTGTGGAAATCTTCCGGGCCATGGACGGACTCCCCGTCACCATCCGTTTGCTGGACCCGCCCCTCCACGAGTTCCTCCCCAGCATCGAGGAACTCCTGACGGAGGTCAATCGCCTAAGAGAGTTCAGCCAGGTGATGTATGCCCTGGAGCAATTGCCCGGCACCGTTTCCATGTTAGGTCCGGAACTCTACAAGTATGTTCCCAGCATTGAGACGGTGACCCGGGAGTTCAGCCAATTCAAGTCCAAGGGGCTGGATAAGAAGCTCCTCAATGAGAAAGAAAAAGTGTTGCGCCGGGTCCGGGTGCTCCACGAATACAACCCCATGCTGGGCAACCGGGGGGTGCGCTGCGGCATCTCCTTCCCGGAGATTTATGACATGCAGATCCAGGCCATCTTTGAGTCCGCGGCCATTGCCCTTCGGGAGAAAATCGACGCCCGCCCGGAAATCATGGTGCCCAATGTCTGCACCGTCCAGGAACTCAGGTGGGTACAACCCCGGGTGGAGCAACTCCATAAAGAGGTGGAAAAGCGCTACAACGTCAAGATTAAATACAAATTCGGCACCATGGTGGAAATCGCCCGGGCCTGCTTAAGGGCCGCCCGCATCGCCGAAGTGGCGGAATTTTTCTCCTTCGGCACCAATGACCTGACCCAGGGCACCTTCTCCTTCTCCCGGGAGGACGCGGAAAACAAGTTCCTGCCCATTTACAACACCGAGGGCATCTTAAGGCATAATCCCTTTGAGATCCTGGACGAATTGGGAGTGGGACGCCTCATGCAGATCGCCGTCACCGAAGGGCGCCAGACCCGGCCCGACCTGAAGATCGGCATCTGTGGCGAACACGGCGGGCAGCCCCAGGCCGTGGAGTTCTGCCACCGCATCGGTCTGAACTACGTCTCCTGCTCCCCCATGCGCATCCCCATCGCCCGCATGGCCGCGGCCCACGCCATGATCAAAGAAGAGAAAGGCATGGTGCCCATCGCCCGTGCCCTTTAAACTGACATACCAGAAGGCGGGGGCCAACAAGGCCCCCGCCCTTTCTGCCAACCGCCCGCTCCATCTACTATAAATGATTGGGTAGGGGAAAAGAAATGTAGGGTGCGCACTGCGCACCTTTCTCATCTTTCATCTCAAACTTCAGCACTTGTTGGCTTTTTCGACTAAAATTTAATTTTTCACCTAGATCACTGCAGTCGCAAGCCTTTAACTGCTAGGGCGTGCGCATAAGGAAAGTTTAATAGATGGTGCGCAGTGCGCACCCTATATTTACTCTCCATCCCGAAAGATCTATGGGAGGGGAAACTTTGGCGATCAAGGCTTGAATTACCTGTTCTCTCCCACCTTCTACCGCTTGGTCTGCTGGATTCTCAGCCATAGCTTCCAGCATCTCTTTACCATCCGGGTCCAGGGACTGGAGCATCTGCCCGCCCAAGGCCCGGCCATCATCTGCCCCAAGCACCAGCGCTGGGAAGACATCTTCGTCACCGCCCTGGCCCTGCCGCCCCCCCTGCACTTCATCGCCAAGGTGGAGCTCTTCCGGCGGCCCTTGATCCGGGAACTGCTCCTCACCCTGGGGGGCGTGCCGGTGGACCGCCAGCGCCCCCGGGCCACCCTGTCCTCCTTTAAATTGCTGCCGCCTTTACTTGCGAAACAGGCTTACATCGTCCTCTACCCGGAAGGCACCTACGTGCCGGAAGGAGTGGGACCGGGCAAACACCGCCTCATCCAAATGCTCCTCAAACTCCAAAGCCGAAACGGCCTGAAAACCCTCCCCTTTGTGCCCGTGGGCATCGCCTACCACCCCCGCTCCCTGGGCTACGAAGTTAAGGTGAATATCGGCCCCCCCCTCAGCACCACCGACCCTAAACAAGCCCCCCTACTCACCCAATCCCTCATGACCCAAATCGGTCACCTGTGCGGATGAGGTGTGAGAGATTGATTGTGGGAGAAGAATATTGAGGATAGACCCTATTTTCATCCTATCAGGGTAAAAATAACTGATGTCTGTCCCCATCTTCCTCTTGTTGCGGCTTACAGTCGCGCCTGCTCGCCATCGTTATGCATGACGAGACTCCTCTCTGATTGTCAAACAATGGTGGTAAAGGTATAATAAAACTCTGGCGGATGATGAATGATTCTCTTTGAATGGGACCCGAACAAGGCGAGGGAAAACCTTAAAATCCATGGCGTTTCTTTTGACGAAGCAGGCACGGCCTTTCGAGATGCCTTGTCGCTGACCATTTATGATCCCTTGCATTCCGAGGAAGAAGACAGATTTGTCCTGCTGGGAAAATCTCACAAAGACCGTCTTCTGGTAGTGGTTCACACGCTACGGGGCGACAGCATAAGGATGATTAGTGCCAGAAGGGCTTCCAAAAAAGAAAGGAAGCAATATGAAGAGAATGCAAAAAGATCCGGACCTGCTTGAAGAATACGATTTCAGCCAAGGAGTTCAGGGCAAATACGCTAGCCGTTTTCGGGAAGGCACGAACTTGGTTCTCTTGGACCATGATATTGCCGAGGCATTTCCTAGTGATGAGGCCGTAAACACAGCCCTGCGCCTGGTGATTCAGTTGAAGAAATTGCCCAGGTCAAAGAAACGGAGTGTACCCAAGGGGTCAGACCCTGCCACGTAGTGATAGACGAACAAGGACCGTAGGGCGGGAAAGCGAAGCGCATCCCGCCTTCCGATCAGTTTATCTTTAGACGCTAAACGTCATCATCTGCCGCCCATATCCCACGCGTTGCGGAAGACGATTTCTCAAAAACCTCGCAGCCCTACGCCCTATTCTCCCCTCTTCAGACGCTGCTTATTTGAAACCATTTGCTGAAGGCGGGATGCGCTTCGCTTTTCCGCCCTACGGCTACTGTGCTACTGGTCCTAGCCCCACACCCCCACCAAACTTTTAAAACCCCTTTAAGGGGTTGGGGGAGGGGGTGTG
>JBFLZI010000149.1:0-6950 GCA_040756315.1 Thermodesulfobacteriota bacterium | reverse complement strand
CCAGGGAGCACAGCTCCCTGCCCTCCCCCCAAGCCCCCCTCCCGACCCTTTATGGGGCCAGTGCAGGTGGGGCTAGCGCCCCGCCTGCACCGGCCTATCATAAACCCCATAAGGGATTGGGGGAGGGGGTTTGGGGGAGGGGTAAGGGCCTGCGGCCCTTAGCCCCCTCCCCCAACATCTATCACCCCAAACATATCACAAACTGTCCAGCCAGCCCAGGATGACCCGGTGGATTTCTTCCAGGGTTTCCCGGCTCATCTTACCCCCCGGCGGTTCGAAGGAGTGGCCCACCCCCGGGATGAGGTGGAGGTCGGTGCGCACGGGCATATGTCCCAGGACCGGCCCCAGGCGCTCCAGTTGGCAGAAGGGGTCCCGGCTGCCGGTGATGAACAGGACCGGGCAGGGGAGCAGGTAGAGGGGCTTGTCCCGCAGTTGCTCCGGCTTGCCCGGCGGATGCAAGGGGTAGCCCAGGAAGATCAGGCCGCTGGCCCCCACGTCCTGGGCCACCAGTTGGGCCGACAGGCGGGCCCCCAGGGATTTCCCCCCCAAAAACATCTCCAGCCCCTTGAATTCCTCTAATTCGGCCACGTATTCAATCACCAAACGGAAGGCCCCTTCCAGAACCCCATCCGGGTCGGGCTTTTTGCGGCCCTCTTCGGCATAGGGGAAATTGAAGCGCACGGTCACCAGACCCTCTCGGGCCAGACCCTCATGCAGGGCCACGATCAAGGGGTTGTCCATATTGTTGTTGGCCCCGTGGGCCAGGATGAGAACGGCGTCCATGGACGCGGTGCGGGGGATGCCGAAAACCGCCCGGATTTTCCGGTCGGGACCCAAAGGCAGGGTTAGATGGCGGGTTTCCATAGAAGGCTCTCACAACTATCTGAATTTATTTCTTTCCGCCCTAGCAGGCAGATGATCTCCTTGATTCAGCAGAAACAGGCCGGGGTTCAGGTCATTAAGCAGGTGGGCCAGGCCGGCGCCGTCGGACCGGGAAGGCAGGTGTTCCCAGCCTCCCAGATGCGCCAGGCGAGCCCCGGAAGCAGCCAGCCGCCGGAGACGCCGGGCCAGAAAGCACTCCCGCTCCCTGGCCTCTTTATCCTTAAATAAAGGCAGCCGGGACACCTGGCCGTCCAGGGAACGGCGGGCACGGCTAAACTCCCCGGTGACAAAGTCTTCCAGAGACCCGTCCGGCGTCTGCAGAAGGGCTTTGAGGTTGGCCGGGCTTAATAGCTCTTTCCCGTAGCGGGGCAGATGCCGCCGGGCCGGGCCGCTCAGGTCCAGGGGCTTTACCGGAATTCCATAACGTTGGCCCCAATCCCGGGCCACCCGGTATTCAAAGGGCAGGGCCACTTGGGCCGCGATGCGCCGAAGGGCCAGATGCTCCCGTGCCCCGGGGGGCAACTCTGCTAAAGCTTGATTAAACAACTTCTGCCAGCGCCTTTCCGCCCGGCCGCGATAACGCACCGAGAAAGGGCTGATCTCCACGGTGACGATCTCGGGGCGGAAATGGTCCAGCAGCTTCCAGGCCCGTTCATACCCCTGCGGGTCCCCATGCACCGTGCCCAGGAGGATGAGGTTGGCGGATGGACTTGGGGGAGGGCCGGGGTTAATGGAGGACAGGCGCCCTCCCCTGTCCAGGACAGCCCGGGGCGGCTGTCCTCCATCCGCCCTCCCCCAAACCCCCTCCCAACCCCCTGTAAGGGGATTAAGAGAAGGCGCTGCCGTTATCTGAATCATATTTTTACTCTTGGTAGCACAGGCTTTCCAGCCTGTGCCCTTCAAGAATTAACTCGTTCCCAAGTTGTACTTGGGAACGCATTTTCCTGCCAAGCTAAGCTTGGCAACCTTTTTTCGTTCCCAAGGGCAACTTGGGAACGAGGGGAAATCTTCTTGACGCCCAGGCAAGATGCCTGGGCTGCCAACTTTGAGGTATCTACGGCTAATGGACCTCAATCCTGCTTAAATTCCCGCCCTTCCTTCAAGGCCAGCTCCGCCTTGGCCAGTTGGCGGCCCAGATACATGGCGTGGTTGACATCGGAGAGGGCCAGGTCATGGGCGATCTGGTGCTGCAGGCCCAGGGCTGTCCGGCCCCGGTATTCTTTTAAGGTGACGTCCTCGCTGCGGTGCTCCACTAAAATTTCCTCCCCGTCCAGGGAGATGCGGAAGTAGCCGCAGGGGTCCAGGCGCATCTGGTAAATGCGTTTATCTACCAGGGCCAAGGCCCGGTCCAGTTCCCGGGGGTCCAGGCCCAAAGAATGGCTCACCACGGTGATGGCCCCCGCCGGCAGCCCCACCCGGTCCGCCACCCAGTTCTGAATAGCCATCAAACCGTATAAGTTTACCGGCCAGGCGTCCAGGGCGTTATGGGTGCGATAAGTGGCGCTCAAAGTCAATTTATCGGCGAATTTGCGAAAAAACAGGGACACCAGGCAAGGGCGCCCCTCCCGGGCCGTCAGGTCCCGGCGGTCATCCCACAAGGAGATATATGCTTTGCGGTCCTCCGGGTCCTGTTGAAGCCGCTCCACGCAAGCCGCCAGCGTATCCAACCCGAAGTAGCTCCGCAGGCGATCACCGTAGTGGTAAGCCTCATCCGGGCGGAGTCCGGCCCGCAAGATTTCCTCCTGATAGGCCCGCAATCTTAACGGGTCCAGGTGGCAGGCCAGGAGTTCCGCCTCCGGCTCAAACTGCGGTTCTTCCACCACCACCTTGACGTGCTGCAACTCCAGGCGCTCCCCTTTGGCCAGGGTCACCCGCCGCCCGAAGCGAGTAACTAAATACAGGACCTCCTTCCAGGCCGCCAGGGGAGTACCCCGGATCACCTGATGCCCCCGGGGGTTGCTGGGATAGTATTGCACCTCCACCTCCGGCAGGGGCACCTCCAACCGGGGTAACTCCGGCGCGGCCACAGAACGCCAGGCGGCAAAAAAATCTTGGACCTCCCCCAGCGTGTTCTCTTTTTTGGGGTCTCCCAAAGACACCAGACGCGGGGGCCGGGAGAATTGCCGGGGCGTCACCAGGTTGTCCAGGAGCCGCTTGGTTTGGCGGATGCGGCAGGTCAGCACCGGGTCTCTCCCGGCCAGGTTTTTATAATGCACCGGACCGGCGTCCACCGGCTCCAGGCCTGAATCAAAGAAGTTGGTCAACTCCTCCAGAGACCCGGAGCGGTTATGACCGCAGATCAGAAGTACCTGAATCTGGGGATTATACAGCAAATTCCGGAGCATCTCTCTTAAGCCGTTGCCGTACAGGGTGCCGAACACCGCGATGGGGCTGGTTCCCGGATTCAGGTCCACGCCGGCCTCCCGGAAACGCTCCCGGACGTAATCAGGTTTAGACCACAGGGTCACCACCCCGATAGTGCCCCGGGGGTTGACACCCAGCAAGCGGTCAGCAAAATACAGGGGCACGAATTCCATCTCCAGGCCTTTATACCAAAAAAGCGGCTTGAGGTAAAAATGATTACCCCCATCTTCCCCTGGCAGGATAAATTCTGGGTCCAGTCCCCCCTTAAAGAAAAACTTTTTGTGGTTCTGAAAAAAATCAATTAAATTAATAAAGAAAAAGGCCAAGAAGCCGGATATAAATCCAGTTAAAAATCAACAGCCCGGGCCGTTAATTTTGCTTGGTTCTTGCCACTTGGCCTGTTTAGCCTTATAAATCTTTGTAACCCGTTCCGAATCTTATAGAGGGAGGGCTCGGCATGATGGCTTTCAAAGAAAGGATGTATCTCCGCAGTTTCCAGGAGATCAGCAAAGTTTTGGGGTCAACCCTGGCCGTGGATGAGGTTCTGGACCAGATCGTGCGCCAGATCACCGAGGCCATGAATCTCAAGGGGGCCACCATTCGCTTGGTCAACCCCAAGACCAACACTTTAGAGTTGGTGGCAGCCGTGGGCCTGAGCGAAACCTATCTCACCAAAGGTCCGGTGGACATGGACAAGAGTATCGCCGAAGCCTTGAGCGGCCGCCCCGTGGCTATTTTTGACGCGGTAAACGATCCCCGCCTGCAATACCCCGAAAAAGCCAAGGAAGAAGGCATCGCCACCCTGGTGGCCATCCCCATGGTCTCCAAAGGCAAGGTCATTGGGGTGATGCGCCTGGTAACCGCCGAGCCCCGGGAATTCACCATGGACGAAGTGGATTTCGCTTGCGCCGTGGCGGAACTGGGCGCCCAGGGCATCGCCAACGCCAAGATGTATGAAGCCCGCACCCGGGAACTCAGCTTCCTCAAAGGCATGCTGGAGGTTTCCAAGGCCATCAACTCCGCCCTGGATGTGAAAAAGGTCTTGCACCTGCTGGTCAAGACCGCCACCACCTCCCTGGACATCAAGGCCGCGGCCGTGCGCCTCCTGGACGAAAAACGCCAGAAAATGGAACTGGTGGCTTCCTACGGCCTGAGCGACCGCTACATCAATAAAGGACCGGTGGGGGCGGATAAATCCATCACCGAAGCCATGATGGGCAAGGCCGTGTCCATTTATGACGTGGCCCTGGACCCCCGGGCCACTTATCCCAAAGAAGCCGAGGAAGAAGGCATCAAGTCCATCCTGTCCGTGCCCATCGCCCTCAAAGGCAACGTCATCGGCGTCATGCGCATCTATACCGCGGAACACCGGGATTTCTCCGACGACGAAATCACCTTCATCTCCTCTTTGGCCGAACAGGCCGCCCTGGCCATGGAAAACTCCCGCCTCTACCAGAAACTCAAAGGGGAATACGAAGAACTCATGGGCGACCTGTACCGTTTCACCGGGTTTACCCGAGGCATTTAGAGATCGCTGCTCCGGGGGGAGGGAACCCCTCCCCTCCCCCTAACCACCCCGCATATTCCTAATCTGAATAATATTGCCCATCCTGGAGGAGGAATATGGAACCCCTCGTTAAAACCCTCATCGTCATCTGCCCGGAATGCCATTCTGAGCAAACTTATCAAATCAACTTGAAGGTGGGGGGGCAAACGGTTAAGTGCCCCAACCCTAATTGTGTTTTATCCTGGAAGGTTAAATTTGAATTGCTTGATAAAGAATCAGGAGAGATTTTTAGTAAGAAAGGTACGATCGGGCCTTTGATCATTAAAGAATTTTAATTCTAAGATGAATATTCAAAAACTATTCGCTGAGTCAAAAGAATACTCCCAGGAATTAACCGAATTCGCCCGAAAGCTGGCTTTTGCCGCCGCGGCGATTTGCTGGTTTTTTAAAAAAGAGCCGGAAGTAACCTTCCCCACCGCCATCTACTTTTCCCTTTTCTTTATAGTGCTGTTTTTTTTCTTTGATGTTCTCCAATATCTGGTTGGCACAGTCACCCTCTATGCCTGGACCAGGAAAAAAGAAAAAGAATATTTAGACAAATATAAGGAAAAAGCTTATGAACAGGCTCTATTAAAACCTATCTGGATTATAAAGCTGGTCTATTCCTTTTTCTTATTAAAAATTTTCTTTCTTTGCCTGGCGTTTCTGGCCTTGGGACAAGAATTCATTTCACGGATGATAAAATAGTCAACCCGGCTGGCTGGCGCACCTGAAAATCTAATAACTTTTCTCAAATTTTCCAACGATCCGGAGGTAATTAAAGAACCATGTCCCATTACTATGAAGAGGCAGACCTGGACCGCTTTAAGGAGATGGGCAAGTATCGGCCTGATCTTTATGACAGCTTCATGAACTATTACCAGGGGGTGATGGCCGCGGGGGCCTTGACGGTGAGAGAAAAGGCCCTCATCGCCCTGGCGGTGGCCCATACCGTGCAATGCCCTTACTGTATCGACGCCTACACCCGGGTCTCTCTGGAGTCCGGCTCCAACCTGGAGGAAATGACCGAAGCCATCCACGTGGCCGCGGCCATCCGGGGCGGCGCCGCCCTGATCCACGGCATCCAGGCCCATAACGTTGCCGCCAAAATCACCATCTAGGAAAAGAGGCTGAATGGTTTCCTTCGCGGAGCGTCTGGCCACCCTGGGCTACCCGGAACTCCGTGCCCAAGCCGTGCACACCCTCCAGGTGAACCTGGGCTGGCGCTGCAACCAATCCTGTCGGCATTGTCACCTGCGGGCCGGCCCCTCCCGTCCGGAGCAAATGGACCTCACCACCATCGACGAGATCATCCGGGTGGTGGCCGCGGCCCGGATTCCGGTAGTGGACCTCACCGGCGGCGCGCCGGAACTGAACCCCCATTTTGAATACCTGGTGGACCGCCTGTTTGACCTGGATGCCCGGATCATCAACCGCTGCAACCTGACCATCCTGCTGGAACCGGGCAAAGAACACCTGCCCCAGTTCTTCCGGGACCGGCAGGTGGAGCTGGTCTGCTCTCTCCCTTACTTCCAGGAAGAGATGGTGGACCGCTTACGGGGGCCGGGCAGCTTCCAGAAAAGCCTGACGGCCCTGCGCCTCCTTAACCGGCTGGGTTACGGCGAGCCCGGCTCCGACCTTAAACTCCATTTGATGTATAATCCCGCCGGGGCCTACTTCCCGCCCTCCCAGGAATCCCTGGCCGAACTTTTCCACCGGGAACTGGGTCAACGCTATGACATCTACTTCCACCAAATTTATACACTGCTCAACATGCCCATCGGCCGCTTTCAGGACTACCTGCACCGCTCGAAAAATTATGAACGCTACATGGGCAAACTGGTGTCCAGCTTTAACCCGAGCACCGTCCCCGGACTGATGTGCCGCCACCTCATCAGCGTCTCCTGGGACGGCAAACTCTACGACTGCGATTTCAACCAGGCCCTGGACCTCCCCCTGGAGCCGGACTTGCCCCAAACTATCTGGGAATTCGACCTCCCCGCCCTGGAAACCCGCCCCATCCGCCTGGACGACCACTGCTACGGCTGCACCGCCGGCGCCGGTTCCTCCTGCGGCGGGAGTTTGGAGAGGGAATAATTTTGAGGGGAGGGCCGGGGGAGCAGTGGCACCCCCGCCCTCCCCTCAAACTCCCCTCCCA
>JBFLZI010000148.1:0-7420 GCA_040756315.1 Thermodesulfobacteriota bacterium | reverse complement strand
GAGGGGGGCTTGGGGGGAGGGCAGGGACCTCAGGTCCCTGGCCCTCCCCCCAAATCTCATATCATCAACTCCTTAAAGCTGATTAAGGTGAGGAAGTCCGGGTGGGGTTCCGGGGGGAGTTGGGAGCTGGATTTGGCTTTAAAGAAGAGGTAGTGGATGCCGAACTGTCGGGCTGCGTGCAGGACCTCGGCGTTGTCGTCCACCAGGAGAGTTTCTTTGGGATCAAAAGACAATCTACTCCTCAGGATTTCCCAGAAGCCCACTTCTTCCTTGGGCATCCCCAGGTCGAAGGACGAGACCACTTCGTCAAAGTAGCCCAACAGCCCGGTGTGGTTCATTTTCAGGTCCAGGGTCTTCCAGTGGGCGTTGGTCACCAGGGCTACCCGTTTCCCCAAGCGTTGCAGAAATTGCAAAAATTCCTCCGCGTCCGGGTGCACTTCGATGAGGTAGCGGATGCCTTCCTTCAGAGCCGGGATGTCCAGTTCCAGTTCCCGGGACCAAAAGTCGATGTCCGTCCAATTTAAGGTGCCTTCCTCCCGTTGGTAGCGGGCGAAGACCTCCCGCCGGGCCGCGTCCAGGGGCAGGTTCTGTCTCAAGGCGAATTCCTGGGGCACCAGGGTCTCCCAGAAATAATCGTCGAAATGCTTATCCAACAGGGTGCCGTCCATATCCAGGAGCACCCAGGTGATGTCCTTCCAGGGAAAAGTCATTCTCACTCCTTCCGGTCCTAAAAGCTATTGCAAAACTTCTGCAGTTCCTAAAATGTCATTCTGAGCGAAGCGAAGAATCTCGTATTTCTAATGACTTGAGATCACTTCGTTCAGGATGACAGGAAAAATAGGTTTTGCAATAGCTTTCAGTATTGTAACTAGCTTATTTATCACAACTAACTTGATTTTTCCATGGACCGGCTCTTGACAGCGCCGGGGCTATGTTTAACTTTTTTGTAAAACTTACCTGTAATGGAGGATGTGGAGATGCCCATCATCTGGCGCGAGCCCAATTATGATCCTTTCCAGGAATTGGCCCAACTCCAGCGCCGTATGGAACGTCTTTTTCAAACCGGCTTTGGTTTGGAACCGCTTTCCTGGCGGGGAGTATATCCCTTAGTAAATATATCGGAAGACCATGACCACGTCTATGTCCGGGCGGAACTTCCCGGGGTCAAGCCCGAGGAATTGGAGATCACCCTCAAGGATAACAGCCTGAGCCTCCGGGGGGAACGGAAAATCCCGGCGGAAGAGAAGAATGTCAACTTTCATCGCCGGGAGCGGGAATCCGGCTTTTTCCGCCGGGTGCTGGTGCTGCCGGCCCCGGTGGATCCCGCCAAAGTGGAGGCCGCCTGCAAAGACGGCATCCTTACCCTCAAGCTGGCCAAACCGGAGGAAGTCAAGCCCCGCCGGATCAAAGTGAAGGCCAAGTAAAGGAGTTGGAACATGACGGAAAAAGAACTGACGCCCAAAGTTAAGGAAGAAGTGCCGGCCCAAGCCGAACGGGTGCGGCCCGGCCGGATTTTTGTGCCCGCGGTGGATATCTTTGAGACCCCGGAAGCCCTGGTGCTGGTGGCGGATATGCCCGGAGTCGGCGCGGATAAAGTGAACCTGGACCTCAAGGACAATAATCTCACCATTTCCGGGGAGATCAGCCCGCCCCTGGGCGAAGGGGAGACCCTGGTCAGCCGGGAATACTATACCGGCGACTACTACCGGGAATTCCACTTGGGGGAAATGATCGACCGGAACAAGATCGAAGCCAGCATGAACGACGGCGTCCTGCGCCTGACCCTCCCGAAAGCGGAAAAGGCCAAACCCCGGAAGATTGAAGTGAAGGTGGGGTAGAATGTTTTGGGGGAGGGGGCTGATCAGTGAGCAGTGATCAGTTGTCAGTGATCAGTGAAAAGAAGGACCAAGACTGATTACTGATCACTGATTACTGATTACTGATTACTAATTTTCCCCACCCCTCCCCCCACAGCTTCAAAAAGCCGCCGGGGGTGTTTCCCGTTCCAGGGAGTCGAAGCGGGTGTAGACGTCCCGGAAGGCCAGGCGCAGTTCCCCGGTGGGACCGTTCCGTTGTTTCTTCAGGTAAACCCGGGCTTCCCCTTTCTCCGGGGAATTTTCGTTATAGACTTCATCCCGGTAGATAAAGAAGATCACGTCCGCGTCCTGCTCGATGGCCCCGGATTCTCTCAGGTCCGCCAGTTCCGGGATTTTCGGCTTGCGGTCTTCCACCTTGCGGCTCAACTGGGATAGGGCCACGACCGGCACTTCCAGTTCTTTGGCCAGGGCCTTCAGGGACCGGGAAATCTCCGAAATTTCCTGCTCCCGGCTGGAGAAGTCGCTCCGGCCCCGCATGAGTTGCAGGTAATCCACGATCACCAGGCCCAGTTTGCCTTCGGCCTTGAGGCGCCGGGATTTGCTCCGCACTTCCAGGACCGTGGCCGCGGGGGTGTCGTCAATATATATGGGGCAATCCAGGAGATAGCCCGCGGCTTCCTGGAGTTTGTGCCATTCCTGGTCGGTCAAAAAGGCCCGGCGCAGGTGGGACGCGTTAATCTCCCCCGCCGAGCTCAACAGCCGCCGCACCAGTTGCTCCTTGGACATCTCCAAAGAGAAAAAGGCCACCGGCACCTGGGCATGGTAAGCCGCGTTGAAGGCGATGTTCAGGGCCAGGGCGGTCTTCCCCATGGAGGGCCGGGCGGCGATGATGATCAGGTCCCCTTTCTGGAAGCCGGCGGTGAGGTTGTCCAGGTCGGTGAAGCCGCTGGGCACTCCGGTGATTCGGCCCATCTCCCGGTGCCAGATGGCCTCCAGGGTTTCCACTTCTTTCTCCACCAGAGTCCCCAGGGCTTGGAAACCCGGGCGGATCTTGGCTTCGGCGATCTCAAAGACCTGGCCCTCGGCCCAATCCAGGAATTCATCCACGTCTTCCACCCGACCCAGGCAGGCCGCGGCGATCTCCTGGGAGCGCTCCAACAAGCCGCGCAGCACCGACTTTTCGTGCACCAGACGGGCGTAATAGTGGGCGTTGGCCGCGGTGCCCACGTGTTCGCTCAAAGAGGCCAGGAAGACCGGCCCCCCCACTTCCTCCAACTGACCCCGGTCTTGCAGGAGGGCGGTGACCGAAGTCAGGTCCACCGGCTCCCCCTTGCCGTACAGGTCCAGCATGGATTGGTAAATGAGGCCGTGGACCTGGCGGTAAAAATCCTTGGGGGCCAAGATGTCGGCTACCTGATCCAGGACCTGGGGACGCAGGAGAATGGCTCCCAGGACCGACTGCTCCGCCTCCAGGTTGGCGGGAGGGGTCTGCGCCCCGGGCGGGGCGCTTTCCGGGGAAGCCACCGCGATCTGCTTTTTGCTTCTGGCCATGCTGATTCCAGGATGAAAACTTGTTGGTTTTTGGGGAAGAGAATCTTAATTCTGGAGGCTATTATGAGGCCACCCGGAAAGGATGTCAATAAGGGTAAATTTTCAAGTATTAATGCTAGTTAGGCATATAGAGGCAGACTATTCGGCTAGATTAAAACCCCTCCCCCAGAGCTTTTTATTGAATTATTTTCTCAGGAGGCGGGGCTGACGGTTTCACTGGCTTACCCCCAGCGGCGGGTGGGGGGTAGTAAGTAGTAATCAGTAATCAGTGATCGGTGCAATCTCTACTTACTATACACAGCGTCATTAATTTATGAACATAGACAATGATGTTCCATTTTTGTCATTCTGAGCCGCCGCAGGCGGCGAAGAATCTCGTCTTTACCGGAAATCAAGAGACCCTTCGCCTGCGGCTCAGGGTGACAAAATGGGCAATACTGCATATAAAAAAACCATAAACATGTTCAATTATTTATGACGCTATGTATAAAATTACTCACAGTTTACTGATCACTGATCACTAATCTCCCTGGCCCTCCCCCCACAAAAAACTCACATTAAGTTTCCGGGACCACTTCCACCTGAATCGTGGTCTTGACTTCCGGGGCCAGGCGGACGGTGACTTCGTAGGTCCCCAGCTTCTTGATGGGTTCCGGCAATTCCAGTTGTTTGCGTTCCACTTCCAGGCCTTGGGCTAACAGGGCTTCGGCAATCATGGTGGCGGTGACCGAACCGTAAAGCCGGTCCTCCTCGCCCACCCGTTGGGGGATGGTCAGGGCCAGGCCCTCAAAGCGGGTGATCAGGCCCAGCGCGGCTTCCTTTTCCTCAAGTTCGATCTTGGCCCGGCGGGCGCCTTCCTGTTCCACCCGGGCCAGGTTGCCGGGAGTGGCTTCCAGGGCCTTGCCTTGGGGAATGAGAAAATTCCGGGCGAAGCCCCGGGCGACTTCCACCACTGTGCCGGCCTTCCCCAGGGAAGGGACGGTTTCCTTTAAGATGATTTTCACAGGTACGCTCCTTATGCTTCCGGGGGCTGGTGCAACCGGCGGAAATCCAGCCAGAGGTCCATCAGCCCCAAAATCATAACCAAAAAGAACAAAGGATTCAAAAAAAATATGGGATAGCCCAGCAGGCGCAAAAATCGGGGCACCTGGAAGTGGTGAAACCAGGCCGCCACCACCGCGGCCCCCTGGCAGAAATAGAGGAAGCCCGCCACCAGAACCAGGTTAAGGCCGATGGAGCGGACCAGGGTCACCGGCACCAACAGCATAAACCCCGCGGCCAGAAAGACAAAAATGAGCCACTCCGGGTTGGCGTAAACATAAAGGGGCGGATCCAACTGCCCCCAGCCGAGGTAATAGGCCAGTTGCCGGCCCAAGACCATATTGATCCAGGTCACCAAACCGGTATTGATCACCACCAAGGCCGGCAGGAGTTGCCCCAAGAAGGTCTGCCAATCAATCCGGGCCAACCCCATGACTTCCAGGCCCTGGGCGCCCACCCCGGCCCCGCCCATGGCTTTCTGCACGGTGTCGGCCAGTTCCGCGGCCTTCTTGCTCCAGAGTTCCAGGGGGCTAAGGCCCATATACCAGGCCTGGCCCACAAAGAAGAGCAACATGGCCAGAATGATGATCAGCACCGTGTAGGTGATGGCTTGGGCCCCGCTCCAGCCCCGGGCCCGCCAGGCATTAAGCAAGAAACCGATGAGCAGCAATTCCCCCAGGCCCACGTTCTCCAGTAACCCCGACTGGCCCGGTCTGAAGAAAAAAATCAGGACCGTGAAACCCAGGGTCAACACCAGGGCGGCCCGCTCTCCCAGGCGCCATCCTATCAGCAGGATGGGCAAAGGCAGCAAGGTGACCGCCGCCATATAGATCAGGAAATGCGACTGCCTCAGGAGAAGGAACAGTAGGAGGGCGCCCAGGCCGAGGATCCAAAGGAAGAGACGGTTGCCCGGCAACAACTTCCTCCCGCCTTGATCTTAAGAGGTTGGCAGAGGCGGAATATAAGGCATCAGCGCCAGCAGCCGGGCCTGTTTGATGGCTCTGGTAAGATGGCGCTGATGACGGGCGCAATTCCCGGAAATTCGCCTGGGGATGATTTTGCCCCGTTCCGTGACGAACTGTCTTAGGGTGTTGACATCCTTATATTCGATGAGCAGATTAGAATCTACGCAGAAACGGCAGACTTTCCGCCGGACAAAAAACTGCTTGCGCTTGCGGCGAGGGACTACGGGCACGGTTACTCCTCCTCAACTTTGCCGGGGGCGGGGGACTCCGCCGGCGGGGTGGCCTCAGCCGGCGTCTCCGCGGCCTTGGGGGCCTTCTTCCTGGCGGGGGGGGCCTTCTCCTCTACCTGGGCCTCGACCGCGGCAGGGGCCTCCGGCTCCGGTCGGGCCTCCGGCTCCGGCCGGGCTTCGGCCGCCTTGGCCCGGGCCTCTTTTTCCGCCTGCAAGGCCGCCACATCCACCTTCTCCCCCTTCATTAAAGTGAGATAACGGATGACGCGGTCATCGATCCGGTAATTGCGCTCCAGTTCCTTGACGGTGGCCGGCAGGCCGGCAAATTCGGCCAGCACATAAAAACCCCGGGCCGTGCCCTTGATTTTGTAGGCCAGCTTCCGGCGTCCCCATTCCTCCAACCCGATCAAGATGCCGCCCTGGGCTTCGATGATCTTGGCATATTTGTCGATGGCAACTTTCACTTCTTCATCCGGGAGGTCCCCGTGGACCACCCAGACCGTTTCATAACGGCGCATTTTGCCTCCTTGTGGATTAATAGCCCTGGACCCTGGCGGCCCAGAGCAAGGAGCTTAAACTATAATTTGCTATCAGATTGAGATAATCTTGTCAATGGCCGGGCTTTATTCGGCCTTTCTGACCGCCCGTGGCCCCCTATCTAAAAAATACTAATAAAATACAAATGTTATACCTATCCAGGTTCTTGACAAACTCAACTTTCTTCTTATAATAAGTTGACAAATTATCCCTTCATATGATTGACGAGAGAGACCCATGGCAAACATGGATTATTACAAAATATTGGGAGTAGGCCGGGAGGCCACTCCGGAAGAAATCAAAAAAGCCTACCGCAAACTGGCCCAGAAGTATCACCCGGACAAGGCCAAGGGCAACAAGCAGGAGGCGGAAGAGAAGTTCAAGCAGATCAGCGAAGCCTACGCGGTGTTGAGCAACGCCGAGAAGCGCAAAGAATACGATACTGTCGGCTCCCAGGCTTTTCACACCAAGTTCTCCCAGGAAGATATTTTTCGGGGCTTCGATTTCAGCGAAATCTTTGACGCGGGCATCTCCGATAATATCTTCACCCGCCTGTTCGGCGGCCTGGGGGGCGGGCGCACCTCCCCCCGGGGAGGCCGCACCCGGGTTTTTCACTACGGCGGGCCCGGCGGCTTTCAGGCCAAGGCCCAGCCTTTAAAAGGGGAAGACCTGCAGGTGGAGGTGCCCCTGACCCTCCACGAGATGGCCTTCGGCACGGAAAAATTGATCAGTTTCAACCGCAACGGCCAGGTGGAAAAAGTCACCGTCAAAATTCCTCCCGGGACCATGCCGGCCAAGAGGTTGCGGGTGGCGGAGAAAGGGCGTCCCAGCCCCATGGGGGGACCGCCCGGGGACCTCTATATCAAGCTCAAGGAAGTGGAACACCCCGTGTTCAAACGGGAAGGGAACGACCTTTACGTGGACCGCCATATCCGCATCAGCGAAGCCGCGCTGGGCACCAAGGTCACCGTCCCCACCCTGGACGGCAAAACCATGAGCCTGAAAGTGCCCCCCGGCACCGGCAGCCATACCAAGATGCGCTTAAGAAACTACGGCATCCCCCACGCCAACGGCAAAACCCGGGGCGATCAGTTTGTCCGCATCATCGTGGATATCCCCGCCAGCCCCACCAAAAAACAGAAAGCCCTCCTGGAAGACCTGGCCAAGGAGGGATTGTAAAGGATGATTTTTGAGGGGAGGGCCGGGGGACCTGAGACCCCCCGCCCTCCCCTCAAACTCCCCTCCCAACCCCCGCAAATGGTAGCCGGGTAAGGCGGGG
>JBFLZI010000147.1:0-7556 GCA_040756315.1 Thermodesulfobacteriota bacterium | reverse complement strand
GGGAGGGCAGGGACCTCAGGTCCCTGGCCCTCCCCCCACTAAAATAGTTCTTGCTTATGTCTTTAGCGGAGCTAAGGACATAAGCAAGTAAATCTTTAGCCCCTGGGTTTCTTTTTTGCGGATAATTGACAGTCATCTTCATTGTGGGGTGCAGAATGTGTCCTGGGGTTGGCCGGGCATTCGGCCCTTGCTGTTGGCTGCCGGGATTCAGGGAGCTGGGGTCATTCCTCCGGTGGAGGATATTTATGACCGTTATGATTATCATTTCACCGACACCCCGGATTGGCAGGCTTGTCGGAGAAGGGCCCATGAGCACCTGAGAGGGTTGCAGGACCCGGAAATCGCCATCTACCCTTATTTTTTTGTCTGGAATGATTTTGCCTGGGAAGACCTGGGGCCGGAGTATGTGGCCATCAAGTGGCACCGCCACCCGGATGAGCCGGAGTATCATTATGATGCGCCCCGCTGCCGGGAGTTTCTGGAGGTAGTTCAAGCCCGGCAACTGCCCATCCTTCTGGAAGAGTCCTTTCAGAACACCCTGTTCTTTCTGGAGAAACTGGTTCCGGCCGGGGTGCCGGTGATCATTCCCCACCTGGGTGGCCTGAACGGCGGCTATCGAAATCTGGACCGGGCCGGGGTATGGAGCTTGCCCTTTGTCCATGGGGATACGGCCCTGGCCTCCTCCTGGGAAATCGAGGATTACTTGAGCCGCTACGGCAGCCACCGCCTCTTTTTCGGCAGCGACTACCCCTTCGGCCACCCCGCCACCGAGCTGAGAAAAGTCCTCAACCTGAAACTCCCCTCGGACCAAACCCAAAACCTCCTGGCCGATAACTTCCGACGCCTGTGCCGCGTGGATTGAGGAAGAGTGATGAGGTGTGAGGGAGGGGGCCAGGGATCGCAGACCCGCTTACAATCCTCCACCACGTCCCCTTCCCCAACCCATTATATAAATGGTAGCACAGGCTTCCAGCCGCCTGTGCGGGCACGGGCAAGATGCCCGTGCTACCGAGATTAAAGCGGGTTGGGAGGGGGGTGTGGGGCATATGCGCTAACTTAAGTTAAATCACTTGGATTATGATAATTTATGTCATTCTGAGCGAAGCGAAGAATCTCTAAAATTATTGAGTAATTATCGAGATTCTTCACTCCGCTTCGCTCCGTTCAGAATGACAAAAACTAATATTTCTTTACAAATTGTTTGTCAATATCGACTAAGTTAGCGCTTATGGGGGTGTGGGGGGAGGGCAGGGACCTCAGGTCCCCGGCCCTCCCCCCAAAACTCTCTACAAATTCAGCATTTGGGCCTTGCGGTCGTCCAGGAGGGGTTCAAACTGGTTGATGAGGCTGCTTTGGAATTTACGCCATTCTTCCTGGAATTGGGGCAGTTGTTCCACTTCCAGGCGCACTTTTTGGCGGAGTTGGGCCTCTAAGGCCCGGGTCATATTGTTCAGGCCATGGGAGAAGCTGGTCTTGAGTTGTTGGAAGGCGCTGTTCCGGGCCATCAGGAAGTTTTGCCAGATTTGTTCCACTTCCGCTTTGAGGCGGGCCATGGCCTTTTTGTTCGAGGCCAACAGGAGCATACCTTCCAGGGCCCGGGATTGGCGGGGGTCCAATTCCCCCTCCCGGGGCAGGGTGATATTACGGAGCAAGACCTCTTTGGCCGCGGTCCGGGCCGCGTCTTTAGCCCCCGGCGGCAGGTCTTGAAGGCCGGCCTCCAGGTCCCCTTCTTCCCGCAGGTAATTAACCGCTAATTGCCGGGCCTGCTCCCGGTATTGATCCTGGAGCAACTCATCCTTGCTGGAGCGCCCGTATTGTTCGGCCTTTTCCAGGGCCAGCTCCAGGGTGCTTTTGATTTCAGCCACTGCTGCTCACTTTCTCTCCCTTCCAGGGAGTCTCAGCAGGTCCTTCACTTAATCTTGGGAGGCGCCGAGGTGTCAGATGGTTCCGAGGGTGGATTCGCCGGGGTGTCGCTGCTGGCTTCGCTGCCGGGGCTGGCTTCGGCCGGTTTCTCCTCGCCGCTGGCGGCCTGGCGGCTGCCGCCGTAATCCGTCACATACCAGCCGCCGCCTTTGAGATGAAAGGCGCAATTACTGATGATTTTGGTTAGGGTGCCGCCGCAGTTGGGGCAGACCGTTAAGGGCGCGTCGGAAAATTTTTGCCACTTTTCCACGATCTGGCCGCAGGCGGCGCATTGATACTCATAAATGGGCATACTGCCAACCTCCTAAGGAACAACTTTCATAATAACGGATTACCGGGGCTAAATCGAGAAAATTCAGAGGAGTCAGGATATCCTGGCTCAAGCGATGCACCCGTTGCTCCTCCAAATGTTTTTCCGCCGGGGAGGCCTCGAACCGGGCCTGAAACTGGCTGAACCGGACCAGGTGCACCAATTCATGGGTCAAAACGTAGCTCAACAGGGGGAGCAGACGCAGTTCCCCGCAAGTCTCCAGGGTCTTTAAAATATTGTGGTCCTGGATACAGACGCGATAAAAGTCAAAGGCCGCGGAGGGCAGCAGGCGATCCTGGGGATACCCGTTATATTTGGCCACCAAGGCCAGGGCGTGGGGGGAGATCTCTTCCCGGCGCAAACCCTCCAACGTCAGGATATCGTAACGGGCCCGGCGCCAATGGCTGGGGGAGAGCTTGAAAAAGTCAAAGGTCATCTCTTCGGCGATGACCAGGGCCTCCCGCAACAGTTCTTTGTGATGCGTGCGAAAATAAGCAACCATAATCCCAATAGTATAAATTAACATGCCTTCTTGCCTTGTCAACCACCCTCTGATAAAAGGTAACAAAGTCACATTTTCTGGTTAGTTGTGAGGGGAAGGCTGGAGACCTGAGGCTATCAGCTTTCAGCAATCAGCCATCAGCCCAAAAAAGACCAAAGCTGACGGCTGACTGCTAATTTTGCCCTTAGCCCCCTCCCCCAAAACTCTACCTTAATAAATATGGCCCGTTTGCCCCGGCAGTTGGAAGGATTGGCCCGGATGCTCACCTACATCCTGTGCCATCGTCCGGACGAGTTCGGGTTGGTGCTGGCTGAAGATGGTTTTGTCTCTTTGAAGCAAATGCTTCAGGCCTTGGCCGGAGAGCCGGGCTGGGGTTTTGTCCGGCGCCGGCATCTGGAAGAGGTGACGGCCCTCCTGAAGCCGCCCCGGTTTGAGATAGTGGGGGAGCAAATAAGGGGCCTGATGCCGGAGCCGCCCCGGTTGCGGCGGCCTCCCGGAGAGAAGCCACCGCCTTTGCTCTATCTGGCCCTGTCCCCCAAGGCCCAGGCCCGGGTCTGGGAGGAGGGGTTGAAGCCCCCTCCCGGCCAGGATCTGGTCCTGGCCCGGCAAATGGACCTGGCCAAAAAAATCGGGCGGCGGCGGGCCGCGGCACCCATTCTGATTACGGTGCAGGCCCAGGCCGCATTTAAGGCGGGGATTATTTTTCAGGGGTATGGGGAAGAACTCTTCCTGGCCCCGGCTCTGCCCCGGGAATTTTTGCAGATGCCGGCGCCAATGCCGGGGCTGGAGAAGGCGAAGCCGGTGCGGGCCCCGGAGCCGCCAACTCCCGGCGTGGGACTGCCCCCGGATTTTCCTAAGGTTTTAAAACCGCTGCCCCAGGCCCGGCGACACCAGGAAGAACCGGCCTGGAAGTCCCAAACCCGGGCCTGGCGTAAAAAACGCCGTGGGGGGAAGTGAGGGTAGTAAGTTTGGGGGGAGGGCCGGGGGAGGAAATAAGGACGAAAAGGCGAAAAGGATAAAGAAATAACCCATGAATCCCAAATCCTTTTCGCCCTTTCGCCTTTTCCCCTTTCTGTCAATGCCCTTAGCCCCGTCCCCCAAAACCATTCACCAAGAGAAAACCGATGATCCTGGAGCCGCCGCGTTTGGAGGGGTATATTGTCCTGGGGGCCCGGGTCAACCCCCAGGGGAGACCGGGCCGGATAGCCCGCATGCGTCTGGTCCATGCCCTGAATCATTGGCGGCAGGGGGGCGCGCACGGCTATATCCTCCTCACCGGCGGTCAGCGACCCGGCACCCGGATCTCTGAGGCCCAGGCCATGGCCGGGTATGCCCTGGCCTGGGCGGAAAAGAGTTGGGGCCTGGATTTCCGGATCCACCTGACCACCCGTCTTATCGTGGAGGAAACTAGCCTCAATACCGCGGCCTCCGCCCGCAATACCTTGCCCTTGGTTCAGGACTTAAGCCTGACAGACGTGGGACTGGTCTCCGACCGCCTCCATATGCGCCGGGCCCATCACCTTTTTCGCCGGCAGTTCCGCCACCATGCCATCAACCTCCACCCCCTGCCGGTGCCCGGAGTAATGAAACATTACTGGCAAAACCGGCGCTACCTCTGGCTGGCCAAAATGGCCCTCCGGGAAGGCGGCGCCTGGCTGAAACTCCTGGGCCGCCGCGCCCTTTTCTGGAGGCGGGGGGGGCGGTGAAGTTTTGGGGGAGGGGGCTAAGGGGCACAGGCCCTCAAGTTTCGAGTTTTTAGTTTCGAGTTTCGAGAGATCCAACCTGCTGATTTTTCTCGAGACTCAAAACTCGAAACTCAACATTAAGTACTTCCCCGCCCTCTCCCCACTGTTAAATCTCATCTCTAAAAGGGCTGGTATTTCTGACCGATGGGATTAACATAGGCTAGATTTAATTCATCAAGGAGTTCCGGCAAAATGTCCTCTGAGATTGACAGCCGGCTGCAACTCTTGGCGGAGTTGGGGGAACGCCTGGCCGCTCGGCGGGGCGACCTGGTGGCCGCCGCGGGGGAGGATATCGGCACCCCCTGTCACATAGCCGGTTTGGAAGTGGATTTGGCGGTGGAGCACCTCAAGACCATGAGGGTGGAGGTGCCCCAGGTGGAGGGCAAATCCCCTTACGGTTTGGTGGCCGCCATCTTTCCCTATGACGCCGCGCCGGTGATGTTGGCCCGGGTGGGGGGCGGGGCCGTTTTGGGAGGGAACCGCTTTCTTTTCAGTTGCTCCTCTCAGACTCCCCGGATCGCCCAAGTCCTGCAAGAAATAGTGGCGCCTTTTCCCGCCATCCAAGCGGTAACCGGGCTGGATAACCCCAGCTTCGGGGAGCGTTGCGTTCAGGACCCGGAGGTGCGGGTCCTGTTTATCTCCGGAGGTGGTGAGGTAGGCGCTGTTTACCAAAAGGCCGCGGACCATTTCGACAAAGTCTTCTTTGCCGGCCCCAGCGGCCTGCCGCCGGCGCTCCTGTTCCGGGACGCGCCTCTGGAACAGGCGGTGCGCTTTGTGGTGCGCCGGGCCTTTGTCAACGGCGGCCAATACTGCACCTGCGTGAAGCGGGCTTATATTCACCGGGACATCTATGACGCGGCCCGGCAATTAATCCTGGACTGGATGAAGGAGATTCGGGTGGGGGACCCCCGGGACCCTAATACCTGGATCGGCCCCATCCGGGTGGAGCGCACCCGCCTGTTATTGGATCGGGCTCTGGCCGCGGTGGCCAACGCACCTTTCCTGTGGCCGCCCCGCCGGGACGGCCAATGGCAGGGGCCTTTTCTGGTGGAGACCCTTGAGCCTCCGGAGCTGGAGCTTTTCGGGCCCTTTCTCGCCCTGTGCCCGGTTAAGAGCGACGCCGAAGCGGTGGCCCGGGTCCTGTCCACGCGCTATCCGTTTTTGGTGAGCTTTTTCGGCACTCTTGCCCCTGACGTCCGGGAAGACCTGGGCCATACCTTCGGCATGGTCTATGACAACCCCGACTTTCTCCTCACTCCCCTGCGCCTCCCCTTTGGGGGCAAAAAGGCCAGCGGCTGGATTCTGGAAAATCGGGACGGCAGGCTAATCCACCGAGACGGGGCCTTCCTCTACAGCGCTGAATTAGTGCGAGGTTGAGGGGATGGGGGAGTAGAGAAAATTTGGGGGAGGGGGCCAGGGGCCACAGTCCTTAGAGTTTCGAGTTTTTAGTTTCGAGTTTCGAGAGGAATGAATTGCCGATTTCTCAAAACTCGAAACTCAAAACTATTCCCCTGTACCTCCCCCCAAACAAACCTGACGACATGACCCTAAATGACTGGCCGAAGAATTACCGGGAGGCGGTGGCCTTGCAGGAAGAGTGGCGCCGGCGGGTGGAGATTCGCCCTTTGGCCCGGCGGCCCCGCTCGGTGGCGGGGGTGGACGCGGCTTACGAGCGGCGGGACCGGCGCATTTTCGGCGCGGTGGCGGTATATAGTTATCCGGAGTTGGAGCTGCTGGAGGAGGCCGGGATTTCGGGGGTCTGTCCTTTCCCTTACATTTCCGGTCTATTAAGCTTCCGGGAGGCCCCCATCCTGGCTGCGGCTATAAGCCGGTTGCGGCGGCGGCCGGAGCTGTTGTTGGTGGACGGGCAGGGGATTGCCCACCCCCGGGGCCTGGGTTTGGCCTCCCATCTGGGATTGCTGGTGGACCTTCCTTCCATCGGCGTGGCGAAAAGCCGCTTGGTGGGAAGCGGTCCCGAGCCTGGGATGGCGGCGGGTGCGGCCAGCCCGCTAATGTGGGAAGGAAAGTTGGTGGGATTAATTCTGCGCACTCAGACCGGGAAGAAGCCTCTGTTCCTCTCCCCCGGACATGGCATCACTTTGGCGGAGTGCCGGGAGATCACCCTGGCCTGTGTGACGAAATACCGGTTGCCCTTGCCGATCAGGCAAGCAGACCTTCTGAGCCGGCGGCTTAAGGCTGCAACCCCTTGCTGAGTGGTGAGTAAGTAGTTACCTGGGAATAGGTATCCGGAAAGAAGAGCTGTTGGCGATATAGCCCGCAGATGGGGCTATGGCCGTTGCTGCAATGTTGTTTCCGGGAATCCCACTCTAGCCAGAGGCATCTCTGGCACTCCCCCTTAAGCTCCCGGTTCAGGCAGATTACCCCGACATCCCCGAAATCCATTCGCTGGCGCCCATCCTTGGGTAGTCTCACCTCCCTACCCAATTAATAAAAAAATTCACATTTAATCAGCACTATTAGGGGAAAAAACAGCTTTTGTCAAATAATTTTTGCTAAAAGAAATCCGGTTTGTGAAAAATTAAGGGGCGGGCGTCGGGATGGAGGATCTTGGCGTCCACCACTTCCCCCACAAAAAGGGTATGATCCCCGGCCGGGAAGGTGTCCACCAGTTGCAAATCGTAATAGGCATAAACCTGGGGCAGGATGGGAGCGCCGGTGACCGCGGTGGTGTACTCCAACCCGGCGAATTTATCCACTTTGCGGCCGCTCTTGTAACCGAAACGCTTCCCCAAATCGATCTGCTCGCTGGTCAGGAGATTGAGGGCAAAGACGCGGCTTTCTTTGATGAGGTCATGGGAATAGCGCAGCGGCGCGATGGACACCGTGAGGAGAATGGGGTTAAAGGACACCTGGGAGACCCAGGCGGCGGTCATGCCGTTAACTTTATCCCCCAGGCGGGTGGTGACCACATACACCCCCTGTACCAGGGTGGCGAAAACCACGTCGATTACCTTCTCCGCCATCTTTCCCGCCCCCCTCTTAGGGTTGAACCTGTGTTTTGGGGGAGGGGGCTAAGGGCCGGTGGGCCCTTACCCCCTCCCCCAAACCCCCACCC
>JBFLZI010000146.1:0-7628 GCA_040756315.1 Thermodesulfobacteriota bacterium | reverse complement strand
TTTGGCAACCTCGGTAGAATTCCGGTTGGGAAAGGGGGCCTGGGGCCGACGGCCCCTGCCCCCTCTCCCAAACCCTCTCCCCCAACCCCTATAAAGGGGGTTGGGAGGGGAGTTTGAGGGGAGGGCGGGGGAGCCACTGCTCCCCCGGCCCTCCCCTCAAAACTACTTTCGCAACAGCCTCATTTTTGAATTAGCTCCCGGATCTTAGCCAGGTCCAGGTGTTGGCGCAGCAAATCCGCCAGGCGGTCCAGCTGTTCTTCCTGAAAGGTGCGGAAGGACCAGACCGGGGCCACAGTGTCCCGGTGTTCCTGAACCAATTCTCCCAAGAAGGCCCGGCGAAAGCCGTCGTTATCAAAGAGGCCGTGGAGGTAGGTGCCCCAGACACGGCCGTCGGGACTCCTCCAGCCGTCCGCCACCTGCACCGGCTCACCGTTCCGGTCTATAATCTCCAGGGCCGCCCGGCCCTCTCCCCGAGGCTCGGTAACCCCCATATGGATTTCATAAGCCTCAATTATCAGCTCCTCGCCTTGCTCCGCAGACGCCCGGGCCTGGACCTGGGTGGTGGTCTTGTCCCCGGCCATGGTGGTGACCACCGGCAGCAACCCCAGCCCGGCTTCCGTCCGGGGGGGGCCTTCCACCCCCAGGGGGTCCCGGACTTCTTCACCCAGGATTTGATACCCTCCACAGATGCCCAGGACACGGCCCCCCTGGGCGGCATAGTTTTGAATCTCCTCAAACAGGCCGGTCTCCTTAAGATAGATGAGGTCAACGATGGTGTTCTTGGTGCCGGGCAAAATGAGGAGGTCCACGCCGTCCAGGCCGTGGCGATGGTCCAGATAGCGGAGGGTTACTCCCGGTTCCTGTTCCAGGGGGTCGAAATCCGTGTAATTGGAGATGTGGGGCAGACGCACCACCCCCAGCCGCAGGCCCCCGGTCTCCGGCCAGCCCCCGGCCCGGGGCTTGCGCCCCAGGGCGACGCTGTCCTCCTCCGGGAGGATGAGGTCCGGCACATAGGGCACTACCCCGAAAACCGGCCTTTGGGTGCGGTTCTGGATGATTCTCACCCCTTCCCGGAAAAGCTCCGGGTCCCCCCGGAATTTGTTGATGATAAAACCGGCCAGGAGGCGGCGTTCCTTGGGAGTCAGCAAGTGGAAAGAGCCGATGGTGGCGGCGAAGACCCCGCCCCGGTCGATGTCCGCCACCAGGAGCACCGCGGCGTCGGCCTTCTTGGCCATATGGAAGTTCACCAGGTCGTTCTTCTTTAAATTCAGTTCCACCGCGCTGCCGGCCCCCTCCAGGATAATCAGGTCATAGGTCCGGCTCAGGCGGCGGAAACTCTGCATCACTTTCCCCACCAGGCGGGGCTTGTGGCGGTAATATTCCTGGGCCGAGAAGTTGCCGTAAACCTTACCCTGGACAATGACCTGGGAACCCACCGGGCTGCTGGGTTTGAGCAGGATGGGGTTCATGTCCACGTGGGGGGCCAGACCCGCGGCCTGGGCCTGCACCACCTGGGCACGGCCCATCTCCCCCCCCTCGGGAGTGATGAAGCTGTTCAAGGCCATGTTCTGGGCCTTGAAGGGGGCCACCTTGATCCCCTCCTGAAAGAAGATGCGGCAGAGGCCGGCCACCAGGATGCTTTTCCCCACGTCCGAGCCTGACCCTAAGACCATCAACGGGCGGTATTTCATGGGTTTGAATCGGCCTCCCCGGCATTTTTCCCCAACTCTTCGCTCACCCGGTATTTGCTGAGATAACCCCGGGGGGTGACCATAAAGGGGCCGTAAGTAAAGGTCTGGGAATTGCCCACCAAGATGATGGTCTGCATATCCACCGGGTGATTCAACATATCCCCTAAGGTGGTGATGATGATTTGCTCCCCGTCCCGCATGGCCCGGCGGACAATGCCCACCGGGGTCTGAGGGTCTTTCAGTTGCAACAGCAAATCCTGCACCGCCTTAAGCTGCCAGTGGCGTTTCTTACTCTGGGGATTATAGAGCACCAGGACAAAATCCCCTGCCGCCGCGGCTTTCAGACGGTTTTCAATGGCCTCCCAGGGGGTGAGGAGGTCGCTTAAGGAGATGACGGCAAAATCGTGCATCAGGGGCGCGCCCAAGAGGGCCGCGCCCGCGGTGAGGGCCGGGACTCCGGGGATCACTTCCAGGTAAAAGTCCACCGCCTCCGCCATGCCGGGAGGGGCCACCTTCAGGCCCTGGGCCGCGGCGATCTCCAGGACCAGCCCCGCCATGCCGTAGATGCCGGCGTCCCCCCCGGAGACCAGGGCCACCCGCCGGCCCGCCCTGGCCCGCTTCATGGCCTCCCGGCAGCGCTCTATTTCCGCCTTCATGCCGGAGGCCACCACCTCCTGGTGGGTCAGGAGGGGCTGCGCCAAGTCCAGGTAAGTCCGGTAGCCCACCACCACCTGGGCCGCCTCCAGGGCCGCCTGGGCCTGGGGGATGATATAGGCGGGGAAACCCGGCCCCAGGCTCACTACGGCTAGGCGACCCGGGCCACCGCCAGGGTGGCGTTCTTGGCCTTTTGCTTGGGGACGATGAGTTCCACCCCCCCGGCCCTTAGGGCCGCGGCTTCGCTGACGCTCTTCACCCCCAGATGGCGGGCCACCTGAGGCGAGGGATGGGGAACTTTTATCCCCTCCAGTTCTGTTGCGGTAAACCATAGGAGTTCTACTCCCAGACTCCTGGCCGCCTCTTTCAGGCCAGGCTCCTCTTTCTTTCTCTCAATGGTGGCCAGAGCCTTCAGGGATAATAAGGAAAGCCGGTTCTCCCGGAAGGTGGCTTTAATGAATTGGACGATCTCTGCCGCCGGGGTCCCCTGATGGCAGCCGACACCCGCCACCAGGTTCCGGGGCCGCAAGATCAGCCAGTCCGAAGGCCAGGCGCGTTCCCGGAAGCCCACATAGACCGTGGGGCCGTCTGCGGCCAGGGCCGAATCCAGGTCGCTTTCCGTCAGGAACAGCCCTGGATGTTCTTCCAGTAAATCCGCCAAGCAGCCCTGGGGGTCCACCAGGCGCACCGGCTGCCCGGACAGCAGGGCCATCTGCACCCGGCGCACCGCCGGGAGGTTCTCGATGAGCAAACCGGACTCAGCCGCGGCCAGGTCCAGGGCCGGCAGCCCCTGGACGTCGCTGGCGGTGGTAATCACCGGGGCGCCTCCCAGCAGTCGGGCCACCTGCCGGGCCAGGTCATTGGCCCCCCCCAGATGCCCGGAAAGGAGGCTGACCGCGAATTGGCCGGCTTCATCCACTACCACCACCGCCGGGTCCGCATCTTTGCCCTGGAGGAAGGGAGCGATGCCCCGCACCACAATCCCCGCGGCCATGACGCACACCAGATTCTCGCCCTGGTCAAAGGCTTCTTGAAAGACCTGGGACAGGTGTTGGAACGGGTGGTCTCCCGGTTCCTGGCTCCGGGCCTGGGGCAGCCAGCATTGGGCCCCGGCCAGGCCCCGGCAGAGACACCGGGCCAGGGCCGCCCCCTGGGGAGTCAGGGCAATGACCCTAATCGCCTTGGCCGGAGCGGCAGCCATGGGCAAAGGCCTTATCATAAAGTTTGGAGCGGGCCTTAAGCTCCCCTTCCCGGGGGGCCAGGGCCGGCCCCACCAGGATCAGGGCCTGGCGCTCGATCCCGGCCTGGCGCACCCGGTCGGCGATATCGGCCAGGGTGCCCCGGATGATTTGCTCCTCCGGCCAACTCACCCGGTAGGCCACCACCACCGGGGTCTCGGGACCATAGGTAGGAGTAAGCTCAGCCACCACGGACTCAATGAGCTTGGCGCTCAAGTAGATCACCAGGGTGGCCCGGTGCCGGGCCAGGTCCTTAAGGGCCTCCCCCTCCGGCACCGGAGTGCGCCCCGGGGCCCGGGTGAGGATCACCGTCTGGGTCAGCTCTGGCAGGGTGAGTTCCTGGGCCAGGGCCGCGGCCGCGGCCCCCGCCGCGGTCACCCCGGGAATCACTTGGCAGGGAATCCCTTCTCGTTCCAGGACCTCCAACTGCTCCTGCATGGCGCTGAAAAGCGCGGTGTCCCCGGAATGGACCCGGACCACCCGCTTCCCGGCCCGGTGGGCCTCAATGATGCCGGTGACGATCTCCTCCAGGTTCAGGGGCGCGGTGTCGATAAGCTCCGCGTCGGCCTTAGCCCAGCCCAACACCGCCGGGGAGACCAGGGAACCGGCGTAGAAAACCACCTCCGCCTGGGCCAGGGCCTTTTGCCCTTTAATGGTGATAAGCTCCGGGTCCCCAGGCCCGGCCCCTAAGAAAATGACGGGATGAGATTCAATCATAAAATATTTATCTTTCTATTGTAAAAATAGATATGACATTTGATAAAAAAGCAACTTTTTAATAACGATCATAAAAATTTCATCAAGTCGATGTCCAATCACCTAATTTAAAAGGAAAATTCTGTCTTTGTCATATGAAACAATCCAAATGCCTTTATCAAATGGATTACGCGATAAATCCAAGGACTGTTTCACAGAATCGATTACCATACTCCAATCCCAGTCAAGGGGCGAAGTATCTCTGATCACAAGGGCAGTATTTCTCCCATAGTCCTTGTTCAATTTCTTCCTTATTCTATGAACTAATGTCTCAGTTACATTACCAGGAAATGAACTGACTCTTTCGAGTGGATGAGCCTTCCCTTCCTTAACTTTTGCCATGTGATCCTTTAATGCTTCTATGCTACGATGATTTGATCGACCACAAAGAGCAGCAATATCTTTTGGTAGGTCTTCGGTTAGTGTAATTTCGAGTTTAAGCTCATTGTTCTGCGAATCACTGCATTGAAAGTCGGGAGCATCGGAATGTTCGATGATTCGAAAAGATGTTCCCATCATTTCATTGTAAAGTTTAATAAAAGCCTCCGCGGTAGCTTTCTCAATTTTCTCTTTCTCGCTTAAAAAATTCTCTTTCATTTTAACTATCTCTTTAAGGCGGTAACGATCCACACCGGGTTCAGGGCCTGAAGGTAGCTGCCCCCGGCCAAAGGCCGGGAGCGGCTCACCTGGATTTGCGTGACTTCTACTTGCCAGCCCCCTTGTTCGAGAACCCCCTTGGCCGTCTCCAGGGTCTCCAGGCGGGAGGCGGTGAGGACCACTTTGCCGTCCTTATCCAGACGCCTTAGGGCTTCCTGGAGGATGGCCCCCAAATCCGGGCCGCCGCCCCCCACAAAGACCCGCTGGGGGGAAGGCAACCCCGCCAGACATGCCGGGGCGCGGCCATGAACCACTTCCAGATTCGGTACGCCGAATTTATCCCGGTTGGCGGTGATCTGGGCGGCCCGGGCCGGGTCCTGCTCTATGGCGAAAATCTTGCCTCCCGGCATAAGCAGGCTGGCCTCCAGGCCCACCGAGCCGCAACCGGCCCCCACATCCCAGAGTAACTGACCAGGATATAACTCTAACTTGGCCAGGACCACAGCCCGCACCTCCGCCTTGGTGATGAGGCCCCCCTGGTGGGCCAGGGCCTCTTCCGGCAAGCCCAGGTGCAAGGGGGAGGGCCTTCCCTGGAAAACTTCGCTGGTCAGGTCAGCCTCAACGCCGATTTCATCGGCCTCAAACAACAAGACCACCAGGTTTAACGAGGAAAATTCCCGGTCTTGGGCCTCCGCTGGAGTGAAGCAACTTACCCGCTCCGTGTCCTGGCCCAGGTCTTCCAGGATCCAGAGACGGGTCTGACTTAAGCCCCTTTCCAGCAGAAACCGGGCAATGGCCCCCGGCGTATGCTCCGGGTCGGTATAGATCATCAATTTTTTGGCCCCCGGCAGGGCCTGGGCCAGGTGCTCCCAGGCGCGCCCGTGGAGGCTGAGCACTTGGGCGTCATGCCAGGAGAGCTTCAGCCGGGCCGCGGCCGCCTGGACCGCGGTGATATTGGGATGAATCGCCACTTGACCGGCTCCCAGGATTTTTACCGCCAGCGCCCCTATCCCGTAAAAGTTGGGGTCACCGGAGGCCAAAACCACCACCCGCCGGCTCTCGGCCAGGGCCGGAACTTCCCGGAGGGCCCCTTCCGGGTCTTTGCCCAGAGAAATCTTCAGCGCGGGATGGTCCGGGAAATAGCTGAGCAAACGCCGCCCCCCCACCAGCACCTGGGCCTCTTGGATGATCTCCCGGGCCTGGGGGGTCAAGTCCGCCGGGGACATACCCAGACCCACCACCTGCACCGGCATCATGGCCTTGACCTCCCTAAGCTCACGCCCCGCCACCGGGGAGAGCCGGTAAAATCCAGGATCACCGCCTCCACTTGGGGATTATCTCCGGCATATCCCCGGAGGCCGGCCAGCATCCGCCGCCCCACCTCTTCCATCACCGCCCCGGCCCGGGCCGCGGTCAAAATCTCCAGGGTCTGGCGGACGGTGTTGGCCTGGGCCACCGCCTGAGCCAACCGGACATTCCCGGTTATCTCTTCAGTCCAGCGCCCCAGTTTTTTCAGATCGGCCAACCCCCGGGAGGCATGGGTGTGGCCCCACCCCTGGGCAATCTTCAGGGCCTTGCCGAAAAAGGCGGCGGCCACCAACTCTTTGAACCCAAGGCCACTGGCCACTTTAAAGGCAAAGCGCACATAGTCCCCCATTTGTATGAAGGCCTCTTCCGGCAACTCCGGCAGTTGCTCCCGGATATAGCTTTCGCTTTTGCCCCCGGTGCTGAAGACAATCTTTTGGAGCTTAAGGGCCTGAGCCACCCGGAGGCTGGCCAGGATGGTGGCCCGAAAGGCCTGGTGGGAGAAGGGCTTCACCAGGCCGGTGGTCCCCAAAATGGAGATGCCTCCCAAAATCCCCAGGCGGGGGTTCAGAGTCCGGCGGGCCATTTCCTCACCCCCCGGGACAAAGATTTCCACGGCCAAACCCAGGGGCTTCCCAGGGTGCACCGCATCCCACACCTGGCGCAGAGCCCGGCGGATCATCTTCCGGGGCACCGGGTTGATGGCCGGTTCTCCCACAGCCACCGGCAGGCCGGGCTTGGTCACCCGGCCCACGCCTGCGCCTCCCTGGAAAATAATCTCTGCTTTCGTTTCGCCCGAGTTTCGCAGCCAGACCCGGGCGCCGATCCGGGCACCGTTGGTGACGTCCGGGTCGTCCCCGGCGTCCTTGATCACCACGGCTTCCCCCCGGTCCCTTAGGCGTCGGTGACTGTGCAAGGGTATAGTCAGGCTGCCCCCCACCGGCAAGGGCACCTCCACCCGCTCCGGGCAGGGCCGCCCTAATAGCTCCCATAAAGCCCCCTGGGCCGCGGCCGCGGCCGCGGTGCCGGTGGAAAACCCCTGGCGCAACTCCTTCCGGGGACGCGGGGGGCGGGGGACCTCCTCATTCTCGCTTTGATCTGAAACGGTTTTGTTCTCCAAAGCCTTTTTATCTTAATGGGAGGGGAGAAGAGATTAACTTTTCACCCTCACCCTAACCCTCTCCCTAACCCTCTCCCTCAAGAGAGGGAAATTTAAGGTCGGTTCTTCGTTAATCATATTGCTGCCCCAAGATCATGGCGGGCACTGCCCGCCAAATTATGCCCTTCAACTAGGGAAAGTCTATGGCGGGCAATGCCCGCCCTACATAAATTCACCCTTTCTCCCAACCCCTTATGGGGGTTGGGGGAGGGGGTTTGGGGGAGGGGG
>JBFLZI010000145.1:0-7634 GCA_040756315.1 Thermodesulfobacteriota bacterium | reverse complement strand
TTTGGTTGGGCCGGAGCCGTTGGCCCCGGCCCAACCAAACCCCCTAAGTGGGTTGGGAGGGGGGAAAGGGGAAGACCGGTAGCACGGGCTTTCCAGCCTGTGCTCAGGTCCCTGCCCCTCCCCCCTGGAAAAACATTATCCTCTTTTATATTTTTACTGCCACCAAAACCATTCTACTTAGAACCAGCTTAATTTTAACATAAAAATACCGGCAAGGTCTGATGACCCTGCCGGTCTCTCCTCTGAGTCCTCTATCTCAGGTCCGTCTCTCTGCTGGGGCTAATCAGTAACCGCGTAGGCTAGCGACGATAACCGCCCCGCCCCCGACTGCCGAAGCCTCTTTGGGGGGGCCGGGCTTCATTGACCGCCAGAGTGGAGCCGTCCACGTTGCGGCCATTGATCATGGAGATGGCTTTCTGGCCTTCCAGTTTGGTCTCCATCTCCACAAAGCCGAAGCCCCGGGGCTGGCCGGTGTAACGGTCCTTGACGATCTTGGCCGACACCACGTGGCCGGCCTCGGAAAAGATGGCCTGTAATTTATCTTCAGTCATACCTTGGGGCAGATTCCCCACAAACATTTTGACACCCATGTTATTCTCCTTAAGCTAAACGCTGGTCGCCCGGATTCCTTGACCCAGGGTTCCCGCCCACAGGGCGGCGGTGGCTTCACTGAGCCTGGTTCTCTTCCCCACTCCTCTGGGCCGTCTCCTCCTCAGGGGTGGTCTGGGATTTGTTCTGGCGGCGCTTCCTCTTTTCTTCGCTCTTCTGTTTCCGGGCCAGTTCCTTAGCGCGCTTGGTCCAGCCATAGCGGTTTCTTGCCAAGATGCTACCTCCAAAAGGGCTTCAAGATGGCAGAACTCCGGGAGTCCAGGCCCCCGGAGTTCTAAGCCTCAGGCTCTCACGGCCTATAGCTTTACGACGTTTTGGGCCTGGGGGCCTTTCTGGCCCTGGGTCACCTCAAATTCCACTTCCTGGTCTTCCGCCAGGGTACGGAAGCCTTCCCCCTGGATGGCGCTATGATGCACAAAGACATCCGGACCGTTCTCCCGGGAGATAAAGCCGTATCCCTTGGAGTCATTGAACCACTTAACCCTGCCTGTTTCCTTCATTCCGAAAAAACCTCCTGAATCTGGTGCAGATGTTCCCCGCCTTGCCGGCAGGACCGCGAGAGCAGCCAGTCAAAAAAAAATCGGCAGAGTACTAGCATACCCTTCCGATTATATCCAGGACCGCGGGGCCCTGCCTTCAGTCTGACATGCTATCTACTTGTAGCTTTATAACAAAAGCACTTTCTGCTGTCAAGCACTATCGGCCTAAACCCTCTGTGAGCTGCAGGGGCCCCGGGCATTGCCTTCTCCGGCCCAGGCCTCAGTCAAAGACGACCTCGGAAACCGGCGGCTCCAGTTCCCCCGGAAATTCCTGGAAGGGGAAAGGCCGGGCAGGGTCATTCAGGGTCAGGTAACGCATCACCCGGTAACCATAGGCCGCCACCCGGTTGGCAAACCGGCGCAGAGGTTCGCTGTAGTTCAGGGTCAAGAGGAGATAGACTAGCTGGAAAACGGTGGCGAGCTGCACCACCAGCTTCACCAGTTCCAGAACGATAAAGAAGAACAGGCTGTAAAGCAGGCGAATGAGCACCTGTTTCCGGGAAACCTTGGCTTCGGGCAGATTCTCCATTATTCCTCCTGGTGTCGGGAATATTTATCCTTTTATCATAAGAGGATGGCCATTAGTTTTTGGAGGAGGGGGCAATTAAATGTGAGCAGTGAGCGGTTAGCAGGGAGCAGTGAAAACGATACCCCCAGAAACCGCTCACTGTTTACTGCTTACTAATTTTCCTGCCCTCTCCCCAAACCATGTCCTTAACTCTCCAAAATCTGCTTAATTTGCACAAAGCGCAGAAGGCCGCTTTTGGTGATCATGCCGGTCATTTGACCCCTTTGCATCACCAGGAGGCGGTCCTTGTCTTCCTGGGACATCTTGGTCAGGGCGTCGGCCAGGGAGGCGTCCGCGGCAATGAGCAGGCCATCGCTGGCGGGAACCATAACTTCGGCCACCGTCTTGGTATCCTGTTCTTCCCGGGGGATTTCCTTCACCGCCGCCAGGGAGACGATCCCCAGCACCCGGCTGTGGTCTATCACCGGAAACCCCCGGTAGGCATAACGCAGGATATAGTCGTGAATCAATCGGGATATGGTTAAATCCGGGGGCACGCTCACCACCTCCCGGATCATCACCTCCCGGACGTGCACCCCCTCCAGGGACTTGCGGATGATCAGCTCTTCATAGCCCCGGATGGACATGCCTCTAAGAAACATGCCGATGAACAGGAGCCACAGGCCGTTGATCAGGGCGCCGGCGAAGATTTGCAGACCTCCCAGGATCATCAGCGCGGTGGCGAAGCCTTTCCCCATGTCGGTGGCCACCTTGGTGGCCCGGGTGAGAGACCCGGTCTTCCACCACCAGATAGCCCTGAGGACCCGGCCCCCGTCCAGGGGGAAGCCGGGAATGAGGTTAAAGACGCCCAGTGCCCCGTTGATCCAGGCCAGGTATTGGCAGATGGCGACAATCAGGGCCGGCTGATGGCCTTCGATGGTGCCTTTGATCAGCCAGAAAATCAGGGCCAGGATAAAACTGCTTAGAGGCCCCACCAGGGCGATTTTTAGCTCCATGCCGGGGTCTTTCGGCTCCTGGCCCAAGCGGGAGACCCCCCCGAAGATAAAGAGAGTGATTTCCGGAATCTGGATGCCGGAGTGGATGGCCATGAGGGAATGGGACAGCTCGTGGATAACCACTGAGGCAAAGAAGAGCAGGGTGGCCAGGAACCCGGCCAGCCAGTACATTTGCGGCTCATAGCCGGGATAATTCCGGGGAAAGTAACCGGCGGACAGGGCCAACAGCACCAGGGCAAAGATGATGAACCAGGAATAATCAAGACTGAGCCTGATCCCGGCTATTTTAAAGAGGGTGATCCCTCCGGGGCTGGGCCTGGCGGCGTTGGGGTCGGCCATAAGCATCTCCTTTCCCGGGTGGGGCGGCCAGTGGCGCCGCGGCTTCCACCTGCTTGGGGCATTTAATTATCGGTGGGGGAGGGCCGGCGCCACCGGCTTCCAGCCGGTGCTCAGGCCCCTGGCCCGCCTCTGTCAAAAATATTTTCAGGTCTATTTTACCAGAAAACCGCCGCCGGCGTCCTGGAGCCGGGCAGTTTTGTTCCCTCGCCCCGGGAATCCGGGTTTGGATCATGATAATCCCTGAGACCGGGGAATCCAGGAAAAATTAAGATACCGGGCCGCACTTATCTGTTTTAAGCAAAGGTTCATTTCTACTGGCGGATTCCTGGAAAAAATTTATAATAGAAGGTGCCGGCCAGAGACAGAGCCGGGCCAGCTTCGTCTCCCTTTCGGCCACCCCGATCGCTCCACTCTATCCGGCCCTTTGGCCCTGAAACTGCCTGGCGCCTCGTTGGATATTCACTAGGGAAGGTGAATACGCCATGGGAAATTACCGGCCCAGAAGATTCCTTTGGTTAGCCTTGATACTAGGGGTGATTTCCCTCACGCCGCCGCCCGTCACCGGGGCCTTACGGTCCTGTGTGCCTTTCCACCTCCGCACCGAAGACGGCAAGATCATCAATCCCCTGACCGGAGAGAACGCCGACCGGCCTTACAGCTCCCGCCAGACCTGCGGCGCCTGCCACGACTATGACAAAATCACCCGGGGCTACCACTTCCAGCAAGGGTGGGACCGCATCAAGGACGATTACAGTAAAAAGAAACCCTGGGTCTTGTCCGACGGCATGCTGGGGAAATTCTGACCGCCTTCTTTTCGCCAGTTGGCGAAAAAGAAGAATGATAATCCCGATCAAATCGACCTGACCACCTTCGAGTGGATCAGCGTCGGCCCCACGGACCCGAAAAACCTCTATCAGCCTACCTGCGGTTCCTGCCATCCGGGGGGCGGCGGCCTGGAGTATGACCGGGACGGCAAGCGCTATGACCTCCGTCTCAAGGCCGAGCCCCAATTAGCCCAGAGCCTGGACGGCGACTATTATAAAAGCCGATGGGATAAGACCGGCGTGGTGGAGGCCGACTGCTTTATCTGCCACTTGCCGGGCTATGACTTCAAGGGCCGCACCAAACAACTGAAGATGTTGAACTACAAGTGGGCCAGCACCGCGGCTTCGGGCTTGGGCCAGGTGGACGGGTTTGTCAAAGAAGGCCAGCAGCCCAAGGTGACGTATAACAAGCGGCTGTTCAATGACGACGGCAAGGTCGTGCTGGACCTCTCTTATCCGCCCCCGGCGGAGAACTGCGTCTTCTGCCACGGTATCTCCGACGTCAAGAAGCGGGGCTTCTCCTGGAACGACCGGCTCAACCCGGATATTCACAACCTCCAGGGGATGAATTGCGCCCATTGCCACCCCTCCGTGGATGACCCTAAACTCAAGGTCACCAAAATCGAGCACAACTTCGCCAAGGGCCATGAGTTCGTCTCCACGGTGCGAGATGACCTGGACCACACCATTAAGACCTGCAAGGATTGCCATGAAACGGGCTACATGGGGGCCACCCGGCCAACCCACCTGTCCATCCGGCCCAACCACCTGGACAAGCTGGCCTGCGAGGTCTGCCACATCCCGGCGCTCCATCGGGCGGGCTTCGAGGGCTTTGACGTCACCACCGGCATGATGGTGAACTACCCTTCCATGGAACCCAGACCCGGAGCCAACGCCGTGGGCGCGTTCTTCACCTGGCAGCCTGCTTTCCAGAGGGACGAGACCGGTAAGCTCTGGCCGGTGAACCGGTTCAAGAGCGTATTTTTCACTAACCGGGATAAAGACGGCATTAACTATCCTCTGTTCGCCCGGGAGCTGAAGAAGGGCTATGAAAAGGCCAAGGCCCGGCTTAACCCCCAAAACCCGCAAAAGCCCGCGCTGCACACCCCGGAGCAGATCAAGATCGCGCTGACGGCTCTCAAGGAAACCCTCCAGGGGAACCAGCGCTTTCAGCAGATCAACCCCTTCTTCCACAAGGGCGGCACGATGTATTCCTTAAATGACCAGGGTGAAGTGGTGAGTGCCAAAGACACCACCTGGGCCGGTCATATCGAAGGCTTCAACATCAACCACAACGTGGCCCCGGCCAGCCTGGCCCTGGGGGCCAACGGCTGCGGTGACTGCCATTCCACCACAGCCCACATGTTCACCGGCCAGATCGTCACCGACATGTTCGGCCCCACCGGCAAGCCCACCTTTATCAGTTCCGGGCGCCTTTTCGGCTGCCAGCCCTGGGTCTTCTATGTCAACCAATTCCATCAGCTTTATCTGACCCCCTATGTCAGCATCGGCCTGTGGCTGCTGGCTTTTGTCCTGGTCTTGCATTACACCGGCCAGGGACCCAAAGTGGCCGACTTTTACCGGGCACCGGGGGAAATCCTGCGTTTCAACCTAGCGGAGCGTTGGACCCACCTGATCCGGATGATCGCCTTCCTGCTCCTCACTTTCACCGGGTATATCTTTTTCTACAATAATGTCACCATGCTCAAAATGTTCTTCAATTCCCCCCAGGGCGCGGTGATCTTCCACTGGGTCACCGGCCTGATTTTTGTGGTTGCCTCCGGGGTCAGCCTCAGCCTCTGGTGGCGGGACGCCCGGTTTGTGGACTACGACAAGGAATGGCTGCGCAAGAAGGGCGGCTACCTGGGAGGGAAAGAAGTGGAGGTTCCCGCCGGACGCCTGAACGCCGGGCAGAAGATCTTCTTCTGGCTCACCCTGGCCCTGAGCGTCATCATGGGTCTGACCGGCATTCTCCTGATCTTCAAGAACAGCCTGCCTCTGACCCTTAACTGCCTCTTGTCCACTATCCACGGGTTCTTTGCCATTATCTTTGTGGCCGCGGTGATCGCCCACGCCTATTTGGGGACCATCGCCAACCCGGGGACCTGGCGGGCACTGGTGGACGGCAAGGTGAGCCGGAAATGGGCTGAAAAGCATCACTCGGAATGGTATAAGGAGATGGAGGGAAAAGAACAGGAGTGACGGCTGATTTAAGGAAAAGCTGAACCTGAGGAGATGGGAGAGGAGGCCGGGACCTCGGACCTTGGGCTTTCTCTCCCATTGCTTTTTCTCGGGAGAGAATGACATGGCGCCAAGTAAAGTGGAAGCAGGCCGCTACCTGGCTAAATGCCGGGTCTGCGGCCAGTGGCGTGAGGTGGAGGCCCGGCCTTTGGATGCAGACAGCTTTTTTGCCCGCCTGGAGGGAGAATTTTCCTGCTGCGGCACCACTCAGCGGGCCACTTTTACCCTGGAGAAAGATGAAATCGACTTTCATTAACGCTGAACTTTATTGGAGGAAAGGTCGATAACATTAGAAGATATGAGACCTCTGCAAAAGTGTCCAATATTGTCATTCTGAGGGAGCGAAGCGACCGAAGAATTTCAAAAATACGAGATTCTTCGCTTCGCTCAGAATGACATTTCGAGTTCCGTGGAGGTTTTGCAATAGCTTTTAAAGATGGGATGGGCCATGCCACTCTCCCTCACCAAATCGTTATAATTATGAACATCCTCAACCTAGAGGGGCAATATTTCGTTCCCTATTTTCGCCGGGCCGGCCACCAGGTGCTGACCATCGGCCCCGGGCCGGGGCACGACCTGCCCCTGGCCCAGCCCCTGTCCCTGGCGGAACTCTGGGCCTTTCTCCAGGGCCGGGGCTTTCTGCCGGACCTGGTGGTGTGGAACGACATCTGCCGCCCCCCCGCGGTCATCGGCTTCGAGCGCCTCCCGGCGGTGACCATCGGCTACTCCATCGACCAGTACTGCAACCCCTGGCATGTCCATTACAGCGCCGCCTTTGATCTGATCCTGGTGGCCCAGCGGGATTATCTGCCCTTATTCCAGAAAGACGGGTTGCCCCGCCGCTGCCAGTGGTTCCCCCTTTTTTGCGATCCGGCCACGGATAAGGACTTGAAACTGGAGCGGGATCTTCCGGTGAGTTTTGTGGGAACCCTGAAATCTCCCCTGAATCCGGGACGCTGGCCCTTTCTCCAGGAGTTTCAGCAGCACCATCCCTTGCATCTTGACCAGGGGGCTTATGCCCCCATCTTCGCCCGGAGTCAACTGGTCCTCAATCAGAGCGCCGTGGGGGAGCTGAATTTCCGCCTCTTTCAGGGAATGGCCTGCGGCGCCGCGGTGCTCACGGAACAAACCTTAAATGGCTTGAGAAACCTCTTTATTCCCGGAGAGGAGATTCTGACCTATCCCAAGGGGGACGCCCCGGCCGCGGCCCGCCAGGCCCGGGAGGCCCTGGCCCAACCTGACCGGTTGAGGGCCTTGGCCCAGGCCGGCCGCCGCAAAGTGCTCATGGAACATTCGGCCCCGGTCCGGGCGAAGAAACTCTTAGCCTGGGCCGAGGAACTGAGCCGCTCCGACTCCCGGCAGTTCCGCCAAAAAAATCAAGAACGCCTCAGCCGGGAGATGGCCCAGGCCTACCTGCTCCTGGCCACGGACGGGGAATTGGGCCTGCCGGCGCCCTTGCGCCAGTTCTACGCCGACCTGGGAATGACCTACGCCGCCGCTCCCTAGCGGGAGGGGGTGATGATGAGGATTTTGGGGGAGGGGGCCAGGGGCCGATGGC
>JBFLZI010000144.1:0-7684 GCA_040756315.1 Thermodesulfobacteriota bacterium | reverse complement strand
GGCCAGTTCCTGCTGGCGTTGCTGCCACTGCTGTTGCCGTCGCTGCATCTCCTGCTGGCGGCGCTGCTGCATCTCTTGCTGCCGTTGGGCCTGTTGCTGCTGCCATTGCTGCTGGCGTCCCTGGATTTCCTGTTGACGCTGCCGCTGGATTTGCTGCTGGCGGCGCTGCTGCATCTCTTGCTGCCGTTGGGCCTGTTGCTGCTGCCATTGGGCCTGGCGGGCGGGCGGATTTTGCCCCTGGCGTGCCTGCACCTCTCGGTTTTGCCGTAGCCGCTCCCGTTGCTCCTGACTCAACTCCCGCCTGGCTGGACCGGCTTCACCGGCGGCAACCCGGGGTGAAGTCCTTTGATGCTCCGGGCCGGCGCCCCGGACTTGCGGAGGAGTCGGTCCAGCGCCGGTATTAGTGGCTGGGGCCGCCGCGGCGCCGGGCTTCACCCGGGGAGGCAGGGCCGACTTGCTCTCAGTTGTGCCCCGGTCTTTGGTGACCGCCGCCCCCCGGGGGGGAGCCGACCAAGGCACAATCCGTTTTTCCGGGGGAAGCTGGTCAATCTGCTTCACCATTCCGGGAGTCAGAGGCTGCATGGCCCGGGGGGGCAGGGACGTCCCCGGAATTCCCCGGCCATGCTCCATTTTCCTGACCTCGGCCTTGGGAAGGGTGGCGGTGAAACGGGGCACTTCCTTAGCCGGGGGGATCACGTCGGGCCGGTTCAGGTTGGCCCGGGCCTGGGGTGAGTTCTGCATCCATTGCATCCGGGGCAAAGGTTTGCCTGCCACCAAGGCAGCGGGGACAATCTGTCTCAGGTAAGGCCGCCGGGCCAGGACCGGGCCGCCGGCCAGGCCATTGTGAATGTGGGCCAGGTGGACCCGGCGCAGGTGCTGGTTGAGCAAGGCCGGGTTGATCCTGGTGACCCGGGAGACGTATGGCAGCGGCGGCCCCCAGGCATAGGTACAAGGAGCCCGGCGGAAGTAGCCGGCGGGATAGTAGTTGGGCACCACATAATTATTGACGACAACGGTGCGGCTATAGATTACCGGCACATAGGACGGCGGGGCCAGCGCGCCGGAATCCAGGTAAGAATAAGCCGGGGCATAAGGCTGGCCGAAACCCAGCAAGAAGCTGGCGGCTTTGGCAAAGATATAGAAGGGCGCGGTAATGAGGTCCAAGGGGCTCAGGCCCGGGCTATAGCCCCCCGCCGGGGCGTAAGAGGCCGGCGGCACGTAATCAGGGGGCGGCACCGGCGCCCAACCCACGTAGTCCTCATTGGTGCGCCAGTTAACGGTGTTGGGATACCAGGTGCGGCCCGGCACCCAGACCCAGCCGTGGGACTCGGTGGGCATCCAGTTGCCGTAGTGATAGGTGGCCCAGCCCCAGGGTTCCTGGGTTTCAAAGACGTATCCCTGCTCAGTCGGGTTCCAGCGGCCGTTCAGATAAGGCCGCCAGCCCTCTTCCACGCCTTTGGGGGACCACACCGGCCCATGTCTTTCATCCTCCCTCCAGTTGCCGTATTGGGCCAACTCCTCATAGAAGATGGCGGCATCTTCGATGGAAGCTTGAGCAGCCGGCGGAGCCAGCCCCAGGACTCCGGATAATGCAAGCCCCAAGACCAGAACCAACAAAATCTTCGTGGTTGATCGCCTGGTTTTCATTGACCCTCTCCTTGTCTTAATGGCATGGCCCGGAAGTCCCAGGGAAAATTGGCGCAGACGGTAAATATTTTCTTCAAGGAGCCATGCTCTCTTCTGTCTATTAGATGGCAGTCCCGGAAATTTATTAACCGGAATCATAAAACTTAGGTCAAAACCTGACCCAGCGGATACCTTGATTTAACCCGCCAATATCAGTAACATATCCTAGCTGGGAGTCTGGCGGGGAAAATCAGCGGCAGGCCCCAACACCTGGCTCCCTGGCGGCAAGCAATTTTAGGTCGGGATTACAGTCCGGAGAGGAGCATATGCAACCTAAACCGAGATCACCCCTGGTCCGATTCGCCGTGCTTTCCCTGATCTTTTTTCTTCTGGCCGGGTGCGGCCCGGAAAAGCCGGTCCCGCCCTCCGGCCCTGCGCCCCTCTCTTTACCCCCCCTAAAGCTGGAGCCCTTTGCCGAGATTCCTCCCTTGACTCCCCTGAGCGTCACCCCCGCTTTTAAGGAACAAATCCCGGACGCGGAGCGGGCGGCAAACTATAAGCAGGTAATGGGTTTTCTCGGCGTCCGCCTAAACGCCGATCAGAAAAAGTTTCTCAACGACCAGAAGTTCCTGTTGATCCCTAAAAGCGCCACCCGGTTCAAGGGGAAATTGACCTTTGAGGGCTGCACGCCCGGCTACCAGTGGGACGAAATGTTGGGTCTGTTTGATGCTATCTGTGGCAAATCGACGGCGGTTACCGACCGCCGGCCGGAAAACGCCCGCCTGGTCACCCCGGACGTGGTGCTGCACGCCTTCCATAAATATGTGGAAAACTCCCTGGAATATCTGGAAACTACGGAACTGGCCGGACTCCTGCGCCGCTTCCTCAAGCAAGCCCAGACCCTGGCCCTGGAATATAAAGGAAAATCCCAGGGCCCCTTGGCGGCCCGCTATGAAATTATCGCGGCCCAGCTGACGGTTCCCTTAATTATTATGGAGAACGCCGGTTGGCCGGCGGCCAAAGGCCCGGAAGAGCGGGGGACCACCGGCACCGCCCCGGAGACCCCCGCCTACCAGGATTCCCCGGAAGCCGCGTTGAAACTTTTGGACCGGTATCAGTCCGGTTTTTCGGCTGATCTGTTCGACCAAATGGCGGCAGAGCTCCGGCACATCTACCAGGCCCGGGAAGTGACCAACTCCCCGCTCTATGGCCGCTACGGTCGGGAAGGCATGCTAAAAACCGACTATACCCAGTTCACCCCCCGGAGCCATTACGTTAAAAGCTCCATTCTGCGCGCCTATTTCCGGGCCATGATCTATCTGGGCCGGAACAGTTACCTGTTGAACCACCCCGAGGGTATCGGCGACGCCCTGCTGCTGGCCCATCTCCTGGCCGGTCCGGCGGCTTCGGGACGGCCACTGCTGAAGGACTGGCAGAAAATCATGGAGATCACCAGCTTCTATGCCGGGGTCCCCGATGATCTCAGTTACCCGGAATGGCGGGATTTTATTGCCAAGGTCCTGGGGACGGATAAATTTTCCCCTGGGGACGCGGTTAATCCGGAAGTGTTAAAAAAGATCGCCGCCCATCTGCCCGAACTGAAAGGCCCCAGAATTTTGTCGGACGTGGTCATCGGCGCGGGGGTGCCTTCCTTGACCAAAGAACAACTTTTGGAAAGCACCAAGGCCTTTCGCATCTTCGGCCAGCGTTTTACCTTTGACGCCTGGATTTTGAACCGCCTGACCGGCGGGGAGGAGAAAACCGGCATAAGGCTGCCCTCCACTCCTTCGGCCCTGTTCATTCCCGGGGTTTTCGGGGATCAGGCGGCCCGGGAGGCCGTCGGTCCTTTTCTGGAAAAAGACGCGCCGCCCTTCTCCCCTCAAGAGGTGAGCCAGTTCATGAGCCGACTGGACGAAGTAGCCGGGGATCTGGCCAAGGTCAAAGAGACTGAGTGGTTCAGTTCCCTGAGCACGGTCTGGCTCAAATTGCTGGACACCTTAACTGGGACTTTTGGGGAGGGTTATCCCCAATACATGCAAAGTGCCAGGTTTCCGGTAAAGCAATTGCAGACCTTCCTGGGCTCCTACACCGAACTCAAACACGACACTCTGCTCTATGCCAAACAGAGTTACGCGGAGATGGGCGACGGGGAAGCACCGGGAAAGCCCCCGCCGGTGCCCAAAGGATTGGTGGAGCCCAATCTTCCTTTCTGGCAGGACCTGGGTCGGCTGGCGGCCTATACCGAGGCCGGCTTTAAAAAATACGGCCTGTTTAAAGATGAATTGGAGGAATTCGGTCGCCTGACCCTCTTTAAAGGCCAGGTGGCCTTTTACACTACTCTGGCCCAAAAAGAATTACAGGGGGAGGCGATTTCCGAGGCGGAATACGAAAAACTCCGCACCGAAAATCTCTCTTACCTGGCCCAGCCCTTTGACCCCAGTCTGGTCCTGGAGGAGAAAGACCTGCGCTCCGCTTTGATCGCCGATATCCACACCGACGCCTTAAAACAACAGGTTTTATATGAAGCCACCGGCGAACCCTACCTGATGTTGGCCCTGGTGGGCAACGACGGTCCGGCGCGGCTGACCATCGGCGTGGTCTTTAACCACTATGAATTCACCGGCCCCCTGGCGAAGCGCTATACTGATGCGGACTGGCAGTCTCTGGTCTATGAAGCTCCCGCCCGGCTGCCGGCCAAGAATTTCTGGTATCAAGGACTGCTGGTCAAATAGAGGCTGACGCCCAACCTAGAACTCTGCTTCGAAAAGTTTTATGTAGGGTGCGAACTGCGCACCAGTTCATGTGGGTGCGCCCCTCGGGCATCATTACGATGATGGTGGCGGGCGGGGACGCCCGCCCTATGATTTTTCATGATTTACGGGTGGGCCAAAGGCTCATGAACGACTGAAAAGCTCTAAAATCTTATCTGGAGGTTTATCCTGAGGGCACGGCAAGCCGCGCCCCTACGGAAAAAGAGATTGATATATCAGAAAGTTAAAAAATGTAGGGTGGGCACCGCCCACCGAAATATTAAATCAAATTCAATTTCTAGCTGTTTTGCAGAGATCGTAACATGGGATGAAAATCCGGGTAGTTGCCGGGGCCTTGCTTCTCATCCTGGCTTGCAGTTGCGGAGCCCAGCCGCCGGCAGAGGCCCCTTTCCCGCCGCTCTTTGCCCGACCGGAGCCTTTCCTTCAGGCCATCCAGAAGAACAGGGCAAAACCTCTGCCGGTGAAGATCACCGGTCTGACCGTCCCCCATCATCTCCTGGCCGCGGACCTCATCGCGGCCTCCCTGGCCCGCCTGGCGGAACAGGGATATGAACGCATCGTTATCCTCAGCCCCGATCATTTTAGCCGCAGCCGCACGGTCTTTGCCGTTACCCGGAGGAATTTCGGGACCCCCTTCGGAACGCTCCGCACCGACCAGACCGCGGTGCGCCGGCTTCTGGAAAACCCGCGGGTTTCCCTCTCCGGGCTCTTTTCCCACGAACATGGCGTCCAGGCTCTCTTGCCTTTTCTGGCCTACTATTTCCCCCAGGCTCGTATCGTGCCCCTCGCCATTCATCGTGCTGCTAAGCCGAGGGATTGGGACGCTTTGGCCCAAACTCTGGCCCCTCTGCTGACCTCGGATACCCTGGTCATCCAGAGCACCGATTTTTCCCACTATCTGCCCTTGGCGGAAGCCAAAAGAAAGGATCAGGAGACCCTGCGAGTCTTAAGCGGGGGAGACCCGGCAGAGGTCATCAAGTTGACGGAACCCGGGCATCTGGACTGCCGGGCCGCCCAGTATCTGCAACTGCGGTTGCAGGCAGAGGTTTTCCGAACCCGGCCCACCGTCGCGGCCCACGGCAATTCCCAGGATTACACCGCCGCACCTCTGAGCCGGACCACCAGTTACCTGGTGCAATTTTATAGTCCGGATTTTTTCCCGGTGGACGCGGGGGAGAGGTGGTTTTTCGGGGGTGACACCTTCTTAGGCCGGGGGCTGGCCCCCCTTTTGAAACGGGGCAAAGGGCAGGAAGACCTGTTGGCCCAGGTCCTTAAGATCACCGGCGGCTCCGGCCTGATCGTCAACCTGGAAGGCGTAATCCGGACAGAATGCCCGGAGCGGCCCAAGCCCTTTGAGCTGTGCATGGAAACCGGGCTTACGCTGGCCCTGTTAAAGAAGCTAAAAGTCCGGGCGGTGAGCCTGGCCAACAACCACACTCGGGACGGCGGCGCCAAGGCTTACCGGGAAATGACTCGAACCCTGAAAGGGGAGGGCATTCTGCCTTTGGAAAACGGCTGCGTCACTGATCTGGGACCTTTCCGCCTGGCGGTCTTTACCGACGTGGATAATCAGGGCCAGCCAAAGACCGGGGTGCTCACGGAAGAAGACTTAGGTTGTTTAGACGGTGTTCCCCGGGACAAACCTCTGTTCGCCTTCCTGCACTGGGGCCGGGAATACCGGGCGGAACCCGGGCTCCGGGAAAAAAACCTGACGGCCCGACTCGCGGCCCGAGGGGTGGAACTCACCATCGGCAGCCATCCCCATCGGGCCGGGGACTTGAAGGGTAACGCCAAAACCTGTCAGGCCTTCTCTTTAGGGAATTTTCTCTTCGACCAGACCCGACCGGGGGTTTCCGGAGCGCTCCTGGAGGTGATTTTCTTTCCCCAAGGCACCTATTTCCTGCGCCGGCACCACCTGGAGAATCTTTATCAGCGGCTCCTTAGCCACGCTGAGGGATAGGGCTAAAGAACGTTGAGTTTCGAGTTTTGAGTTTTTCGAAAAAGATCTTTTGACTCGAAACTCGAAACTAAAAACTCGAAACTTTTCCCCTGGCCCGCCCCTCACAACCACTTTAAGATAAAAGGCAGGACAATTCCCGGCCGGCCGGGGTGAGCTTCATTTTTCCCATTCTCAGGAAGCGCACCCGGGAGGCCTGGGAAGAGGGGAGGGGGGTCAGGAGGGTCAATACTCTCTGGTCCCAGGGGGAAGGGAGAATCAGGCCCAGAGCCAGGGTCCGGTGAGTCCTGTCCAGGAGGCCCGCCAGTTGGCCTTCCAGGTCCGGCCAGGACAGGCATTGCACCGCCGTGCCGCAAACCCAACCTAGGTCACCCTGGGGCGGTTCCGCCAGCAGCAGCACGGTAAGGCGGTCATTGGCTTCCCCATAGAGCACCGGGTTTTGCAATTTTTCGCTGGTGCTTTGGAGTTCCGCCTCGCTTAAGGGCTGACCCTGGCCCCAGGGGAGACCCTGCCAGCCGAAGGAGCCCAGGGGCAGCTCAAGGGGCCGGGCCTGGTAAAAATATTGGCGGAATCTCTCTTCCCGATAGCGGCGGCGCTCCTCCGGCGGTCGGCCCGCGGCCCGGCCTGACACCGGCAAGAGCATGGTGGTCTCCGCCTCGGCGTTGCCCAGCGCCCGGAGCAGGGGGCCTAACTCCCCCTCCCGCTCCAGGGCCAGAATCAGGCGAGGCCGCAACAGTTCCAGTTTGGCCCGCTTGAGGCGGAGCGCGGCCGGCCCGTGGATCAGGCCGCAGGTGTTGACCACCACCCGGGCCGCGCCCAGTTCTCCGGCCAGGTCCACCAGGGAACGGCAGCCCACTGCCACATCCAGAATTGCCCCCACGGGGGAGGTTTGCCCGACAAAATACAGGCCCTCGGGAAAAAGCCCGTCATCTCCGGGAAAGCGGGGGGGGAAGAGGCCTAACCCCAGGGTGGCCGGGGGGCCTAAATGAGACTGGCCCAGGTCCAGGTCCACCAGGGCCGCCGGCTCCCCGGCGGTAAAGGCCCGGTAGATCAGATAGCGGGAGAGGGTGCTCTTGCCGGTATCCACGCCCCCCAACAACAAGGTCACGCCCCCCGACTCCAGGAAGCGACGGGCCGCGGCCTCCCACTCCGGCAGGACCTCCAATTGGGCCAAAAACGGGAAAAATTCTTTGGGATCGTGCAACATCTTAGATAAGGAGAGATTGAGTAGGGCGCTAAGGAAAGCAGCCCATTACTTCCTTTGCCAATCCCTTATGGGTCTTTAAAGAGGCCGGGGAAGTCGGGGCTGAAAACCCCGACTTCCCCGGCT
>JBFLZI010000143.1:0-7795 GCA_040756315.1 Thermodesulfobacteriota bacterium | reverse complement strand
GGCCGTTGGCCCCGGCCCAACCAAACTGTTAAAACCCCATAAGGGATTGGGGGAGGGGGTAAGGGGCTGTGCCCCTTAGCCCCCTTTCCCCACCATCCTATCATACACCCCTTCCACGGCCGCGGCCATCTGTTCCAAGGAGAATTTGGCGGTTACCAATTTCCGGCCCTGGTCAGCCAATCTCTTACTCATCTCCGGATTTTCCCGCAAGGTCTGCATAGCTCGGGCCAGGGCCGGTCCATCCCGAGGGGGTACCAGCAGACCGGTCTCTCCATCGCTGACCACCTCCGGGGTGCCCCCTATCCGGGTGGCCACTACCGGCTTTTCCATAGCCAGGGCCTGGAGCAGGGCCTGGGAGACCCCCTCATGGGCATAAGAGGACAGCACAAACGCGTCCATCAGGGCCAGCCAAGCCGCCACCTCCTCCTGATGACCTACCAGACGCACCCTTTCCCCTAAACTCAGTTCCTGAATCCGCTCTTCGATCACCGGGCGATAAGGCCCTTCACCCACCAGCAGCAAATATACCGGCTGGCTGCGGTTAATCAAGTCTTTTATAGCCTCCAACAGATAGAGATGCCCCTTCCAGGAACGGAGCACCGCCACGCTGCCGATGATGAAGGCGGAGGCGGGAAAGCCCAGGCGGGCCAGAAGGTCCGGGTCTTTGGGCCGGGGGCTGAATTCCGGCAAGGACACGCCGGTGGGGATGGAGAACAGGCGGGAGGCCGGCACCCCTACCCGCCGGGCCAGCAATTCTTTAATGTCCCGGCTGGTGGTGATCACCGCGGCGGGCCGCTGATACAGCCACCGGGTGGGCCAGGTCTGCTGCACCGGGGTGGAGAGGTGGCGGGTGCGCACCAGCAACGGGCGCTTCCTCAAGGTCCGCCAGGCCAGAGCGCCTATCCAGGAGTCCAGGGAGCTGTGGGTGTGTAAAATTTCCACTGCCTCTTCCTGAAGCAGGCGGCGCAAGGCCAGGAAGGCCCCCAGGTTGTGGACCCCGCCGAAAGTCAGGGGAAAAACCGGGAAGCCCGCGTGTCGGCCCCGGGAGAACAGCTCACTCCGGGGGTCGGTGGCCAGGGCCAGGCGGTGGCCCCGCTCCCGCATGGCCCCGGCTTCCAGGAGAATCCGGTGTTCCTGCCCGCCCCAGCCCAAAGAGGACTCGGTGTGGAGAATAGTATAAGACCTGGGGCTGGTGGGATCGGTCATCATGATTAAAAGCTAGGCGCCCCTTCTCCCCAAAAAGTGGGGAAAAAGGGGAAAAGGCGAAAGGGCGAAAAGGGTAAAGAAAATTACGGCTTGCATTACTTACTTTGCCTTTTCTCCCCAAGCTCCAGGTATAAGGCCTCCAGGCGAGCCAGCATGGCTTCCAGAGAATAATGCTCCACTATGTCCTCATGGGCCGCGCTGCCCAAGTCCTGGCGCAGTTGGGGCCGGCGGTAAAGGTCCAGGACGGCGTCGGCCAAGGCCCGGCTCGCGCCGGGAGGCACCAGCCTGCCGTTCACTCCGTCTTCGATCACATCCCGGGATCCGCTCACTTCGGTAGCCACCACCGGCAGTCCCGCCCCCATGGCCTTGAGCAGAGCCAGGGGCAGCCCCTCCCATAAGGAGGGGAGGACAAAAATGTCCAAGGCCCGATAGATCAGGGGCAGGTCCCGCCGGGTCCCCAAAAACCGCACCCGCTCCGCCACCCCCAACTCCCTGGCCTGGGATTTGAGAACTTCCGCCAGTCTGCCCTCGCCAACTATCAGCACGACCAAGTCTTTAATCTCCTGAAGGAGTTCCGGCAGGGCCGCGAGAAGATATCTCTGCCCTTTCTGCTCCTCCAGGCGTCCCACCGTGCCCAGGCAGAAGCCGGACACCCCCAGGCCAGCCTTGGCCTCTTCACGGCTTAAGGGCGCTTCCAGTTCCTGGAGGCGGATGCCATAAGGGATGATCAGCAGTCGGGACGCGGGCACCCCGTCGTAGCGGCGTACATCCTCCCAGACCTGGGGGCTGCTCACCAGCAGGCGGTCAGTCCTCCGGCCCAAGAGGAAATTCCACAGGCGGCGGTGCAACTTCACCCGGGTATAGGCATTGTGCACTTCGGCCACCACCCCGGTTAAGCCCAGCCCCAAGGCGGACAGGCGGCCATACAGGTTGGCATGGTAGAGGTGGGTGTGGAGGATGTGGGGCCTGACCTCTTGCAGCAAACGGCGCACCCCGGCCACCAGCTTCCAGCCCGGCGTCCTCTTGAGATCCAGGCCCAGGCTGAACACCGGATAGCCGTCCTGGCGCAGTTCCTCCCCCACTACCCCGGGAGACCCGATGGTGGCGGCCTGCACCAGGAAACGCTCCGGATTGAGGCCCCGGACCACCGCCGCCACCAAATCCTCGGCTCCGCCCACCGGCAGGGTGACTAAGAGATGCAGCACCTTTAAGCGCGCGCCGGACATCTATGGCCCTTGATCGATTCTGAAAGTGACCCAACAGCTTAAGCCCCACAATATATCAACCCTGAGGCTCAGGGGCAAGGAAAGGGTTTTTGAGTTTCGAGTTTTGAGTTTCGAGAAAAAGAATACACTATTCAGAAACGCGTGCCAGTTAGCATCATTTCCCCAGCCTCCCCTGGCCCGAAAATCTCCCCCTGGCCAAAAACCCCCTGTCAGCCTCACCTAAACTTTGATAAGATGGTGACGTGGTGCGCAAGGCTCTGATTATCGGCGGTGGTGTGCTCCTGGTGGCCGCCCTGGCCTGGTCCATCCTTGGCCGGGTGTGGAACCCCTGGCCTAAAGGGTTATTGGCGGCCAGTGGCCGGATCGAGGGGGACGAAGCGGTGATTGCCCCCAAGATAGCCGGCCAGGTACTGGAAATATACAAAGATAAAGGTCAGTTAGCCAATACCGGCGACCTCCTTGCCCGGTTGTCTTCCGACCAGATCGCCGCACAGCTCAAACAGGCCCAGGATTTAGAAGACTATTGGAAGCAACGCCTGGATCAGGCCAGGGTTGATCTGGAATATACCAGGGGCCATGTCCAGGCCGCCATTGACGCGGCCCAGGCCCAGGTGGAGGCGGCCGGCGCCCAATCCGAAGAGGCCCGGGCCCAATACGACAAAGCCCGGAAAGATTACCACCGCTATCAGGCCCTGTTAGCCCGCCGGGTCATAACCCAGCAACTTATGGATGGGTCTAAGGCCGCTTACGAGTCAACCGCGGCGATCTTGACCGCCCGGGCCAAACTCCTGAAAGAGGCCCAGGCCCGCCTGGTCCAGGCCCGGCTGTTGGAGAAGACGGTAACCGCCAAAGAGGCGGACTACCAGGCCACCCAGGCCCAACTCCAGGCCGCCCAGGCCCGGGTCAAAGAGGCTGCGGCCAATCTGGCGGACACGGAGATCAAAAGCCCCATCCGGGGCGTCATTCTCACCCGGGAGGCGGAACCGGGGCTGGTGGTCTCCCCCGGCACGCCTCTCTTCACCATGGTCAACCTGGACCGGCTTTATCTCAAGGTCTATATTCCGGAAGCCGAAATCGGCCGTATCCGCCTGGGACAGGAAGCCCGCATCTATGTGGACGCTTATCCCAACCGGGGTTTTGACGGTCGGGTCTATCGCGTCTCCCAGCGGGCGGAATTCACCCCCAAGTACGTGGAGACCCGGGAAGAACGGATCAACCTGGTATTTGCCGTGGAGCTTCTGGCCTATAACCCCGATGGTTATCTGAAACCCGGCATGCCCGCGGACGGGGTCATTCGACTCAAGGATGGTGTTCCCTGGCGCCGTCCCCGCTGATTTCGGTCCAACACGTGGGCAAATCCTTCCGCCGCCAGAGGGCGCTGGAGGATATTTCTCTAGAGGTGGAGCCCGGGGAAGTTTACGGCCTCTTGGGGCCGGACGGCGCCGGCAAATCCAGCCTGCTTTTCATCCTGGCCGGCTTGCTCCTGCCCGGCGCCGGCCAGGCCCGGGTCGGCGACTACAACGTGGCGGCGGACCCTGAAGCCGTCAAGGCCCTCATCGGCTTCATGCCCCAGGGCCTGGGGGCTAACCTCTGCGACACCCTCACCGTTCAGGAAAATCTGGAATTTTTCGGGGAATTGCGGGAACTGCCGCCCCCGGTCTTTGCCCGCCACTCCGAAGAACTGCTGCACATCACCAATCTGGACCGCTTTCGGGACCGGCTGGCAATGCAGCTCTCCGGCGGCATGCGCCAGAAGCTGGCCCTGTGCTGCGCCTTGATTCACCTGCCCAATCTCCTCCTCTTGGATGAACCCAACACCGGGGTGGATCCCCTCTCACGGCTGGAGCTTTGGGGCATCATTAATCGCCTGGTGACCGACCAGAAGGCCACCGTAGTACTGGCCACTTCCTATTTGGACGAAGCCGAGCGCTGCCACCGGGTGGCCTTCCTGCATCAAGGCCGGATCTTATTTGCCGACACCCCGGAAAATCTGCTGGCCCAGGTCCCTGCGGAGCTGGCGGCGGGCCGCTCCCCCCTGGAGGAGGTCTTTATCCGGGCGGTGGCCCCGGCAGGAGGCTATCCCCCCCCTCCCCTGCCCCCGCCTTTGTCCCTGGATGCCCCTTTGGCCCTGGAAGTGGAAGATATGACCCGGGTCTTCGGCACTTTCACGGCCGTAGAGGGGGTCAGCTTCCAGGTGCACCAGGGAGAGATTTTTGCTTTTTTAGGCCCTAACGGTGCGGGCAAGACCACCTTGATCCGTATGCTCATCGGCCTGCTGGCCCCCACCCGGGGGCGGGCCCGCCTTGCCGGTCTCGACCTCACGCGAGACGCCGCCAAGATCAAACCCCGCCTGGGCTACATGTCTCAGAAATTTTCCCTGTACCGGGACCTGAACGTGGAGGAAAACCTCCGGCTCTACGGCGGCATCTATGGCTTAAGCGTTACGGAACTGAAGGACCGCATCCGGGAAGTCCTGGAGTCCATCGACCTCGCCGGGCTGGAGGAGCACAAGGTGGCCGACTTGCCCCTGGGCCTGCGCCAGCGCCTGGCCCTCGGCTGCGCCTTGCTGCATCGGCCGGCCATCCTGTTTTTGGACGAACCCACCTCCGGGGTGGACCCTTTGGTGCGCCGCCGCTTCTGGCAGATTATCCATCAACTGGCCGCGTCCGGGGTCACCGTACTGGTCACCACCCACTATCTGGAAGAGGCGGAGCACTGCCACCGCCTGGCCTTGATGCATCACGGCCGTCTGGTGGCCCTGGGTTCTCCCGGTGAGCTGCGCTCTCAAGCTGAAGCCGGTCAGGGCCGCATTCTGGAAGTGACCACCCCGGAGTTTCGCCAGGCCTTTCCTTTAGTGCGCCAAACTTTTCCCCGGGTCAGCCTCTATGGCCGGGCTTTGCATATTCCCAGCCTGAACTTTGCCCAGGACGCCGCCCAGGTGCAAAAAATCCTGGACCAGGCCCATCTGCCGGTGGCGGCCCTGAAGGAGTCCCACCTGAGCCTGGAAGAGACCTTTGTTTACTTTATCCGCCAGGCCGCGGGAGAAGATGATGTTTATTCCTAATCGGCGTCTTAAGGCGGTGGCGGTCAAGGAGGTGCGGGAAATCCGCCGCAGTCCCTTATACCTGGCCCTGGCCTTCGCGGTGCCCCTGATCATCGAAATCCTCTTCGGTTACGGCCTCACTCTGGACGTCAGGAATATCCCCTTTGCCGTGGCGGACCACAGCCATTCCCGGGCCTCCCGGGATTTCCTGGACCGGGTCCAACACAGCCCCTATTTTCACCGAAAATTCAACCTGGACCGCTTCCAGGAACTGGAGCGCCTTCTCCAGGAAGGCAAGGTGCGCACCGGCCTGGTATTCTTTCCGGACTTTGAACGGCGGTTTTACACTTCCGGAGACCCGGAGTTTCAGGCCTTGATCGACGGCAGCTTCCCGGACCGGGCCGAAGCCATCCGCTGGTATCTGGAGGCCATCACCGCTGAGTATAATCTGGCCCTGGCCCGCCGTCTGGCCCCGGGCCGGCCTTTCCCCACCATCCAGGTGGAACCCCGGGCCTGGTTCAACCCGGACCTGAAGAGCAAAAATTTCATCGTCCCCGGCCTATTGGTCACCACCCTCACCTTTTATCCGGCCCTGCTGGCCTCCATCGCCATCGTCCGGGAGAAGGAAACCGGCTCCATCTTAAATGTCTATATCTCCCCCATCCGCCCCTGGGAATACGTGGCGGGGAAGTTGCTCCCCTACCTGGGCATCGCCTTCATCAACTACCTCTTTCTCTTCTTAATGGGAGATTGGCTCTTCAACGTGCCCTTCCGGGGCAGTTTTATCTTCCTCACCGGGGCCACCGTCCTCTTCCTGCTGGCCACCACCTCCCTGGGGCTGCTCATGTCCACCCTGTTCAAGACCCAGGTGGCCTCCATGCTCCTCACCACGGTCATCACCCTGATCCCGGCCTTCATCTATTCCGGCTTCTTTATTTCCGTTAATAGCATGGGGCCGGAGGCCCAATTTATGGCCTACATTCTGCCCCCTACTTACTTTATGGAGATCGTCCGGGGCATTTACCTGAAAGGATTGGGACCCACCTTTTACCTGCCCCAGCTTCTGGCCCTGGCCCTTTTTGCCACGGCCTTTCTGGGGCTGGCCGTCCGGCGGGTGCGCAAGAGGTTGGATTGAGATGTGGCGGCGCCTGCTCTCCCTCCTTAAAAAGGAATATGCTCAGTTTTTCCGGGACCGGGCCCTGATGTATATCGTCCTCTATGTCTTTACGATGGAGATCTATGTGGCCGGCACCGGCTTCAATATCGAGGTGCGCAACTACCCCACCGCCGTCTATGACCGGGACAACACCCAGATCAGCGTCAGCCTGGCGGAAAAGTTCCGCATGCCCCACTTCAACGTCACCCACCTCATCCACACGGATCAGGAGATGGAGAGATTGCTCAATGAGGGCGCCGTCTCCCTGGTGGTGGTCATTCCCCAGGGCTTCGCCCGCCACCTGGCCGAAGGGCGCCCCGCGCCTCTCCAGGCTATTGCCGACGGCACCATCTCCAACACCGCGCTTTTGGCCCTGGGTTATGTCCAGATCATCAGCCAGCGCTTCGCCTTGGAACTGGCCGGCCCGAACCTGCGCAACGTCCCCCACGTGGTCTATAAACCCCGGGTGCTCTTCAATCCCAACCTGAGGTCGGAGTGGTTCGCCAGCTTGATTGAGCTGTTTTCCGTGATCACCCTGGTCTCCATCCTGCTCCCCGCCGCGGCCATCGTCCGGGAAAAGGAATACGGCACCCTGGAGCAACTCCTGGTCACGCCCCTCCGGCCCGTGGAGATCATGCTGGCCAAGGTCCTGTCCATGGCCTCCATCGTCCTGGCGGCCAGTCTGCTCAGCCTGTTTCTGGTCATCTATCCCATCTTTCACCTGCCCTGGCGGGGGGGCCTGATCCTGTTTCTGATCTCCACCGCGCTCTATGTCTTCTCCGCCACCGGGGTGGGGCTCCTCATCGCCACCGTCTGCCGCAACCTCTCCGAAACCATCCTCTTTCTGCTCATCATCATCACCCCCATCCTATTTCTCTCCGGCAGTTGGACCCCCCTGGAGGCCATGCCCTACTGGATGGGACTCATCACCTACCTCTCCCCCCTGCGCTACTATCTGAACATCGGCGACGGCCTCCTCCTTAGGGGCACCCCCTGGTACCTCCTCCGGGACGACCTCCTGGGCCTGACTATCCTGGGCCTCCTCCTCTTCGCCTTCTGCGCCTGGCGCTTCCGGAAATATTTGGGGTAGGGGATGGTGGCAAAGGATATTTGGGGGAGGGGGCTAAGGGCCACAGGCCCTTACCCCCTCCCCCAAACCCCCTC
>JBFLZI010000142.1:0-7883 GCA_040756315.1 Thermodesulfobacteriota bacterium | reverse complement strand
AAACCCCCTCCCCCAACCCCTTACATAAGTAAATGGTAGCACAGGCTTTCCAGCCTGTGCTTCAATCCTGCTAGGATTGAGTTGCTCATGTCATTCTGAGCGCCGCGAAGAATCTCAACGTTCTCCAGAAAAACCAGATAGGCTTATCCGAACTTATAATGCTTCCTTACCGGCCCCCGGACCTTCCAGGTGCAGGACAGGCCCTTAGGGAAGGTGACCAGGTCTCCTTTGCCCACCTTGACGGTCTCCCCGTCCGGACAGGAAACCTCCACGTCTCCTTCCAGAAAATAGCAGGTCTCTTCGCTGTCGTAAGTCCAGGGGAATTGGGAGACCTCCTTGGTCCAAATGGGCCAACCGGATACTCCCAACTCTTTTAAACGCGCCTCACTGGGCCGGCTCTCCACTTTGATTTTCGCCATTTTTTCACCTTTCCGTCGGTTTTTGGGTTTACTTTACGCTGTTGCAAAATCATGCTTCCCGGTAAAATGTCATTCTGAGCGAACCATCATGACCCAAAGGTCACAACCAACTATGAAAATGTAGAACCGCCGCCCTCGGCGGTTACTGCGCCGATATTCCCTCTTTCTTTTCCCTCTCCCCCATTGGGGGTGTTTGGGCCGGGTGAGAGGGACAATCACGCGTTAATTCAGGCAATTAAGCACCGATCTTGATCAGGGCGATTCCTCCCTGCCCCGTTCTTGCCGTTGACAAGCCCCAATCATGTTGCTATTATTATGTCTAGAAAATTAAACAGCAATAGGGGCGATGGCAGCCCCAATCCCCGATGCGCGTTATTTTACTGAAAAAAAGGAGCAGATGAATGAAAAAGATCAAGTTGCTGGCTTTGAGCTTAACTCTGGCGATGATTGCCGTGGGACTGGTATTGGCCCCGGTGATGGCGGCCCCCACCAAACCCCAGACCACCTGCCCGGTCCTGGGAGGCCCCATCAACAAAGACGTTTACATGGACTACAAAGGCCAGCGCATCTACTTCTGTTGCAAGGGTTGCGATGCCGAATTTAAGAAAGACCCGGAGAAATACCTGAAAAAGATGCAGGAACAGGGAATAACCCCCGAGAAAAGCCCCGCCGCACCGGAGAAAAAATAACCCGCGTCTTCTCCCTAATAACCCTCTAACCAGGGGCCAGGTCCCAAAGACCTGGCCCTTTTTATTTTTGCGTCGGCCGCAGGAGCCCGTAGAGCCCTACATATACAGTCACGTAGGGTTGGGCACCGCCCACCCAAAATAAGGAAATGAAATTATTTATGGCGGGCAATGCCCGCCCTACATCTGAAGAAGATTTCTTACCGAAAACCGAAGTCTTTGCCCCTCTCCCCCAATACTATTCCCCAATAATCTTCACCAGCACCCGCTTTCTTCTACCCCCGTCAAATTCCCCGTAAAAAATCTGTTCCCAGGTGCCGAAGTCCAGTTTACCGTCAGTGACGGCCACCACCACTTCCCGGCCCATGACCTGGCGCTTCAGGTGGGCGTCGGCGTTGTCTTCCCCGGTGTCGTTGTGGCGGTATTGGGAGGTGGGGGCGTGGGGGGCCAGCTTTTCCAGCCAGCGTTCATAGTCCTGGTGCAGCCCGGATTCGTCATCGTTGATGAACACCGACGCGGTGATGTGCATGGCGTTCACCAGGGCCAGGCCTTCCTTGATGCCGCTATCCCGGAGGCACTGATTCACCTGGGGGGTGATGTTGATGAAGGCCCGGCGGCCCGGCACATTAAACCAGAGTTCCTGGCGGTAGCTTTTCATAATTTATCCTGTTCCGAAAAGGTCAAGGTTCAAGGTTCAAAGTTCAAAGTTGGGATGCCTCGGTTAACCGTGCAAACTTTCATAATTTCCAGGTGGACCAAAGGCCTGTCCCACTGGGTCAGGTAGGATAGGCACCGCCCACCAAAGATAAGGAAAGGAAATTATTAATGGCGGGCATTGCCCGCCCTACATTACTTTTCGCCTTTTCGCCTTTTGCCCTTTTCACCCGTTTACAATCCCCTGGCCCACTCCCCTAAAAAACCTTCTATTGCTTAACCACCGTGGCCTTGAGGATGACCACCGGCTCCACCGGCATGTTTTGGTAAGGGCCTTTGGTAGTGGTGGGCACGGCCTTAATCTTGTCCACCACCTCTTTTCCCTTAATCACCTTGCCGAAGACCGCGTAGCCCCAGCCCTGGGGGGTTTTGCCGGTAAAATTCAGCCGGTGGTTGTCGGACACGTTAATGAAGAATTGGGAGGTGGCCGAGTGGGGGTCCGGCGTCCGGGCCATGGCAATGGTGTAAGCCGCGTTGCTGAGGCCGTTGTCGGCTTCATTCTTAATAGGGGCCCGGGTGGGCTTTTCCTGCAGATTGGCGTCCAGGCCGCCCCCCTGGATCATAAAGCCGCCGATGACCCGATGGAAGATGGTGCCGTTATAGAAGCCCTCCTCCACGTATTTTTTGAAATTGGCCACCGTGCCCGGGGCTTTATTAGCGTCCAGTTCCAGGGTGATCTCCCCCAGGCTGGTTGCCAGTTTCACCACAACCGGCCTCCTTTCCGCCGGGACGCCGGTCCCGACACCCGCCAGGATAACTAGTAAGATCAGGCCACCCGTCAGGGCCGGCCCAAGAACCTTAAACCGTGCAGACTTTTCCATTTCCCAGGCTCCTTTCCAGGTTAGACCAAGGGGCCGGAAGACCGGTCTGGCTTAAGGCCTCAACGCCCCGGGCCAGTTTAGCAAATCTCTTGAGGATGGTAAAGGAGTGCGGGTTTAAGGCCTGGTGCCGCCTGGTCTGACGGCGACACGTGGGGGTATGGAGTCAAGAGGGGAGGGGGGCCGCAACGGTGGCCTCAGTCCTAAGGGGAGTTCTGAAATAGTCTTCTTGTCATCTTGAGCGAACTATCATGACCTAGAGGTCACAACTAACCATGATATGTAGAACCGCCGCCCTCGGCGGTTACTGCGCCGCCGAGGGCGGCGGCGCTAGATTCTCATATAAAGGGAAGACTATCGTATTTTAAGATTCTTCGGTCGCTTTGCTCCCTCAGAATGACAATCTGGGGCGATTTTGCAGAAGTCTCCTCCCAGGTTTTTCCCAACGGTCTGGCAGTTTAAAGCTAATAATTTCCCCGACAAGACTAAAAGCTATTGAAAAACCTCTCATTGCCCGAAATGTCATTCTGAGCGAAGCGAAGAATCTCGTTTTTTCAAAAAGTTGAGATCACTTCGTTCAGGATGACAAGAAAAATAGGTTTTGCAATAGCTTCTAAGGCCTTAATTCCACTTTAGATTACTGCAACTTACAGGTCCTGGGGGCCTCATGTCACTGGAAAAGGTCCGGTTAAGAGTCCGGGACTTAGATAAGAGGCGGTTGAGAAGGCTCCGGTTTATTAAAGCCGAGTTGATTCCGGACAGTTCCTGGAGACGCTGGAGTTTCAGTCCCGCCAGGCAAGCGCTGAGGCGCCGCCGCAATTCCCCGAAGGCGCAGGGCATGAAGATATAATCATCTACGGCCATCTCATAGGCCGCCAGGGGAAAGACCCGCTCATAATCGCCGCTCAAAAGGATGACCTGGGTCCGGGGATTGAATTTCTTGAAGTTTTTGACGATTTCCATAAAGTCAGAACTACCGTTGGAGGCTCGGGTGATCAGCAGATCAAAATAATCGATATTACGGCGGTTAATCACCGGCTCGCCGGTTTCGGTGGCCGTGACCTTATAGCCCGCCCGTTTCAGGGTCCAGCTCAATCTAGTGAAAACCTCGGAACCGTCATCCAGCAAAAGAATTTCGTAGCCCGCCATTTTGGTTCTCCTTGAGTAAGCGCTGAAGAAATCTCGTGGATCAGGATTAAAAATGACCTTTAAGTAAGCCAGAGATAGCCTGTCTCTCCTGGGTTTTGGCGGACAGTGCCCGCCCTACACTGTGACAGCCCCTCTTTAAGTGGACAGTATCGCCTCTAAAGCTCCTGGTGGCCGGCAGGAGACGGCCGCTGGGGACATTGCTGGTCGATAACCTCCGCCACCACTTTCTTTAAGCGCTCGATATCTTCAATTTTTTCCAGAAAGGTGGCTCCGGGGGGCAAGGCCGTATGATTGGCATAATCAGACAAAAAGGAGTGGATGATCAGGGGTAAGGGCGGCTGGCGCTCCGGGAAACGGGCCAGTTGCAGGAGTTCGTCCAGATAAGGTATCTCCAGGTCCAGAATCAGGAGGTCCGGAGATTCAGACCCATTGAGCAGCAGCCAAACCTCATGGCCGTCTTTGGCCACCTGGACCTGGTAACCTTCTTGGATGAGTTCCCGGCGCAACAGTTCGCGCACGTGCCGGTTGCGGTCGGCCAGCAAAATTTTACAGGGGATAACCAAGACGCCTTACCTTTCGGCGGATTGGCCTGGAGAATTGCAACGGCAATGCCAGAGGAGAACCGGGAGAATCCCGCCGTCGGCCCCTTGAAACTGCTGGGGCCTTCCTCCTTTCCTTTCGCTAAAACCTTTCTTGAGGTATGGCAAGATTAGCATGGGATATCAGCCAGTTGATCGGGCGGGGAGGGCTTCCTTGCCGCCCCCGGGTGGGAGAACCTTCCCTGAGACTCATGCTTGTGGGGATCACCTCGTAGGCAAGTTAAGGGTCAAGAGAAGGGCGTTTGGCCTAAACCCACTGTCGAGATTTTTTACAGGTTGTCAAAGAAGGGAGGCTCAAAAGGAGATGGGGGCCACAGGAGTGATCAGTAATCAGTAATCAGTAGCCAGTGTCGCTAAATAAGTTTTTACTGATTACGGATCACTGATTTCCCTGGCCCTCCCCCCACCATCACTAACCCTCCCTCTTGATGGTTGTTTCTACCTTGAGTTGGTAGCGGTCGATTTTGGAGAGCAGAGTGGGGCGGGAGATGCCCAATAGCTTGGCGGCCCGGCTGCGGTTGCCCCCGGTGAGTTCCAGGGCCTCGCTGATGATCGTCCGGGCGAAGCGGTCCATGCAGGTGTCAAATATATTTTCGCCGCCGCTGCTAAGCAAGGCCTGGCGAATCCATTGCCGCACCGCCTCATAGGTCTGACTGTCGTCGCCGGGCTTGGGGGCCGTCTCCGAGCCGATGGCCTGGGAGATATCCTCCGGGCGGATGGGATAGCCCCGGCTGAAGATCAGGGCCTTTTGCAGCACGTTGGCCAGTTCCCGGACATTGCCGGGCCAGGGATAATTTTTCAGGAGTTCCAGGCCTGCCCGAGCCATCCCCGGATTGGCCAGGCCCATTTCCTTGGCGAAGCGGGCCAGAAAATAATCCGCCAAGAGGGGGATATCGGGGAGATGCTCCCTTAAAGGAGGCAGCCAGAGGGTCACCACTTTGAGGCGGAAATAGAGGTCTTCCCGAAAGCGTCCTTCACTCAGCGCCGCTTCCAGGTCCCGGTTGGTGGCGGCGATGATGCGCACGTCCACCGGGATGGTTTCCCGCCCCCCCAGGCGCTCAATGCTCCTCTCCTGGAGGAGACGCAGAATCTTGGCCTGGATGCTGAAGGGCATGTCCCCGATCTCATCTAAGAAGACCGTACCCCCCTGGGCCTGTTCGAACTTGCCCACCCGGCGGTTGACGGCCCCGGTGAAGGCCCCTTTCTCATAGCCGAAGAGCTCGCTTTCCAGCAGGGTCTCCGGGATAGCCACGCAATTGATCACCAGGAAGGGTTTATCGGCCCGTAGGCTATGCTGGTAGATGGCCCGGGCCACCAGTTCCTTGCCCACCCCGGATTCTCCCCGGATCAGGACGGTGGCGTCCGTGGAGGCCACCCGGCCGATGGCCTTGTACACCTCCTGCATGGGCCGGCTGTTGCCGATCAGGGCGTCTCCCAGGGCGGTGTCCGGGACCACGTTCAGCTCCACCGGGGAGCGCATGAAGCGCCCGGCCTCCAGGGCCTGTCGGATCAATGCCAGGATTTCCGGGATGTCAAAGGGTTTGAGCACATAGTCGAAGGCCCCCAGTTTGGTGGCTTCAATGGCCGTTTCGGTGGTGCCGTAAGCCGTCATGATGATCACTGGCAGCCGGGGCTCAATGGCGTGAATAGCCCGGAAGGTCTCCAGGCCGCTCATTCCCGGCATGCGCACGTCCATGATCACCAGATCGGGGAAATTGGCCTGGACCATAGCCAGGGCGGCCTCGCCGCTGCTCGCGGTCCAGACGGTATGGCCCTCCTCGGTGAGGAGTTTCTCAAAGCTCTGGCGCAACTGAGGGTCGTCGTCCACTACTAAGATAGTGCCCATATCAGCCTTCTGGTTGAAAAGGATTTTTGTATTCAATCGATTATGTCCTTTGCTTCGCAAAGGACATAATTGAATTATCCCGTCAAACTCGAAAACCGAAAACTGCAAACCGCGTTACAACGGCGCGGCAGGCTCTTCCTCCCGCAAGGGCAGGGTGATGATAAAGGTGGTCCCGGCCCCTTCCTTGGACCTTAAGTTAATATAGCCGCCGTGTTCCTGGACGATGCGGGCGGCGATGCTTAAGCCCAGACCGGTGCCCTCTTCTTTGGTGCTGAAGAAAGGCTGGAAGATCTTGTCCTGAATCGAGGCCGGGATACCCGGGCCGTTATCGCTCACCAGCAAAAAAGCCACCTGACCTAACGGGGCCACCTGGCCCTTATCCTCGTGAATGACGATCACCCCGCCCTTCGCCATGGCTTCGCAGGCATTGAGCAAGAGGTTGACCAGCACCTCTTTTAACTGCTCCGGGTCGGCCCAGGTTTTGGGCAGGCGCTCTTTCCGCTGCAACTCCACTTTGACCCCGTAGGACTCCAGGCGCTGGTGCAGGAGGGTCAGGACGCTGTCCACCACGTCCGAGGGGCTGACGGGCTGCATCTTCAACTGGGGAGGGCGGGAGAATTCCAGAAAATGGCGCACAATGGTATCAATATGGCGAATCTCTTCAGAGATTACTTCAAAGTCGTCCTTTTGGGTGGGAGACAGATCCAGATGCCGCGCCAAGGAAAATAACCGCATCTTTACCGAAGTCAGGGGATTGCGGATGCTGTGGGCTACGCCCGCGGCCAACTTTCCCACCAAAGCCAGCTTTTCCGCCTGGAGGAGATGCTCTTGGCTGCGTTCCAGTTGGCTTTGGGCCTGGTCCACGTCCTCCATCAGGTTATGCACCCGGCGGCTTAAGGCCTTGACTTCATCCGGCAGAATAATGGCGGGGTCCTCCGGCGCGGCTTCCAAGGCCAGGCGGCGGATGGGTCCCAGGATCTGCTTGATCAAAATATAAGCCAGCATTAAACCCAAGCCCACTACCAGGATCATGGCCACCAGGGCCACGCGGTTGATAAAGCGCGCCCGGGCCTGACTCTCGCTCCGGGTCCTGGCGATGGTATAGTCATGGATCTGTTTGTAACGCTCGCAGAGTTCGTAGATGGCGGCAAACTGCCGGCGCACCTCCTGGTGCAATTTGGCTCCCTGCACCAGGTCCCCGGCCTGATATAATTTGATTACCTGCTCCCGGGAACTGAGGAAGTCCCGGTAATGGGAGTCGATCTGGTCGAGAATCCCGGTCATGGAGTCGGTGTAGGCCGATTTCCGGGCTTTATTGAGCCATTTCAGGAAGACGTGATGGTATCCGTCTAATTGTTCTAAATACTCCGGCTTTCCTTCCAGAAAGTAATAGGTCAGGTAGCCCTTTTGCCGCAACAGGGAATTTTCCAGCTCTTCGGCGGCCTGGAAAGAGGCCAGATTCTTGTCGATCAAGGCGGTGAGCAGGGAATCGATGGCCCCGGTGTACCACATGGTCACCAGGCCGCCGGCCAGGGTGGTCAACACCAGGGCGGCCAGGAGCGCTAGAATTCTGGCCCGGAGACTGAGACGCTTCCACATGGTTGGGATTCTTTTTGAGGGGAGGGCGGGGGAGCAGTGGCTCCCCCGCCCTC
>JBFLZI010000141.1:0-7944 GCA_040756315.1 Thermodesulfobacteriota bacterium | reverse complement strand
GGGCAGGGGTCTGCGACCCCTGGCCCCTTCCCCCAAATCATTCTCCCCTCACCTCTCCCCTCACAATTTTGCTCTTTTGAAGATCTTTTCGGGCAGGGCTTTGATGATGAGCATGATCCATTTCCAGAACCATTTGGTGTAGGTAATTTCCTTGCCCCGGCGGTAAGACTGGAAGATGTCCTGGGCCGCTTCTTCCGGGGTGGCCATCAGTTTTGCCGGCAAATCCAGGTGTTCCGTCATCTTGGTCTGGACGAAGCCGGGGAGCACCGTGAGGACCCGCACCCCCCGGGGGCTGAGGCGTTGGCGCAGGCCGCTTAAATAGATGGACAGCGCCCCTTTGGCCGCGCCATAGATGTAATTGCTCTGCCGGCCCCTTTCCCCGGCCACGGAACTTATGCCGATAATGAAGCCGTGGCCCCGCCGGGCGAAATCAGCGGCGATAATTTCCAGGATGCTTACCGCGCCCAGGAAATTGATGTCGATGATCCTTTTTGCTTCCTGAAAGTCCTCCTGGGCCTGTTGTTGGTCTCCCAGATAACCGAAGGCCAGGACCACGCCGTCCGGGGGCGGGTTGAGGCCCCGGTAGAAAGCCGCGTGGGAGGCGTAATCAGTGGCGTCAAAGAAAAGGGGTTCGGCTTTCACCCGGTAACGGATCTCCAGGTCCCCGGCTTTTTTGGCCAGAACCTTAAGGTCCCGGGAGGCCAGATAGAGGTGGGCCCCTTCGTCTTGGGCGAATTTTCCGGCCAGGGCCTGGGCCACCTCGGAGTTGGCCCCTAAGATCAGCAGGTACATGGTCAGACTCCCAACCGCTTGGATTGTAAGGAATTGTACTTGCGCTTCAAGCCCATCTTCTCCCGTAACCCGGCGAACTGCTCCCAGCGGGGATAGCCCCGGCGGAAAGTCTCCCCGGACATGCGTACGTCTTTGGTGAGATAGAGACGCCCTCCGTGATCCAGGACGACGCGGTCCAGTTCGTCGAGAAAGGGAAACAGTTTTCCGTCGATCTTCAGGTCCACTGCCAGAGTGTAGCCTTCCAGGGGAAAAGACAGATAATTGTCATTCTGCCGGCCCAGCAGTTTCAACACCCCTAAAAATGACCCCATCCCCGCCGCGGCCAATCTTCGGAGAATTTCCCTAAGGCCGGCAAAGCTGGCTGCCTTAGGCAGGGCCAACTGATACTGGGTGAACCCCCGGCGGCCATACATCCGGTTCCAGTGGCCGATCCGGTCCAGGGGAAAGAAGAAATCGTCCAATGGCACCAGCCTGCCGGCTACCAGATCGCCTCCCTTTTGATAGTAAAGACGGTTAAAGATCTTAATGGCATAGCGGTTCAGGCAGAAAGAGGGAAGTTCCAGGGGAATGGAGAAGTTTTTCTCGGCGGCCCGGTGCAAACGCCCCGTCTCGGCATGCTCCCCTAACCTCAACAGGGAGCGGCCCAACTGCCCCTCCGGGGCCAGGCAGTCGATCCAGGCCACGGAGTAGGTAGCGGCCCGGTTTGCTTCGATGCGCCGGAAGACTTCGGCCAGGTCGGCGCAGCGGATCACCGTCTCCCGGATCAGGGCGCTTTTTACCGGCTTCAGCCGCAGCGTGGCCTGCAAAATGACCCCGGTCAGGCCCATGCCCCCGCAAGTGGCCAGGAAGAGGGGGCGGTTTTCCTTGGGGCTGACGCGGACCACCTCACCCTGGGGAAGCAGCAGGTCCAGGGAATCCACGTATTCGCTGAAACAACCGGCCTGGTGGTGGTTCTTGCCGTGGATGTCGCTGGCGATGGCCCCCCCCACGGTAACGAACTTGGTTCCCGGGGTCACCGGCAGAAACCAACCCCGGGGTAGGAAGACCTGGAGCAGTTCCGCCAGGGTGAAGCCGCTTTCACAGGTAAGGAGGCCGCCCTCCGGGTCGAAGTGCAAGATCTTGTTGAAGCGCCGGGTAAAGAGCACCCGGTCATTTAAAGCACTGTCGCCGTAGCTGCGGCCCAGGCCGTGGACAATCATCTCCTCCGGCCCCTGCAGGTATTTCTGCGCCTGCTCCAGGGTCTCAAAGGACCTTCCCCGGGCCTGGATCCGGGGGTACCTGCCCCAACCGGTCAGAAGCATGAGGGATTCATCCGGTCAATGACCAAAGACATAAAAGGAGAGAAAGAAGCACAACAGCCATAAAAAAATGATCGCCTGGAGGAAACGGTCCCTGACCAGGATCTCCGTGGGGGAGCCGCTCTTCTCTTCCACCAAGGTAATCTGCAAATAGCGCAACAGCCCCACGATGACCCAAAAACTGGTGAGGTATAGTTGGTCCGTGCCATGTTTGCTGATAGTTTCCGGGGAGACGGTATAGAGGATATAGGCCACGATGATCACCGCGGCCATGACGGCCATGCCGGTCTGAATGAATTCCAGGCTATAGCCGTCCAGGCTCCGGCGGGTATGGTGCCCCTGGGCCAGCAGCATCAGGTCGTCCCGGCGTTTGGCCAGAGCTAGGAACAGGGCCAAAAGAAAGGTCATAATTACCAGCCAGTGGCTGACCGGCACCCCGGCCGCCACGCCGCCGGCGAAAATCCTGAGGACAAACCCCACAGCGATACAGAACACGTCAATAATAGCCCGATGCTTTAAAAACAGGGAATAGACCGTATTGAGAACCAGATAGGCCGCCAGGATGAGAAAGATGGAGGGAGGCAAAAACGCCAGCACTATGGCCAGGGAGAGGGCTAACAACACAGTTGAGAAGACAACGGCCTGGCCCGGCCTTACCGCGCCGCTGGCCAGAGGCCGCGCCCTCTTTACCGGGTGCTGCCGGTCTTCGCTGATGTCCTTGAGATCATTAAAGATATAAACGCTGCTGGCGGCCAGACAGAAGGCCAGAAAAGCCCCAAAGGTCAGCCAGACTGCCTGGGGATCCAGCAACTTGTAGCCGAAGAAGAGGGGGAGCCAGACAAAGGCGTTTTTGAAATACTGATGGGGGCGGGCCAGTTGCAGGTAAGGCTTCAAAGAAGGCATTAGGGAGTTAAGCCTTATTATCCATTTCCACCTGTAATCTGTCGGAAAGAGCCTTACGGCTTAAAATGAAAATATGGTGATAAATTGAATCATTAAGGCTGGTGGTAGTCCCAACGGGACTATTTCACGTAAGACTGGCATCTACATGCCTAATAATTTCGAGGGCTTGGACAGAAGGCCCTCTGAACCTAGAGTGAAATTTTCCGAAAATTTGACGATGAAATAAAATTTAAACTTAGATCATTATACGCAGAAAGTCAATGAGTGCAGGGTTTCGATTTTTGCCGCCTTCACCAGTTTAAAATGGATACTTCCAATAAGTAGTAGCGAAGAAGTTCCCTATCTTTATATCCCCAGACTATTCCCAGACTTTCCGCAGGCAATCCAAATCCAAAGAGAATCGAGAGCCCGTCGTTTTAAGGTCCTAGCCGGACACAGGTTCATTTCTAAAAAATTTGTTAACCAACCCCGCCTCTCTCATGGCATAATGCCCTTGTGAGGGTTTGATGACTCCCCTGGAAACTTACCTCAAGGAACTTACCGAAATCCGCGCTTCCGGCGCCGGGGTCAAAGAGACCTCCTATTACGGGCTTCTGACCAACTTACTGAACTTACTCTGAACTAGGTCGGTGGTGAAAAAGGCGGCCCACGGCGGCGGCGCCTTGATCTTGCCGCCAGGCCGGGTTTCCAGGTCAGGTTCTTTGTAGCCTTTGGTAAAGACGATGGTCCCTTTAAAGCCATTGCCGCAGGTGACCGGCACCGTGAGGAGGGCCAATCCCAAGGCCGCATTTTTGACCAGGCGGTGTTTGTGGACCTGATAGAGTTGGTCCAGGGAATATCCGGTTCCGTGCCAATAATAGAGGGTATGGTCACGCTTCAAGCAGCCGATGACGTGAAGGCCCAAGTTTTTAACATCCTGGCAGAATTTGGGAGAAGTAAACCAGGCATCCACCAGCAGGTAAGTGGCCGAAATACCTTGGGCCAGGGCCTTCTGAAGCATCTTCAAGGCCAGGGCCGGTTTAGTCAACGTCCTGGCCTCCTTCAGGCGCCGGGCCAAATCGCCCCTGGCCTTGCGAGGCTGGGCCTCTGGGGCCTCCGCCGGGGCGGTTTGAGAGAAATGGTGGCCGAAGTTCACGGGATAGAAATTCCGGGGCGTCAGCAATCCCAAGGTCAGGAGCTCATATCCCTTGACAACCTTCCTCTGGGAGTGGTCATAAACGAAACTCAGGTTTTCCAGGCGCTTGCCCCGTTTGGGGAGCGCGGAGGTGTCCAGGATCAGGCAGTTGTCCCGGGCGGTTTGGGACCACTTAAGCCGCCGCCCCAGAAGGGCCAGGAAGCGCCGGTAAAAAGGCCCCCAACTCCATTCGGCTTTTTTGAAGCGGTAGAAGGCGTCTTTCTGAGCCTGAAACAGGGACTTAAGCGGTCGATGGAGCAGGTCATGGACGGTCTTGATATGCAGGAACACCAAGCTGGTGAGGACGAACAAGAGATGCACGGGGCGAAAGCCTTCGCACTGGCGGATACCGGCTCCGGTCAGATGGCTTTGGATATGCAGCACGGCAAACAAGTCCTTGATCCTCAGTTCCAGGTTAGCCCGGAAATTTTTCAGGGCCGTTTCGATTTGCCCTTGAAAGAGAGCGATTTTCCTGTTATGCAAGACAAGGCTCCTTTGATGTGGTTTTTGTTAATGGTTTCGCAATCTTAACTTACCACAAATCCGGAGCCTTTTCCATTTTATTAGTGACTTTTTAAAGCAATAATAAGTAATTATCCTCAGTTACTTGGTGCGAAACTTGAGATATTAAGATCGTTTTCGCCACATGGTTATATCCGTCAATCCCCCATATTTTTGTCCTTTCCCGGGTTTTTTCTACAAGGCCTTCCTCTCTGACGTCCTGATCATCCTGGACGAAGTCCAGTTTCCCCAGGGTACCACCTGGATTAGCAGAAACCGCTTCAAGAATGATCAAGGCACCTTGTGGCTGACCATTCCGGTTTGGAAAAAGGGTTTGGGGTTGCAGGCTATCAACCAGGTGGGAATCTGCTACGAGGGACGCTGGCCCCGCAAGCACCTGGAAAGCCTCAAGAGTGCCTATGGAAATGCTCCTTACCTGGAAGAGCATCTCAGTTTCATTGAAGAACTGTTTTTGCTAAGATTTGACAAGCTCATCGACCTTAACCTGACGATTATCCGCTACCTGATGAACTGCCTGCAGCTTGAGACGAGACTGGTCTGCTTATCCGAGCTAGGGATTAAGGCCAGGGCCAGCCAACTTCTCATCGAGATCTGCAAAGCCATGGGGGCCTCAACTTTCCTGGCCCAAAATCAGACGAAAAAATATCTCGATACCGATCTTTTCAAGCAAAACGGCATTGAGCTCCGCTACTTCAGATATATTCCCCCCGTTTACCCCCAGCTTTGGGGGGATTTCCTCGCCAACCTTTCCGCCTTTGATCTTGTTTTCAATTGCGGCCCCCAGGCCCTCGAGATTCTGATTCACCATCAGCCTGTTCCCAGGTGATGGTCACCTTGGAGATTCGGCCTTTGAAGGCGGAATCCGAATTGTCATGGATTTGCCGGCAGCTTTTTGATACAAGGTTGGCACCATGTCCGCATATGAGGTAGTCATCATTGGAGCCGGGCCAGCGGGGCTGTTTGCCGCCCTCAGCCTGGAGCGCTCAGAGGTGGGGAAAGTCTTGTTAGTGGAACAAGGTCCAGACCTCGGGGAGCGCCATCGGGACACACCGGGCGGTCTCCTGTGCGGCTGGGGTGGAGCAGGGGCCTTCAGCGACGGCAAGCTCATCCTCTCCCCTGAGGTGGGCGGTTTCCTAAGCGACCTCCTACCCCTGGATGACTTAACTGCCCTGATCCAGGAAGTGGACAGCATCTACCAATCGCTGGGAGCACCCTCAGTAACCTATGGCGGCGACCCGGATACCCTGGAGCTTCTTAAAACCAAAGCCCGGCATGCCGGTATGATCTTCATCCCCACCCGCTTGCGCCATATCGGTACGGAGAATTGCCAAAAAATTCTTAGCCGCTTGCAAGAGCGGTTGACCGGCCGCGTGGAAATCCGCACTCAATGCCGGGCCCAGCGGATCATAATGCAGGCTGGGGCCGTCACTGGGGTGGCCTTAGCTGGCGGGGAGGTGGTGAAGACCCGCTATGTGATAGCCGCGCCGGGACGGTCTGGGGCCGCCTGGATCCGGGAAGAAGCCCGTCGCCTGGCGATTCCCTCTGTCCCCAGCCCGGTGGACATCGGGGTGCGCGTGGAAGTCCCGGCCCCGGTTCTTTCGCCCCTTACCGAAGCGGCCTACGAAGCCAAATTGATTTATTACTCCCGCACCTTTGACGACAAGGTACGCACCTTTTGCATGAACCCTTATGGTGAGGTGGTTTTAGAAGATCTGGACGGCTTGGTCACCGTCAATGGCCACAGCTATACTTCCCGGAAAACGGAAAACAGCAATTTCGCCATTCTGGTGAGTTCCACCTTTACCGAGCCCTTTGATGATCCCATCAGTTACGGCCAATATATCGCCCGCCTGGCTAACCTTTTGGGCCAGGGAGCCTTAGTACAGCGTCTGGGTGATCTCCAGGTTGGCCGCCGCACTACCCCCGCCCGCCTGGAACGTTGCCTAACCCGGCCCACGCTCAAGAGTGCCACCCCAGGAGATCTTAGCTTCGTCCTCCCCTACCGTTACCTGAAAGACATTCTGGAAATGTTAGAGGCTCTGGATGCCCTGGCTCCAGGAATCAATAACCGCCACACCTTGCTCTACGGCGTGGAAGTGAAGTTTTATTCCCATCGCCTGAAACTAAGCCCGGAACTGGAAACCCCGATCCGGAATCTGTTTATCATCGGGGATGGCGCCGGCATAACCCGGGGCCTGATCCAGGCCTCAGCCACCGGTCTGATCGCCGCCCGAGCTCTGGTCAGTCGGGGATAAGAAGCTGGTGCTTCTTCCTTCTGGGTGGCGAAGATGTTGGGGCACCAGAGCCCGGTGGTGACCCTGGAGAAGTATAACCGCTTTGTGCCGAATCTGACCCGAACGGATGGGAAAGCGCTACTGGCGGCAGGGCTTACCGGGGAACGTTTCCCGGTAATAAACCCTATTTTGTAGGTATATCGGCTGGTTATATGAAAGTATGGTAGTCCCAACGGGACTCGAACCCGTGTCTCTGCCGTGAGAGGGCAGTATCCTAGGCCGCTAGACGATGGGACCGTTCGGGGTTTTTATATTCAAATACCGGCTAGTTGTCAATGGCTATTTATGTTGCGGGAGGCAGGCCGGGACAGGGGGCCAGCGGAGCTTCGGGATGGAGGTGGGCCTCGGCCAGTTTAACCGCCCGGGCCACTTCCGCCGGCGTGTTTAAATTGATGAAACTCAGGCCCTGGGGGTCCCAGGCAGCGACTTTTTCCGGCGGTATTACCCGGGCCCGGCTCTTTTCCAAAAAGGCCTGGAAGGAGCGCTCTTTTTTCAAAGACTCAGAGAGACGCGGCAGCAGCCCTGTCGCATAAAGCCCGGGAAAAGGTTCCCGACCCCGGGCCGAGGAGCATACCCAAGCCCCGGGCGCAGTCTTCCCGACGTGGCCGGCCAGGGCGGCCACCAAGGCCGGGGCCAGGAAAGGGGTGTCCGCCGCGGCCACCAGGACCCAGGGAGCCCGGGCATAGAAGAGCGCGGTCAACAGCCCCCCCAACGGCCCCTGCTGGGGATAAAGATCGGTAACCAGGGGCAGCCCCAAGGCTAAATGCACCTCAGGCTGACTGGTGACGAGCCAGAGTTCCGAGACCACCGGGGCCAAAGCCGCGGCCACCCATAAGGCCAGGGGCCTCCCGGCCAACTCCAGGGTGGCCTTGTCCCGCCCCAAACGCCGACTCCTCCCCCCAACCAGTATAGCGCCGGTTAGAGGAGGTGGGGGGAGGGGGCCAGGGGCCGCAGGCCCCTG
>JBFLZI010000140.1:0-7960 GCA_040756315.1 Thermodesulfobacteriota bacterium | reverse complement strand
GGGACCTCAGGTCCCTGGCCCTCCCCCCACAACAACCCATCCTCAGCCATCATCAATCCCACCCGGGAGGTGGGGGAGGAGGGAGTTCCGGGGCGGGTGGTTCTTACGTTTGCCCGGTCTGATTATCATTATCTTTGTCGCTTAGTAGGTGCTCGGGGGCAGCCTCGTTATCTCTGGGATTGCGCTTTTCGGGAGGGGAGCTGGCAGGGGCGGCCCCTCACCGTTGTGGCTCCCGCGGTGGGCGCGCCTTATGCGGTAATGGTGCTGGAGAAGCTCATCGTCTTGGGCGCGCGCCTGGTATTGGCTCTGGGGTGGTGCGGTTCCTTGCAGCCCCGCCTCAAGATCGGCGCCCTGGTCTTGCCCGCCGGGGCGGTGTGTGGGGACGGCACCTCGCCCCATTATAGCCTCAAGGAGGGTGAAGCCCGGCCGGATAAAGTTCTGTCAGGTTTGTTGGAGGATCATCTAAAGGCCGGGGAGGCCAACTGGCAGAAAGGCCCCATTTGGACCACCGACGCCTTCTACCGGGAGACCGCGGAGTTGGTGCGGCATTACCAATCCCAGGGTATTTTAGGGGTGGATTTGGAGTTAGGGGCCTTGTTCACGGTGGGGCGGTTTCGGGGAATCCCGGTGGCCGGGCTCCTGGTGGTATCAGATGAGCTGGGCGATTTGAGGTGGCGTCCCGGCTACCGCCAGGGCCGCTTCCGCCGGGGCCGGGAACTGGCAGCCCGGATAGTGCTGGACACTGCCGCCGCCTGGGAGGGCGATGATGCTTGACAGCCCCCTCCTGGCCCTGGACGTGGGCGGCGGCACCCAGGACCTCTTCCTGTGGGAGCCGGGTCAGGCAGTGGAAAATGCCGTTAAAATGGTGCTGCCGGCTCCCACCCAGATTTTCGCCCGCCGCCTGGCCCGACTGACGGCCCAAAGGCAGCCGGTCTTCTTTAAAGGCCGCTTAATGGGAGGGGGGGCCGTAACCCGGGCCCTGCGCCGGCATCTGGCCGCGGGCCTGCCGGTCTCCGCCACCCCGGCGGCGGCCCTGACCTTTAACGATGATTTGGGGACCGTGAAAAAATGGGGGGTGGTCTTAACGGAAAGCGCCCCCCCGGACGCGGTGGAACTGGTCCTGGGGGACCTGGACCCCAAAGGCTGGCCTGCCCTGCTCAGGCCTTTGGAGATTCCCTTTCCCCACCATTTTGCCGTGGCCGTCCAGGATCACGGCCATAACCCCAAGGGCAGCAACCGCACCTTCCGGTTCCAGCATTGGCAGGAGTTTCTGGCCCAGGGAGGGCGGCTTCAGGACCTGGCCTACCGGCAGCCCCCCGCTTATTTAACCCGCATGGCGGCAGTGGCCGAAGCCTTGCCCAGGGTCTTGCTCATGGATACCTGCGCCGCCGGGGTGTGGGGCGCGCTGCTAGACCCCCAGGCCCGGCAGCACCGGGAGGAAGGCCTCATGGTGGTGAATCTGGGGAATGCCCATACTTTTGCGGCCCTGGTGCAAGGGGAGCGTCTCTTCGGCATCTATGAACACCATACCGGGCTGTTAACCCCGGCCAAGTTATTTGATCATCTGGGCCGCTTTCAGGCGGGGGAGCTCACCCATCAGGAGGTCTTTGACGATCACGGCCACGGCTGCGCCATTACCCCCGGTTATCCCCCCGGGCGCCCCTTTTCTTTTACCGTCGTCACCGGTCCCCGGCGGCGCCTGGCCCAAGGCTGGCCCGGGGTGTTCGCCGCACCCGGGGGTGATATGATGCTTACCGGCTGCTTCGGCCTGGCCGACGCCTATTTAAAAATGGCAAAGATACCGATGGAAATTACAGACTTCCTATGATAGTAGTGAAAGGAGGGGCTGACCCGCCCCTGTCTTCTTCTTACCAGGAAATTTCCTGGTCGATCCCTGATGGGGCTTAACGTTGAGACTGGCGCGAGGGAGCGGATCTGCAGGTATCTGGTCCCCGGCACCAACATCCCTGGCAAAGGATGGGGTATGGAAATTCATTTTTGGGGGACCCGGGGCTCAATCCCAGCTCCCGGCCCTCATACCCTGGAATTCGGCGGCAACACTACTTGCGTGGAAGTGGTCCTGTCTTCGGGACGTCGGTTGGTCATTGACGGCGGCACCGGCTTCCGCCTCTTGGGACAAAAACTTAAGGAGGAAGGACGCCCTCTTTTCCTCCATCTCCTCCTCACCCACGGTCATTGGGATCATCTCCTGGGCATCCCCTTTTTTGAACCCATCTACCAAAAGGAGACAGAGATCATGGTGGAAGGCTGGGTCCGGGCCTTCCAGTCCCTGACCCGCATCTTTGACAACCATCTGGGTAACGGCTTTTTCCCGGTGGCTTTCCATCAACTCCAGGCAAAGATACATTTCAATCCCCAAATGGCCCACGGTCCGGTGGATTTGGACGGCGCGCACATCTCCGCCGTCAGCCTGAATCACCCCCAAGGAGGGCTGGGGTTCCGCCTGCAGGAAGGGAATTCCTCCCTGGTCTTCATTACCGACAATGAATTGGGGACGGCCCAGGAACAGCGTTTTCCCGAATTCGTGGAATTCTGCCAGGGCTGCGACCTGTTGATCCACGATGCCCAATACCTCCCGGAGGAACTCCCCCAACGCCGGGGTTGGGGCCATTCCTCTTATGAGGAGGCGGTGCACCTGGCCGCCCAGGCCGGGGCCGGGAGCCTGCTTTTGACCCACCATGACCCCAGCCGCACCGATTCCCAGGTGGGGGAGATCATTGCCCGGGCCCGGGAATTGGCGGCCACTTTAAGGGGGGACCTGGAGGTGGACGGCGCCCGGGAGGGCAGCGCTTACCGTTTACCCAAACTCCCGGAGAAATGAACCTGGGGTCTGCTTAAAGCCGCATTTCTTCGAAAAAATCCCGCCATTGCCTCATTCTCTTCTGTGATCAAAAGGAGGAACTCCAATGAACTGGCAGGTCTTTTGGGTGACTTTCGGAACGATTTTTCTGGCGGAAATGGGGGACAAGACCCAACTGGCCGCGCTCAGTATGACCGCGGAAACCCGGGCCCCTTTGGCGGTCCTGGCCGGGGCCTGCTCGGCCCTCTTCCTGGCCACTATCCTGGGAGTGACTCTGGGGGGCTTATTGACCCAATGGGTGCCGGAAGCCTACCTGAAGAAAGCCGCCGGCCTGGCTTTCATCCTCATCGGCGGGTTGATCTTGTGGGGGAAGTGGTAAGGTGGGGGGGGGGGGGGGGGGGGCGGGGGGGCCCCCCCCCCCCCCCCTCAACTCTTTTCCCCTCCCTCGTTTAACAGGCGGCGGAGGTCGTCGCCTTCCAGAACTTCTTTTTCCAGGAGGACCTTGGCCACTCTTTCCAGGGTGGGTCGGCGGCTTTCCAGGATCTCCTTGGCCCGGTGGTAGGCCTTATCCACCAGGCTGCTCACCTCCCGGTCGATCTCCTGGGCCGTGGCTTCGCTATAGTCTTTGCTGGCCGGGGGCATGACCGTATCCAGAAAGAGGGGGCGCCGTTCCCGCTCAAAGGTCATGGGGCCCAGGCGTTCGCTCATGCCGTATTCCCGGACCATGGAGCGGGCGATATCCGTGGCCCGGTAGAGGTCGTTCTGGGCCCCGGTGGAAATCTCCTGGAAGTGCAATTCTTCCGCCACCCGGCCCCCCAGCATCACCGCCATGCGGTCCTCCAGTTCGCTCCGGGTCATGAGATAGCGGTCTTCGGTGGGCAGTTGCATGGTGTAGCCCAAGGAGCCGATGCCCCGGGGAATGATGGACACCCGGTGCACCGGGTCCACATTGGGCAGGGCTTCGGCCACCAGGGCGTGGCCGGTTTCATGGTAGGCGACGATCTCCTTTTCCCGGGGGTTCATCAGGCGGTTGCGCTTTTCCAGGCCGGCGATGACCCGGTCGATGGCCTCCTCGAAATCGCTCATTTCTACCGCGCCTTTGTCCCGGCGCGCGGCTAAGAGCGCGGCTTCGTTGACGATGTTGGCCAAATCCGAGCCCACCATGCCGGGGGTGCGGGCCGCCAGCACGGCCAGGTCCACGTCCGGGGCCAGTTTAACGTTCCGGGTATGAATCTTGAGGATCTCTTCCCGGCCTTTGAGGCTGGGGCGGTCCACCAGGATCTGGCGGTCGAAGCGTCCCGGGCGGATCAGGGCCGGGTCCAGGATTTCCGGCCGGTTGGTGGCCGCCATGATGATCACCCCCTTCCGGGTGTCAAAACCGTCCATTTCCGAGAGCAATTGATTCAAGGTGTTTTCCCGCTCTTCGTGACCGGCCAGGGGGCTTAAGCCCCGGGCCTTGCCCAGGGCGTCCAACTCATCGATGAAGATGATGCAGGGGGCCTTTTCCTGGGCCTGGGCGAAGAGGTCTCTCACCCGGGCGGCGCCCACCCCCACAAACATCTCCACAAAATCGGAGCCGGTGAGGTTCAAGAAAGGCACGCCGGCCTCTCCGGCCACGGCCCGGGCCAGCAAGGTCTTGCCGGTGCCCGGCGGCCCCACCAATAAAACGCCTTTGGGGATCTTGCCCCCCAGAACTTGAAATTTGGCGGGATTCTTTAAGAATTCGATGATCTCTTTTAGCTCCTCTTCCGCTTCCTCCACCCCGGCCACATCCTGAAAGCTGGCCCGGGCTTCGTCTTCCACATAGACCCGGGCCTTGCTTTTGCCGATGGACATCAGACCCCCGGTGCCGGTGCCGATTTTGCGGAAAAAATAGACCCAGATCGCCACCAAAAGGAGGGTGGGCAACACCCAGGACAAGAGCCCGGTGAGCCAGGTCTTGTCCGGCTTGGCCCGGTATTTTATGCCCGCCTTATCCAGGCGGTCGATGAGGCCCCGGTCTTCCAGCTTTTCCGTGGAAAAGACCGGCTCTTTTTCAAATTGCTTTTTCAGGCGTTCCGGCAGCTCGGCATCTTTCCTCTCCTGGGCCAGATACTCCACCCCCCCGGGCAACAGGCGGCCCACGATGGCGTCGGGGCTGATCTGCAGATCGGCCACCCCCTTGATCTCCACCAGGCGGCGAAATTCGCTGTAACTGATGGTCAGATCCCGGCGGACGAAAAGATAATTCTGGAGCACCAGCAATACCAACATCAGCGCTACCAGATACCACAAGGAAAAACGCCAAGTCTTCTCCGCCATAGCCACCTCAACCCGCCCTTAAGATCGCCCTGGGGGAGGGCCGATAGTACAGGATTTCAGCCTGTGCCCAGGACCAAGCCCTCCCCCCACCAGCCGTTTTCTCAGAGGTCTCCCGCATTAAATATAGGGGAATTAGGAACGGTTAGCAAGTTCACCCCAAGTATTTGCTGATACTTGCCCTTTACAATTTCACGATCTATGGTTAATATTGGTTTAATTGAATTAATTTCCCGGAGGAGCATGTGAACGACTTGAAAAAAGCCCTGGAAGAAGCCCTGACGAAAATCCGCCCTTTTCTGCAACGGGATGGGGGCGATATCGAGTTGGTGGAAGTCAGCGAAGGGGGAGTGGCCAAGGTGCGCCTCACCGGCGCTTGTAAAGGCTGCCCCATGTCCCAAGTGACCCTGAAACAAGGGGTGGAACGCGTACTCCTGAAAGAAGTGCCCGGCCTGAAAGAAGTCCAGGCGGTTTAAGATTGCTGCGGCCCGGCGGCCGGGGGCCGGTCCCCCTGGCCGCCGGGCAGTAGAACCTGCCTCCTCATTTTTACCTATACCGCCACCCAAACGGATTAATCATCCGGGCCAACCTTGTCTAACCCTGGGGTTTATTCATTTGGGTATCGACTTTATTAGATTTTCCGGTTCCCCTAAAGACCAAGACTCGATCTCGCGGTAAAGTCTAGACCAGCATAACCTGTACCTTGTAATAGGTAGGGGGAGATTTCGCCATCACTATGGGGAAATTTACCCCATGCCGGATAGTTTAAGAGAAGCACTCCGGAAGGGTCCGGGGACCGGCAGAATGAGGCTAAAACCAGAGGAAATAAAAAACCGAGGTCACCTTAGATAAATACAAACCAGTGACCTCGGCCTTAGGCCGAAGGAGCCTTGATATCCTCTTTAGTAAGAGGCTTAGGCGGCCTCAGGAAACGGAAGCTTTCTCTAAAGAGGCCGGCTCCGCCGCTTCTTCAAAATAAGGATGGAAAAGGTCCTCATCCAGGCGCAGCATCATGCCGCCGCATTGGATACAGAGAGCCGTATGGTCATCCAGGCCGGCCACCCGTTGGTCTTGGCCGCCGCAATCCATACATTGGTATTCGTAAATAGGCATTTTCTTTCCCCCCTCTTTGTGCTTCGATGTACAATTTATGCAATAAGCATGCCTAACCATTTAGTCAATCTTCTTCTCAAACTTTTTACTAAAATTATACTCTTTAATAACCAACTTAAAAAATTTTTTAAGATCAGAGCGTCGCCTTCCGGGCCGGTAAAAATCCCTGGACCGCCTCCAGAGACGGGTGGACTTTTTGCCAATTAACTGAGATAGTTATACTGTCCGAATTCGGAGAGAAAGGATGAGACTGTGTTCAGTTTGAGGAAGAAACGGCGCACCAAGATCGTCTGCACCCTGGGGCCGGCCTGCAACGGCAAGGTGCTTCAGCACCTGCTGGAGGCCGGCATGGATGTGGCCCGTCTCAACTTCTCCCACGGAACTCGAGAAGACCACGCTGCCTGGATCAGAGAGGTGCGTCATTTTTCTGACACCCAGGGAAAGCCGGTGGCCATCCTCCAGGACCTGGCCGGCCCGAAGATGCGCCTCCAGGAACTGCCGGGAGGCCAGATTAACCTCACCAAGGGGCAGACCCTCACCCTGACCACCACCCTCCGGCCCGGCCAGACTGATGCCGTGGAGGTGGATTATCCGGAAATCATCTCCGAAACCCCGGTGGGAGCCCCCATCCTCCTGGGAGACGGTCATATCGAATTAACCGTGGCCGATAAGTCGGCCGACGCCTTGCAATGCGAGGTGCGGGTGGGCGGGGTCCTGCGCTCCCATGCCGGCCTCAATTTCCCCAGACATTCCCTGTCCATCCCGGCCTTCACCCCCAAAGACCGGGAGGACCTCCGCTTCGGAGTGGAACTGGGAGTGGACTTCATTGCCCTGTCCTACGTGCGCCAGGCCCAAGAGGTCAGCGCCGTCAAAGAGTTCCTGCAAGACCTGGGGGCCGACATCCCCATCATCGCCAAGATCGAAAAACATGAAGCCCTAAACCACCTGGAAGAAATCCTCCACGAAGCCGACGGCCTGATGGTCGCCCGGGGCGACCTGGGACTGGAAGTGGCCCTGGAGAAGGTCCCCTTTATCCAAAAACACCTCATCGCCGCGGCCAACCGGGTGGGCAAGCCGGTGATCACCGCCACCCAGATGCTCCTCTCCATGGTGAACCAACCCCGGCCTACCCGGGCCGAAGCCACCGACGTGGCCAACGCCATCCTGGACGGCACCGACGCGGTGATGCTCTCCGAGGAGACCGCCATGGGCCAATATCCGGTGGACGCGGTCCGGTTCCTGGACCATATCAGCCGGGCCACCGAGGAACACTTTCCGCACGCCCGCTGGCTCAGCGAAAGGGCCCACCTGCCCCGCCAGGAAATCTCCGAGGCCATCAGCTATGCCGCCGCGGAGATGGCCCGGGATTTAGACGCGGCCGCTATCCTCACCAGCACCGACTACGGCAGCACCGCCCGCCTCATCAGCCGCTTCCGACCCAGGGCGCCCATCATCGGCATCACCCAACGCCCGGAAACCTGGCGCCGCCTCTCCCTCTCCTGGGGCGTCTTCGCCCTCCTGGTGCCCCAACTCCGGGACACCGACCATATGGTGGAAGTGATGAAAGAAGAAACCCTGAAAGCCGGCTGGCTGAAACCCGGTAAAAAAGTGGTAATCACCGCCGGCACCCCCATCGGCACCCGGGGCACCACCAACCTCATTAAAGCGGATGTGGTCTGATAGAGTTGTGGGGGGAGGGCCAGGGACCTCAGGTCCCTGCCCTCCCCC
>JBFLZI010000139.1:0-8058 GCA_040756315.1 Thermodesulfobacteriota bacterium | reverse complement strand
CCCCTGCCCCCTCCCCTAACCCCCCCCACCCCCAATCCCCTATAGGGGGTTGGGAGGGGAGTTTGAGGGGAGGGCGGATTGTAACCCCCGGTCCTCCCCTCAAATTTCTTGCTCCTCTCGCAAAGAGGCGATGAGTTCCTTTAAGGCCGTTAGAGCCTTGGCCCGGTGGCTGATGCGGTTTTTGATTTCCGGGGCCAGTTCCGCCATGGTGGCCTCAAACTCCGGCACCCAGAAGACCGGGTCATAGCCGAACCCCTGATGTCCCCGGGGTTCCAGGGCGATATAGCCCCGGCATTCCCCGTGGGCCCGGAGCAGGCGGCCCTCCGGCAGGGCCAGGGCGATGTCGCAGACAAACCGGGCCCGGCGCTGGTCCTGGGGCACGTCTTTTAATTCATCCAGCAATTTCCGCCAGTTATCTTCATCAGTGGGCGCTCGGGGCGCGGTGCGCTCCATAGCATAGCGGGCCGAAAAGACCCCGGGGCGGCCTCCCAAGGCTTCTACCTCCAGGCCGGAGTCGTCGGCCAGGGCCGGCAGACCGGTCAAGCGGGCCACTTCCCTGGCCTTGGTCGCGGCGTTTTCGGCAAAGGTGGCCCCCTCTTCGGGGATCTCGGGCAATTCCGGAAAGTCCACCAGGCTCAGAAGACGGATGTCCAGATCACCCAACAGGGCCGCCAGTTCCCGGACTTTGCCGGCGTTCCGGGTAGCCATTACCAGGGTAGCGGGAGCCATCCTTTCAGGGCCTCTTCCTGTTGCCGGGCGATCTCCGTAAAACCTTTCCGGGCCAGGTTAAGCATCTCCAGGAGTTGGGCCACCGGAAAAGGCCCCGACTCTCCGGAGGCCTGCACTTCCACCAAATCCCCCCGCCCGGTGGCAATGAAGTTGGCGTCCACCGCGGCCTGGGAGTCCTCGTCATAGTCCAGGTCCAGAAGGAGGCGTCCCCCCACCAGTCCGGCGCTCACGGCCACCACCTGATCCCGCACCGGCACGGCCTCCAGCACTTCTTTTAAGCGCAGGTTCTCCAGGGCCAGGCATAAGGCCACGAAGGCCCCGGTAACGGCCGCGGCCCGGGTGCCGCCGTCCGCCTGGAGGACGTCGCAGTCCAGGATGACGGTGCGCTCCCCCAGGGCCTTCAGGTCCGCCACAGCCCTTAAGGAGCGGCCGATGAGGCGCTGGATCTCCTGGGACCGCCCCCGCACCCGCCCGGTCACTCCCTCCCGGTTCTGCCGGGTAAAGGTGGACCGGGGCAGCATGGCGTATTCGGCAGTGACCCAACCCCCGCCGCTGCCCTGGCGGAAAGGGGGCACCTGTTCCAGGATGGAAGCGGCGCAGAGCACCTGGGTGCGCCCCCAGGTGACCAGGGCCGAACCGTCGGCAAAATCCAGGTACCCCGGCGCGATGGTGACCGGCCTCAGTTCATCCGCCTGACGACCCCCGCTGCGACGCATGGGCTGGCTGTCCTTAAGGTTTGAGGGATTGGCGCACGGATTCCAGGACCATCTTAAAGGTTTCCGGGAAAGAGGCCGGGGACAGGCGGCCCACTTCAATGAATTTGACCACGATCTCCTTGGCCACCTTCAGGACGAGTTCCTCCCGGGGGGACACGGCCGGGGCGGCTTCTTTGTTTCGGCTCACTTCAGGGCCTCCCTGAACAGGAGATTTTCTGCTATAGTGAAAGTGCCAGGCGTCAGGGGTTAGGTGTCAGGTGTCAGTTTTGCTGACTATTTCGTAAACGGCAGCCTGACAGACTAGCAAAGTTCGACTTAGTTAATTATTATTAAGCTGATCACTGATCACTGATTACTGATTACTGGTCCCTGACCCCTAATAAAAATCCCCGCCGACCAGAAGAAGGCCAATTCCATGACCGGCGGGGCGGGCAAGAAGAACCGGTGCACAGCCCTCCTTGGGAAAAATCATAAACCAAGTGGTCTGCCAAGTAAAGGGGTATCATGGGCCGCATCCAGATCCTGGACCCGAAGACCGCCGCCCAGATCGCCGCCGGGGAGGTGATCACCCGGCCCGCGGCGGTGGTGAAGGAATTGGTGGAAAACGCCCTGGACGCCGGTGCCCAAAGCATTACTGTGGAAATTGAGGAAGGGGGGCGCCGGCGCCTCCGGGTGGTGGACGACGGTTTCGGCATGCGCCCGGAAGAAGCCCCTTTGAGCCTGAAGCGCCACGCCACCAGCAAGATCAAACGGGAAGAGGACCTCCTCAGCATCACCACCCTGGGTTTCCGGGGCGAGGCCCTCCCCAGCATCGCCGCGGTCTCCCGCCTGGAACTCATCACCCGCACCCCGGAGACCGGTTCGGGCTGGCGCCTGGTGGCCCTGGCCGGGGACGTGAAGGAATCCTCCCCCTGGGCCGCGCCCCCCGGCACCCAGGTGACGGTGGAGGACCTGTTTTTTAACACGCCGGTTCGGCGCAAATTTTTAAAGAGCCGGGAGACGGAGCAGGCCTACATCGCCGAAGTCTTCCGGCACCTGGCCCTGGGCTACCCGGAGGTGCATTTTCTTCTGAAGACCCCCCAGAAGACCCTGGTGGCCGCGCCCGGCCCCCAAAGCCTGCTGGAGCGGGTAGCCGCCCTCTACGGCCCGGAAATGGCCGGGCACCTGCTGCCCTGTAACGGGGCCGGCGGACTGGTGCAGGTCGCCGGTTTCATCTCCGCCCCGGACTTTTCCGTGGCCAGCAGCCGCTTTCAACTGCTTTTGGTGAATCATCGGGCGGTGCAGGACCGCCTCCTCCCCGCCGTTTTAAAAGAGGTCTATCAGGGTCTCCTGCCCCGGGGCCGGCATCCCGCGGCCGTAGTCCTCTTGACCCTGCCCCCGGAGCAGGTGGACGTGAACGTGCATCCCACCAAGGCGGAAATCCGCTTTCAGGAGCCGGGCCGCCTCTACCCCCTTCTGGTGAGCGCCCTCAAGCAGGCCCTGGTTCCTTTGACCGGTGAGTCCCCCAGCTATACTCTCACCTGGCAGCCCGCGTCCCTGGCCGTGGCCCAGGAGGTGGGGGCCGGGATGCCCCAACCGGCCGCCCCGCCCAGGTTCCCCTTGCCCCCGGCCCCGGAGGCGACCGCCCCGGCCCGGCCCTTGCTGACCCGGTCCTGGCGATTCCAGGACCTGCTGGTCATCGGCCAGTTGGACCATACCTACATCCTGGCCCAGGGAGGGGAGGGCCTGGTGCTCATCGACCAGCACGCCGCGCACGAACGGGTGCTCTACGAATTCCTCCAATCCCCGGAGGCCGCCGCCCCCAGGCAGCCCCTCTTATTCCCTCTGGTGGTGGAGGTGAATCCCCGGCAGGCGGATTGGGTCCGGGATAATCTGCCGGTCCTGGCCCAGGCGGGCTTGGAGTTGGAGCCCTTCGGGGGGGCCAGTTTCCGGCTGCTCTCGGTGCCGGCCTGCCTGGGGCAGGCCGACCTGGAGGCCGTGGTCCTGGAGACGGTGGAGGCCCTGTCTCCGCTAAAGAGTTCCTCCCCCGCCCCGGGGGTCCAGGAACAGGCCCGCCTGATCATGGCCTGTCACGGGGCCATTAAGGCCGGGGAGCGGCTGAGCCGGGAGCAGATCCAGGCCTTGCTTACGCAACTGGACGGGCTGGCCGTCTCCTCCCATTGCCCCCACGGCCGTCCCTTGTGGCGTTTGATCCCTTATAGCGACATCCGCCAGAGTTTCCGGCGGCCCCGGGGTTAGACCATGCAACGGCCCCGGGTCGCCATTCTGCTGGGTCCCACCGGCGTGGGCAAGACCGGGGTGGCCTTAAAACTGGCCCCCCGGCTGGGGGCCCAGATCATCAACGCCGATTCCCTGCAGGTCTATCGGGAAGTGGATATCGGCACCGCCAAACCCACGCCGGCGGAGCAGGCCCTGGTGCCCCATCACCTCCTGGACGTGGTGCCGCCGGACGAACCTTATGACGCGGCGCGTTACTGCCGGGAGGGACGCGCCGTCCTGAGCCGCCTGCACCGGGAGGGCATTTCCCCCCTGGTGGTGGGAGGCACCGGCTTTTACATCAAGGCTCTGCTGCACGGCCTTTTTGCCGACGGGGTGGCGACCCGGTCCCCCCGGGAGCGTCTGCGCCTGGAACTGGACGCCCTGGGCCTGGAGCCCCTGTTCGCCCGTCTGGGTTCCCTGGACCCGGCCACGGCCCAGCGCCTCCACCCCCATGACGCTTACCGCATCCTTCGGGCCCTGGAGGTGATCGAAGCCAGCGGCTCCCCCCTCTCCCGGCTCCAGGCGGCCCACCGTTTTCAGGACTCTCCTTTCCTGACCTTGAAATTGGGCCTTTTCCTGCCAAGGGAAGAATTGTACCAACATATCGACCTGCGGGTGGAGGCCATGCTGGCCCGGGGGTGGCTTACGGAAGTGCGGAATTTGCTGGGCCGCTATCCGTCGGAGGTGAAGCCCCTGAAGGCCCTGGGCTATCGCCACCTCATCGCCTTTTTGGAGGGCAGGTGGTCCTGGGAGGAGACCCTGGAATACTTGAAGCGGGACACCCGGCGCTACGCCAAGCGGCAGCTCACCTGGTTTAGGGCCGATCCCCAAGTCCGGTGGTTTCACCCGGCCCAGGTGGCGGAGATGGGGGAGCTTTTGGAAGATTTCTTTTTTGATAAACCGATCCGGGAAGCTGGACGCTCCGGGAATACGGCCGCCGAGTATGGAGAACCGGAATAAGATGCCGGCAAATTGGGGCAAAGATCTGGCCCGAGAGGCATTTCGCTGGTACCTGAGTAAATTTCCCTTAAGGGACGGCAAGGCTTATTTTTATGAATTCTGGCACTCCCGCCTGATGCCGGCGGCGCGCTATGTCACCGCCCGCCTGGACCCCGGCTTCATCATGAAGCTGGACCTGAACGACCCGGAACAGCGCAAAATCTACTTTTACGGACATTATCATGAGAGATATGAAGCCCGGCTGATCCGGCAAGTGCTGGCGGCCCAGGACACCTTCTGGGACATCGGCGCGCACATCGGCTATTTTACCCTGCTGGCCGCCCAGGCCCTGCACCCCCAAGGCAAGGTGGCGGCCTTCGAGCCGGCTAAAGAAGCTTACGCCCGCCTAGAGGACAATATCGCCCTCAATCCCTTTAACAATGTCAGCGCCTATAATCTGGCCGTGAGCCAGAAGGAGGGGGAAGCCCGCCTCTATCTCACCGGGGACATCGCCGACAGCAGCGCCAATCTCTTTAATCCCAAAGATGACCAGACCCGGGAGGAGGTCGTCCGCACCGTAGCCCTGGACCAATTCAGCCGGGAGCAGCCCTGGGCCCGGCCCGATTTCCTCAAAATCGACGTGGAGGGCGCGGAATTGGCGGTGCTTCAAGGGGCTGAAAAAACTCTCAGGGATTTCCTGCCCCTGCTCTTAATCGAAATGGAGGAAAAGAATCTGCGGGCCGTGGGCCTAAGTAAGGAGGCCATCCAGGATTTTCTCCGCCATTTCGGCTACCAGGCCGCTTTCCTCCATAAGGGCCGGTGGTATGCCACTCAAGAGGTGAGCCGGGCACCCGGGCGGAACCTCTTTTGGTACCATCCGGATCTCGCCAGCCATAGAGACAAAGCGGCCCGGGTGCCTATCCAGCCGGACTGAGTTCCAAGAACCTGATTACCCCACCTTCGGAAGAGCCTCTAACCCCGCCCCCTCCCGGCTAGATCAGAGATTTGTCTTTCTGCCTTTTTTTATGATAGAGTAGATAACCGTTATGTTTAACCAGTTTGCCTCCCGGGCCAGCCTCACCCTTCCCAATCTGATCACCCTGGTGCGCATTCTGCTTACCCCCCTGTTCATCATCCTTTTGATTCAGGGGCGCTATCGCCAGGCCCTGCTGATCTTTCTCCTGGCCGGGGTGACCGACCTGGCCGACGGACTCATCGCCCGCCATTGGCAGCAAAAAACCCCTTTGGGCACCATTCTGGACCCCCTGGCGGACAAACTGCTCCTGTCTTCCAGCTTTGTCACCCTGAGTATCGTTCACCTGGTGCCCCCCTGGTTGACGGTGTTGGTGATCAGCCGGGACGTGGCCCTGGCCTTGGGAGTCTCGGTGCTCAAACTGGCTGATTATCCGCTGACCATCAAACCCTCCCTCATGGGGAAGTGGACCACCACCTGGCAATTGGCCACGGTGCTGGTGGTGCTCCTGGGAAAAATCTGGCCCATCCCGCCGCCATGGCTGAAGGCCTGTTTCTGGCTCACCGGAGGCCTGACCATCGTCTCCGGGGTGCAATATCTCTTTAACGGCTTAAAAATGGTGGGGCAAAATTCCGGAAAGCATCACTAGGAAGAGCACCTTGGCAGAAATTATCGATTTGGAAGGATTTCGGCGCAAACTGGCGGCTAACAAGGGTTTCCGCACCTGGCTGGCCCGATTTAAGGAACAGTTCGGGCCGGAGACCTTACTTAAAGACTTGAGTCCTCAAACCCTGCTCTTCCTGGCCACCCCGGGGGAGGATAATCTCTATGTTTACTTCGACCTGATCATGGCGGTGCAGGGATTAGGCGGTTCGGCCCGGTTCCGCTTGGACGACCTGGATTCGGCCACCAAGCTGAGAATCATGGACAACGCCTTTGCCCTGTTGGACCGGGTCCGGTTCGAAGTGATGCGCCGCCTGGGTTGGGCGGAAGCAGTACCGGGGGAGGAAACCCCGCTAATCTCCCTGGTGCAACAGGCTTGGGTCCAGGGAGCCGCCTTTACCCGGGAGCTGCCCCGACTCTCCTCCGGCCACCCGGAATATAGCGCCTACCACCGCCTCTCCCCCATGGATCAGGGGGTGTTCTTAAGAAGGTTGATTCCCCAGGCGGTGGTCCAATTCCGGAAACAGGTGGAAACCGGTGAACGCTAGCTCCGGCGCATGCGCAGACGGCTCACTCCCGCTTCCAGTACCCCCAACTTCCGGGCGGCCCCGTAAGAAAGATCCAGGCTACGCTTACCCACGTAGGGGCCTCTGTCAGTAACCTGGACCTCCACCTGGCGGCCGTTGTCCGGATTGGTCAGGCAGAGCTTGGTGCCCAAAGGCATGCTACGGTGGGCCGCGGTGTCGGCGAACATATCGTAAGGCCGGCCGTTGGCCATCATCCGGCCGTGATGCTCGCTGCCATACCAGGAGGCCAGCACCGTTTTCCCCCCCTTGGCGTCCGCCAGTAAAGGTTCTTTCAGATGATTCCCTTTCTTGGCGTAACGAACCTTGACCGGGGTACGGATCGGGGCCGGCGTCACCGGTTCGGTTTTTTCTTTGGGGGGCAACTTCAGCACCTGGCCCACTCTGATTAGATCAGGATTATCCAGGTGGTTTGCCCGGGCCAGCTCCATGGGGTCGGCGTAACCTAACTTTTTGGCAATGGCACAGAGACTATCCCCCGGCTGCACCACGTATTGGGGGGGCGGTGCGGCCGCCGGGGTGGAGGCCTGCGCCGTCGCAGCTTGGAGCGCTTGGGCAAAACTTTCCTGGGGCGGTTTGGATTCAGGCCGCAAGAAGGCCAAAGTTTCCTGGAGACCAGGAATCAAGGCGATCATGGCCACCTCCTGGTTAACTGATTTGAAACCTCAGCAAAAAACGGAGCCGGGGCAACGGCTGCAAAAATCCCTCTAAATTACCCTGGAGGCCGGGGAGACTCATTAACGCTGCCCCGGCCCATACCCTCAACTCCGATTTGTTCCATTTTATCAAAGCGTTAGGGGAAGATGTTTAGCTTCCCTCTCCCGACTTCATCCCTGAGTAGGCCGGCAGAAATCTCAATTTGCAATTACCATACCCGGACTCGGGGTGGCGGCGGCCCAGAAAATATCCACCCCCGACCCATCCCTCCCTTTTCCCCTGGGCAGATTTTTCCTCCTGTTGAGGCCGTTTTCAGTTTTCGGTAAAAAATTTGCTGTAGATGTAGGGCGGGAAAGCGCAGCGCATCCCGCCTTCGGCAATTCTGGTTTGACCTCACTTATGCCGCAATTTATTCGCCTGGGCAGAAAATGATAATCGTTCGAAGTCTAGGAAGGGCATAATACTAAAGAAAGGCGGGATGCGCTTCGCTTTCCCGCTACGATATTTGTCTCTCTCCAAAATGAAAATGGTATTAAGC
>JBFLZI010000138.1:0-8140 GCA_040756315.1 Thermodesulfobacteriota bacterium | reverse complement strand
GGAGGGGGTTTGGGGGAGGGGGTAAGGGCCTGTGGCCCTTAGCCCCCTCCCCCAAAAAGATTTTCCCAGCCTCTCCCTAGGGGTCAGCGGGTCAGGAAGAATAGGGCGGGGAGGCTGAGGCCTTGGAGCCAGCCGAATTTCAGGATCTGGCACAGGCCCAGGGAGAAGATGGCAAAGCCCACGCTTAGGATGGCGTCTTCCACCAGTTCCCGTTGGATGGCAAACGCGGCCCAAAAGAGCAGTAAGGCCGACAGCAAGAAGAACACTACCAGGACCAGACCCAAAGTCTCCATTTCTCTCCTCCTTTGTCCCGGACCGGAAAAATTTTCCCCCTACTCAGATTTTTCCGATTCTTTTTCCGGTTTCTTCTCTTTTTTCTTCCAAAAATAGAGGCGTTTCTTGATTCTTTGCCACAAGCTGGGCCGCGGCTTCGGTTTGGCTTCTTTTTCTTCCTTGGCCTGGGGGGTCTCTTCGGCTCCGGGAGCCGCTTTGGGTTCTTCAACTGTGGGAGGCGCGGTTGGGGGCGCTTCCGGGGGTTTGGCCGGAGTAACCCCCGGGGCGCCGGGGATTACCTGGCCCGGTGGGGCAGCCGCCGGGGGGGCGCCTTCCGGTTTACCTGGCTCCGGGGTGGCGGGAGGCTTGGCTTCCACCGGCGGTGGCGGCTTTTGGGCCACTTTGCGGCGTACTCTTCTTTTCTTGGGTCGTCTGGCCGGGGCGATATCAGCCGCGGTAAGGTGCATCTGCTCCTGCAAAAAGCGCAGGCGCTGGTTAATGGAAGCCACCATAGGGGCATACATGCTCTGCCCGCTCACCGCGCCCTTGAGAAAGCGATAACGGAGGAGAGCCCGTTCGAATTGCCCTAAACGCAGAATTTCTTCAGTGGTTTCATAAAATTTAAGGGCCCCGGCGCTGTGCAGTTCCCCTAGAAACAGATCATAATCCTTCAATTGTCGCGGTTTCGCCGGGGCTTTGGATTCGCCGTTGGCCAGAGCCGCGGTGACCCCCGGCCCCAGAAGCAGCAGCAGCCCCAAGGCCAGGCTGGCCCAGCCGATGGCGGGTTTAAGCTTTTTCATATTTTTTCCACGACCTCATATCTTTCTTCGACAGAGTTGCTAAGAAACTTAAAAGACTTCTTAAACTGTGGTCCAAAAAGAGATGGGGCTGCCATTGTCTTTCGCAGCGAACCATCATGACTTGAAGTTCGCCACGAACCATGAAATTGTCGAACCGCCGCCCTCGGCGGTTTCTGCGCCGCCGGGGGCGGCGGCGCTGCATTTTCCTATAAAGCTTGGGAATGACAGAAGTCGTTGCAAATTTCTTGCCGGACGCCACGGGGATTTCGGGGGAATTAAAGACCTCTTTATCTGAAATAAATCTTTTCGATTATGTCCTTTGCTCGGCAAAAGACATAATCGAAGCCTTGTGGGAGAGGGGGCTAAGGGTCGTGGCCCCTTACCCCCTCCCCGACATATCAACGAAATCTAGAGCCGAACCAAGGGCATCTTCGAAAAAAATAAAAAAAAACAACCTTTTTGGTTTAAGTCAAAGCCGCCCGGGGGAAGAAAGATTACCTTGAATTCACCAGGCAGGATGACTAGGTTAAGACAACTGCAGGGGAGTCTTCAGAAAAACTCATAATCTCGGGAGGGAAAAAGGATGTTCTGTTATCAATGTGAGCAAGCCGCCAAGGGCGAAGGTTGCACGGTTTTGGGGGTCTGTGGCAAGAACCCCGAAGTGGCCGCGCTGCAGGACCTTTTGATTTACAGTCTCCAAGGGTTGTCCCAGGTGGCTGTGGAAGGCCGCAAGGTGGGGGTCAGTGATCGGGAGGTCAATGTCTTCACCAATGAGGCCGCGTTTTCCACCCTCACCAACGTGGACTTCGATCCGGAGCGCTTTGTCCGGTTGATCAACCGTTGTGTGGAACTCAGGGAAGGCCTGAAAGCCAAGGTTAAGGCCGCGGGCGGAAAGGGGGATTTTCCGACCGGCCCGGCCACTTTTCAGCCCGGAGCCGGCAAAGAGGCCATGGTGCAGCAGGGCGAATCCGTGGGCTTGAAGTCCTACCCCGCCGCGGACCCGGATATTTTATCCTTAAAGCATACCCTGCTCTTCGGCATCAAGGGGGTGTGCGCCTACGCCGATCATGCCCAGATCCTGGGGCAGGAAGACGAAAAGGTCTATGCCTTCATCCACGAGGGTCTGGCCGCCACCGCCAGCCCGGACGTGGGCCTGAACGATTTGTTGGGGCTGTGCCTGAAGTGCGGCGAGATCAACCTCAGGGCCATGGAACTCCTGGACGCCGGCAATACCGGGCGCTACGGCCACCCCGTGCCCACCCAGGTCCCCCTGGGCCATAAAAAGGGCAAGGCCATCCTGGTCTCCGGGCACGATCTTTTGGATATGGAAGAAATTCTCAAGCAGAGCGAAGGCAAAGGCATTTACGTCTATACCCACGGCGAAATGCTTCCCACCCACGGGTATCCGGGCCTGAAAAAATACGCCCATTTCTACGGCCACTTCGGCACGGCCTGGCAGAACCAGACCAAGGAGTTCGCCCAGTTCCCCGGGGCCATCCTCATGACCACCAACTGCCTGCAACGGCCGGCGGAGGTCTATGCCGACAATCTTTTCACTACGGGGCTGGTGGGCTGGCCGGGCATCAAACACGTCGCCGACCATAACTTCCAGCCGGTTATCGACAAGGCCCTGGCCTTGCCGGGGTTTCCGGAAGATACGAACGGCCGCTTCGTCAACTCCGGTTTTGCCCGGAACACGGTGCTGTCCGTGGCCGACAAGGTGATCGAGGCGGTGAAGGGCAAGCAGATCCGCCATTTCTTCCTGGTGGGGGGCTGCGACGGCGCCAAGCCCACCCGCAACTACTACACCGAATTTGTGGAGAAGGTGCCCCAGGACTGCCTCGTCCTCACCCTGGCCTGCGGCAAGTTCCGCTTCTTTGATAAAGACCTGGGGGACATCGGCGGCATCCCCCGGCTCCTGGACATCGGCCAGTGCAACGACGCCTACTCCGCGGTGCAAATCGCCGTGGCCCTGGCCAACGCCTTTAACGTGGGGGTCAACGACCTGCCCCTGTCCATCATCTGCTCCTGGTACGAACAGAAGGCGGTGGCCATCCTGCTGAGCCTCCTTTATCTGGGAATCAAGGACATCCGCCTGGGCCCCAGCCTGCCGGCCTTCATCACCCCCAACGTCCTGGACGTCCTGGTGAAGAACTACGACATCAAACCCATCACCACCCCGGACGCCGACCTGAAGGCGATCCTGGGATAACCGATTTGGGGGGAGGGGGCTAAGGGCCGGTGAGCCCACTTACACTCCTCCCCCAACCCCCCTCCTCTAATCCCTTATATTTATTAGTTTTTTGTTTTTCGCTTTCTGTTTTCCGTTGTTTTTGGAAAGCCATTAACAAAAAACCGAAAACAGGAAACAGAAAACTCAAAAACTGAGAGAGGGTCAGGCCTAAAGCGCCCGCCGGCAATAAATCCTTGGCCCGGGGGATAAAATCCTCTAAAATCCTGGATCAGCAAACGGCGAATTGGCGGCATACCTGGCCTGGGAATAGTTTCTCATCTAAATTAACCTGAACCCCTGGCAAAAGCAGGTTGCCGGAAGGCCAGTGATCGGGAGCAGCGGCCCGGGCTTTAGCCGGCGGCAGCCCCGGATCTCCCCAAATCCACCGGCCCTAGCCTCAATCCAGGAGGAGACTTGCATGGGTTTCCCGAAAAACCTCAGCCTGATCTTTGCCGCCGGGTGCTTCGGCGGCCTGGTCAAAGGCGCCGTAGCCTGGGCCTTCGGGACCTGGGGGATCAACGCCAAGCTGGGGGTGAAAATGGCCCCGGCCTTGACCCCTCTGTTCATTTACCAGCACCTCATTTGGGGGGGCTTATGGGCTTTCCTGTTTTTTCTGCCGGTTAAGGGCTGGTCTTATTACAGCAAGGGGGTTTTCTATAGTCTGGGTATGTCCGCCGTCCAGTTATTGTTCATCTTTCCCAAGATGCCGGCCGGTTTCCTGGGTTTTAAATTAGGCTACCTGACCCCGGTGTTGGTGCTGTTTTTTGGCGCCATCTGGGGGGTCAGCACCGCTTTCTGGCTAAAATTGGTCCGACAGAGCTAGTCGATTGCCCCCCAAGGTGAAATGGCCGACCCCCGAATGCCGCCATGATTGGCCGGTTCTGCCCGCCGGCTTGCCGCCATTGCCCCGGACCTGGGCAAAGTTCCGGTTATCTCAGGGACAACTCTCCCTGCTTACCCAGACCTTGCCTTAGCAAGGTCTCATTAACCCTTGAGTCATAAGGAGAAACCAGATGCATCGCTGGCCGTTGGTAAAACCCTGGTTAATCGTGAGTCTGATGGGATTGGTGCTGGTTTTCGGGACCCCCGCAGCCGCCCAAATCGATTTCAAGCAATTGCTGCCGTTTGTGGAGATCCAACCGCCCGCCGGCTGGGAAGTGGCGCAGCCGCCCAGCGGCGCCACCACCAAGGTGCCGGTCAAGATGACGGATGTCTCAGTCCGCTTCCGGGCCGGGGGGAACAAGTCCCTGGAAGTGGCCATTCTTGACTGCCTGGGGGATTCCCTGCCCATCAAAAAGCATACCCAACCACTGGAGTTGAAAAGCGGCGAGGGCTATTCCAAGCCTGTCCAAATCCTGGGCTTCAACGGTCTGGAGACTTATAAGACGGATAAAGGGGGAGAGATCAACCTCAATATCGGGGACCGGTTTCTGGTTACCTTGAAAGGCGAGGGCCTGGAGAATACTGACATCCTGAAGTCCGTGGCCCAAAAACTGGACCTGAAAAAACTGGCGGCTTTACCTAGCCAGGTAAGGTAGAGGAGGAGTAGAGGGTATTGGGGGGAGGGCCTTTAACAGCGAGCGGTGAGCAGTGACCAGTAAAGTTGATATTTCCTGAAACGGCTTTCTGCTCACAGCTTTCTGCTTACTGATTTCCCCCGCCCCCCTCAACTCCGAACAACCGGAGGAGGTTTATTAATGGGACGGAAGCTGGTGGGTCGGACTTTCTTGGTCATGGTGTTGCTGGGGTGGTGGCTGCTGGGGGGAACGCCCTGGCTGGCCCAAGCCGAGCCGGTGCATTTCAAGCAATTGATGAGTTTTCTCGACATCAAACCTCCGGCGGGCTGGGAAGTGGCGGAAAAACCCAGCGGCCTTAGTACCAAGGCCCCGGTCCAGTTGAGTCAGGCCCAAGTGGCGCTCCGGGCCGGAGAAAAGCAGCGGGCGGAAATTACCATCATGGACGGCCTGGGCTCGGCCCTGCCTTTTATGGAACTGGCCCAACTGGTGGAAATGGAAAGCAGCGAAGAATATTTGCGCCCCATCCAGATCAAAGGTTTTAGCGGCAGAGAAACTTACCGATTTAAAGATAAGGAAGGGGAGATTATCCTTAATGTGGCGAATCGGTTCCTGGTGACCCTGAAGGGGGAAGGCCTGGAGAACATTGAGCCTTTAAAGTCCCTGGCCCAAGAACTGGACCTGGAAAAACTGGCGAAACTGGCAAAATAATTCCCGGCAGCCCGGCGCCGGGGTCCGGCTCCGGCGGGTCGGGCCCGGCCCTAATCAAGTTGAGGCGGCAAGCATGATCTTGGTTTACAGCATTTTGGCCTTGGTGGTGGTCCTGCTCCTGGCCGTGGTGGTGATTTACAACCGCCTGGTGCGGAACCGGAATCTGGTGCAGGAGGCCTGGAGCGGCATTGACGTGCAGTTAAAAAGGCGCAGTGACCTGATTCCCAACCTGGTGGAAGCGGTGAAGGGTTACATGGGCCACGAACGCCAGGTGTTGGAGAAGGTTACCGAATGCCGGGCCCAAAGCCTCAAAACCCAGGCGGTGGGCGAGAGAGGTCGGGCCGAAGGGATGCTGACCGCCGCCCTGGGAAATCTGTTCGCGGTGGCGGAAAACTACCCCGATCTCAAGGCCAATCAGAATTTCCTGGACCTGCAAAGAAATCTGGCCGACATCGAGGAGCAGTTGCAGATGGCCCGGCGCTATTACAACGGCGCGGCCCGCAACTTAAACATCCTCATCCAGTCTTTTCCCAGCAACCTGGTGGCCCGGAACTTTAATTTCACGCCGGTGGAATACTTTGAGTTGGAAGACCGGGGCGAAGGCGCAGTGCCCCGGGTGTCTTTCTGAAGGGCGGACGGTGGCTGCGCTGAGACGATTGGCGGCCTTTATCCTGGCGTTTTTCCCGGTTCTGTTTATCTGGACCGGCGGGGTAAACGCCGCGTCCGAGGAAATCCTTTATTTTCAGAGCCGCGTGCAGGTGCATCCGGATGCCTCGCTGACGGTCACGGAGACCATCAAGGTCCGGGCCGCCCGGCGGCAGATCAAACGGGGCATTATCCGAGAATTTCCCACTACCTACCGGGACCGATCCGGGCGCACGGTGCGGGTGGGCTTCCAGGTGGAGGAGGTGCGCCGGAACGGCCGGCCTGAGCCTTACCAGGTTAGATCCGCAGCCAATGGAGCGCAGATCTATATCGGCAGAAAAGACGTCTTCCTCCGGCCGGGAATCTATACTTATACTATCAAATATCGCACTGACCGCCAGCTCGGCTTTTTTCCGGATTATGACGAGCTTTACTGGAACGTCACCGGACACGGCTGGACTTTTCCCATTGACCGGGCCGAAGCGGTGATCGACTTGCCGCCGGGGGCCGACATCAGTCAGTATGCCGCCTATACCGGCCCGACCGGGTCCCGGGGGCAGGATTTTCTGGTGGAGCAAGACGGCCCCAGCCACATTGTCTTTACCACCACCAAAGCCCTGGAACCGGGAGAGGGCCTGACCGTGGCCGTAGCCTGGCCCAAAGGCGTGGTTAAGGAGCCCACCTCCCGGGAGAAGCTGGTTTTCCTGTGGCAGGATAACGCCGGCGCCACCGTGGTCTTTTTGGGCCTGGTCCTCGTCCTGGTCTATTATCTGGCGGTCTGGTTCAGGGTAGGCCGGGACCCGGCCCGGGGCACCATCATCCCCCTCTTTAGCCCGCCCTCCGGCTTTTCCCCGGCGGCGGTGCGTTTTCTCACACACTTCGGCTTTGACCAGCAGGCTTTAGTGGCCGCGGTGGTTAATCTGGCCGTAAAGGGGTGTCTAACCATCCGGGACGAGGACGGGGAATTCACCCTTGTCCGCCAAAATCAGGGCCAGCCGGACCTCTCCCCCGGCGAAGCCCAGCTCCTCCAGCTTCTCTTTGCCCGGGGAGATACTCTGGTTCTTAAAGACAATAACCACGCCGTTATCAACGGCGCCCAGGATGCCTTGAAGAAATCCCTGGCCAGAGAACTGACCAAAATCTATTTTATTACCAATGCCGGCTATTTTGCCGGCGGCCTGGCCCTGACCCTGGTTACTTTGGCCCTGTTGGTGCTGAGCGCCTCTTCCCGACCCTCGGCCTTGTTTATCTCTCTCTGGCTCTCCATCTGGACCGTGGGCTGCTATGCCCTGGGGGTCATGGTCTGGCGGCGCTGGCGGACTTACTTAAGGGGCGGGTCCGGTTGGAAGAATCTGGCGGGGACCCTGGGGCTCAGCCTTTTTTTCCTGCCTTTTCTGGCCGGGGAAATCGTCGGCTTGGTGCTCTTCTCCTACACCGTCTCCCTGCCGGCCGGGACGGCTTTTCTCCTCCTGGTTTTTGTCAACGCCCTCTTCGGCCACCTGCTTAAAGCCCCCACCTTGAAGGGTCGCCAGATCCTGGACCAGATCGAGGGCTTTAAACTTTACCTGTCCGTGGCCGAACAGGAGCGCCTCAACCTGCTGCACCCCCCGGAGAGGACCCCGGCCTTGTTTGAAAAATACCTGCCCTATGCCCTGGCCCTGGACGTGGCTAATGAGTGGAGCGAGCAGTTCGCCGGGGTCCTGGCCCAGGCCGGCGCCAACGGCACGGCTTACGTGCCGGTTTGGTATTCTGGCAGGTCCTGGGACAGCTTAGGTCCCTCCGGACTGACAGACAGCCTTAGCAGCTCCTTTGCCGGGGCCATCGCTTCTTCGGCTTCCCCTCCGGGTTCGGTGTCCGGCAGCGGGGGCGGCGGCTTCTCCGGCGGTGGCGGCGGTGGCGGCGGCGGCAGCGGTTGGTGATTTTTAAGGAGTGGGGGAGGGGGCTAAGGGTCGCAGACCCTTACC
>JBFLZI010000137.1:0-8153 GCA_040756315.1 Thermodesulfobacteriota bacterium | reverse complement strand
GTTTGGGGGAGGGGGTAAGGGCCTGCGGCCCTTAGCCCCCTCCCCCAAATCACATCTACCGGAGGAAAACATGCCCGTACAGTTAGTCCCAGGCGTTTATTGGGTCGGCGTCATCGATTGGAATATCCGTGACTTTCACGGCTATCTCACGGAAGCCGGTTCCACCTATAACGCCTATCTGATTATGGATGAGAAGATCACCCTGATTGACACGGTGAAGAAGGAACTGGTCCCGGAGATGCTGGCCCGCATCGCCGAGGTCGTGCCCCCGGAGAAAATTTCCTATATCATCAGCAACCACGTGGAGATGGACCATTCCGGCGGACTGCCGGAAACCGTCGCCCGGGTAAAGCCCGAGAAACTTTTCTGCTCCCCCCTGGGCAAGGCGGGTTTAAGCCGCCACTTCAAAGAGGATTGGCCCTTTGTGGAAGTGAAGACCGGCAGCGAACTCTCCCTGGGGCGCTACAATCTCACGTTCCTGGAAACCCCCATGATTCATTGGCCGGACTCCATGATGACTTATCTGAAGGAGGAGCAGCTTCTCTTCTCCAGCGACGGCTTCGGCGCGCACCTGGCCTCCAGCGAACGCTTCGACGATCAACTGCCCCACTATCCCACGGATTATCCCCATCAGGTAAAGAAATATTACGCCAATATCCTCATGCCCCTGGGGACCCTGATCACCCAGCTTTTTGATAAGATCGCCAAGCTGGGCTTGACCTTCAAGATGATCGCCCCGGACCACGGGCTCATCTACCGCAACCCTGCCTGGGTGCTGGAGACCTACCGGAAATGGGCCGCGGGGGAGACCGAAGCCAAGGGCCTGGTCATTTATGACACCATGTGGCACAGCACCGAGATGCTGGCCGAGGCCTTTACCCAGGGGCTGATGGACGCCGGGGTGGAAGCCCAATTGCATCATTTGCGGGCCTCCCATTACAGCGACATCGTCACCGAGGTCCTGGACGCGGGCCTCCTCCTCATCGGCTCCCCCACCCTGAACAACGGCCTGTTCCCTTCGGTGGCCCAATTCCTGACTTACCTGAAGGGCCTCAAACCCAAAAATAAGGCCGCCGCGGCCTTCGGCTCCTTCGGCTGGAGCGGCGAGGCCGTAAAACTCGTCAATCAGGAACTGGAGGCCATGAAACTGAACCTGGTCCACGAAGGCTTTAAGGTCAAATACATCCCCGACCCGGAAGAACTGGCCGCGGCCCGGGCCCTGGGGGAGAAGCTGGCTAGGGAGAACTTGAAAGGGTAGTGAGGTGAGGGGAGGACCGGGGTAAAATAGTAATCAGTGATCAGTAATCAGTAATCAGTTTGGGTAAATTGAGCTTTCACTGGTCACTGGTTACTGGTTACTGGTTACTGGTCACCGATCACTATTCACCGCCCCCTCCCAACCCGCAGACATTTTGGTAGCACAGGCTTTCCAGCCTGTGCTTCCCGGCCAAGGAAAGCAGGGCCATTGTTTCCGACTTTCCCTTGCCTGAAATGTAGAACCGCCGCCCTCGGCGATTCCCTTAAGGAGAACTCCAAAAAAGCCTTTTTTGTCATCCTGAGCGAAGCGAAGCAAGGATCTCGTATTTTTGAGATTCTTCGGTCGCTCCGCTCCCTCAGAATGACAACCTGGGCCATTTTTGCAGTCCTCCCTGAGCCTTTGGCTTACCCGAAAACATGGAAAGCTGACCAGGGCGCGGCACGCCGTGCCCCTACAAATAATTTGATCTGGCTGTAGGGGCACAGCGTGCTGTGCCCCCAATATAACCACTTTCTAAACTTTTCAGAACAGAGGTCTCCTTAAGGGATTGGGGGTGGGGACTTGAAGGAGGGGGCCAGGGGTCAGTGGCGCCGGCTTCCAGCCGGTGAAAACCCCTGGCCTCCTCCACCCAAATTCACAGAAAATGTAGGGCGCGTCTTACGCGCCAAAACAATGTATGGTGCGTAAGACGCACCCTACCTCACCAATCCCATTATATTGTCTATAGCCTAATAGTGAGGGATTATTATGGGCTGGCGAACAGAATGGAAAGCCATTTCAGACAGGATTGAGGGTCTGTTAGAAGCAGGGCGAATCTTTGCTCAATTAGAAGGCAAAGATTCTTTCGGGGCTTTAAAGAAAGAATTGTTGCCGCATGCACGGATTATTTATAGTCTAATTATGGAGTATAAAAAAACCTATGAACAATATATACCTGAAAAAGTTATCGGCTCTATACAGAGATTTGAAAACCACCATAATGTATTTACATCTCAAGACTCTGATTTATTGGATGAGGGAAAACTAAAAATGTTCTTACCATGTTTAGCTTCTTTTCGTGCTGAATTTAACTATCTATTGTCAGATATTCAAGCGGTGGCCAAAAGGATTACAGAAAGGGCTTTCATACATTTACAGAGATTAATTATTGCAGATAATGATATTCAGAAACGCTGGATAGAAGCATTTGAAAAAGGTGAACCCGCTTGTGAAAAGCTTGGGGCTGCGCATCTTCTCCTACACGGGATTTGGGCATTCAAAGCCCAAGCAAAAGGAGAGCAGACTGACTTAATCATGGGTGAGCCAATAAAAGACCTATCCCAAGTTGAATCTGCTGCTGAAGCGTTGGTTCTCACCGAATGGAAAAAAGTTAGCAAGCCCAAAGAGTTAACTGCCAAAGCTGAGGAAGCTTTTAAACAAGCTTCAATATATGGTAACAGTTTATTGGCTGGTATAGAATTGGCTGGATACCGCTATTTGGTCTTTGTATCCGAAGGTAGGTTGGACCTTCCTTCAAATAGAATTGAGAATGAAATAACTTACCGTCACATAAATATCCCTGTGAAACCAAGCGTGCCATCTAAAACTCACAAAGCGAAAGCTTCACCCAAGTCTTGAAAAGCAAATCGGTCTCGCCAAGTATTAATGAAGCGGCAGAGGACTTCCGTTTCCTCCTCTCTAAGGGCTATCCCCGCAAGGCGTGCCTCACCCTGGTAGGCAACCGCTATGGCCTGGACCGGACGGCCCGCCAGATTCTCCATCGAGGGGTATTTGCCGCGCACGAAGCGGAAGCCCGGCGGGCCAAGCTCCGGCGGCTGGCGGACCTGGCCGATAAACCCCTGGGGATTGACGGCCATAACGTCCTCATCACCCTGGAAAGCTCCCTGAAGGGCCTCCCCCTGGTGGCCGCGGACGACGGCTTTATCCGGGACGTGGCCCAACTCTCCCGGGCCTTTCGTAGCTCCCGGCGCAGCGAAGAGGCCCTGACCCTCCTGGCCCAATATCTCCGCCAACATCGCCCCGGCTCCCTCTCCCTCTTTTACGATGCCCCCATGAGCAAGAGCGGGGAGTTGGCCCGGCGCTCCCTAGAAATCTTCCAGGCCCACGGCCTTGACGTAGAAGCCGCGGCCGTGCCGGTGCCGGAGCGGGAGCTTTTAGCCTTCCCCGGCCCCATCGCCACCAGCGATACCCACTTGATCGACGCCAAAGCCGAGATCGTGGACCTGGCCGGAGAGATCATTCGTCTCAAAGGCATGCAACTAATCCTTGTTAGCCTGGATTAGCGTAATTTTATAGCCGAAGCGTTCCCTATCAGAGAAATCTAAAGTCCCCCTTTCGTAAAGGGGGATTTAGGGGGATAATTAAAGGGTTATTCATAATCCCCCCTGCCCCCCTTAGAAAAGGGGGGAAATTTTCGGTCCCGGTTGGCTAGAGCCAATTCCGGCAACCAGGTACTAAAAGCTATTGCAAAACCTCTGCGGTGCCCGAAATGTCATTCTGAGCGAAGCGAAGAATCTCGTATTTCTAATGACTTGAGATCCTTCACTTCGCTCAGGATGACAGGAAAAATAGGTTTTGCAATAGCTTCTAGTCTTCTGGTAAAGGCCTGGCAACCGACTTCCGGCAATATCTTTCGGATCGTCCGGTATTGGGGTCTTGTCAAAAAGGAGTTTTTGGAATATATTTTAATCCGTAAAGGATAACGGGCGGTTAACTCAGGGGTAGAGTGCCATCCTCACACGGTGGAAGTCGTAGGTTCAAATCCTACACCGCCTACCATTGCCATCCCGGGGTTGCGGTTTTTCATCGCGGCCCCTTTTCAGCTTTGGCGGCCATTGGGTGACCGGCGCGGGGGCCGTCTGGACCGCGCCCATCCCTATCCGGAACGCCTCCCCCCGTTGCCAAGGTTGCTCAACCTTCTCCCTCCCAGGTCATACCTCAAATCATCATCCCATCGGCTATCCGGCCCCAAAAAGATCCGGGAGAATCGTTTCGGCGCTTTCCGGGCGCCTGACCATCGTTGGCAGTCTGGGGCCACTTGTGCTAATGTAATAAATAATCACTGTCAACCAATTAGGGTTTTTCACTGCCAGGGGGGACAGAAAAATGACCAATAAAGGATTGGTGGCCCTAGGGATCGGAGTTGTAAGTATTATCCTCTTAGCGGCGCTTTATTTTTTCTGGCCGGCCAGCCGCCCGCCTTCAGCCCCGGAGAAACCTGAGATAAAATCCCAGGCCGTTCCCGGGGAAAAGCCCGGGCCGGCCGAACCCGCCGCCCCTACTCCTCCGGAAAAAGTCCCACCCACCCCTGCGGAGGAGGCGGCTCCCGGGGAAAAACCCGGGGCCAAACCGGAGGTGGGCGCAGCCGCGCCTAAAGAAGCAGCGCCGCCGCCCCCGGAGGAAGTGGAAAAATACGGATTTTTGGCCGCCAGTTACCGCCGGTACCGGGACGCCGGCAAGAGACTGCAAAAACTGAGAGAACAGGGACAGCCCGGCTTTATCCGGAAGGAAAAAGGGAGATACCAGGTCTGGGTGGGACCCTTCGACACCAGCCCGGAGGCCGAGGCGGCCGCCAAGGCACTCCGGAAAAAATTTAAAGTTTCCCCTAAAATCCAAAAAGTCATTATCCCGCCACCCAAATGAGAAGGTCCCCCTTTCTTAACTGAGCCTCTTCTCAAGGGGGAGGCCGGGGCCGGGGGAGGCTCTCTACCCGGCTTGCCTAAAAAAAATGGGAGGGCCGGGCGCCAGGCCCGGCCCTCCCCAGGCATGGTCTCTACACCTGGTGGACTTTCCTGGGAAACTCCTCAGGCGTAAAGGTTAATGTTGGCCCCTTTCCCGGTGAGCGCGGCCTGTTGCGGCAGCATCGACGGGTCGGGAGGGGCCGGTGGTTGCACCTCCGCCTGACTCTGGCTCTGTTTGGCCGCGCTGATCAGCTTGCCAACCAGATGGATGGCGGCGGGAACCGCGAGTTGAGCCACTATAGGAGCGACTACCATGATTCCGTCTCTCCTCTTCGCATTGGTCCTTAGACCTCCTCTCCTAAGAGACATGCAATTCCTTTACCAGAAAGGCAGAATTTGCCGAGGCCCGGAGAGGCGGGCGCTCCGGCCCGGATAATGAGGCGCGGCGGGATAGTTTTTTTAAGGGAAGGGCGGCAAATATTACTTCCACGGGGGACAACCCCGGGCAAGATTTTCCGGGCCGCCAACCTTAAGGCGCGGCCGGGAGGAGGGGGAATCTCCGGCCGGCGGGCTGATTATCGGGCCTAATCTTAGCCGCCCCCTCAGCCCCTCCCCCCTGCCCGTGGAAAAGGAATTTCACCCGGTGGGATTTTTAAAGGGAAACCGCCCCGCCTCTAAGCCTTCTCTGCTTTGGAGATTGTTCCCTTATGCTTGGTGCCGCACAGGGGGCAAAGGATGTCAATCTCTTTTTCGTCCCCGATAAAGGTCTCCCGGAGCTTCTCCGGCCCCAAAAAACTCACGTCCCCGCAGGCGCACTGGGGACACTCAGCCCGTACGTGGTATTTTACCTTGCTCATATCTCCTCCTTTTACCCTTAAAGATAATTCCCTGAAAACGATTTACCACTGAAAAACGCTTGAGAATTGCTGATAGTAAAATATATTGAAATTATCGCAACTTATATTATATGGGCCGGTTTATGTCAAGGACTAGAATTTTATCTTTTACCTAAGCGCGCCGTTTTTTCCACGCCCGGGCCGGTTCCTGGCAGGGAGCGGCCATCTCCCCCCTAGTCCTTCTCCTACCTCTCTACCCTGGTCAAAACCCCCGGCCTTGTGCTATTATCGGACTTCCTAAGACAAAAAATCCGCCTGTGGGAGGCCTTATGGAATCTTTGAGCACTCTGGCATCCATCTTTCGACCCCAAAGCGTGGCGGTCATCGGCGCCTCCACCGTCCCCGGCAAGCTGGGGCACGACATCCTGGCCAACTTGAAAAACGGCGGTTTTGCCGGACCCCTCTACCCCATCAACCCCAAGGCGGAGGAAATCCTGGGACTGCCGGTCTATAAATCCGCAGCCGATACCCCGGCTCCGCCGGAATTGGCCGTAGTGGTCATCCCGGCCCGGTTGGTGGCCGCCACCTTAGAGCAGGCCGCGGCCGCGGGCGTCAAGGCCGCGGTGGTCATTACCGGCGGTTTTGCCGAAGCCGGGGAAGAAGGGGAACGCCTCCAGGACGAACTGGCCCGGGTGGTGCGCCAGACCGGCCTCCGGGTCATCGGCCCTAACTGCCAGGGGGTCAATATGCCGCATCACCACATGTGCGCCTCCTGGCCCCTGATTACCACCAAAGGAAAAATCGCCTTTGCTTCCCAGAGCGGCACCGTGGGCGCGGCTTTCCTGGACCTGGCCGCGGCGGAACAGCTAGGGGTGAGCGCCTTTGTGTCCCTGGGGAACCGGGTTGACGTGGATGAGGCCGAAGTCATCAGCTACTTCAATCAGGATCCCCATACCCAGGTCATCGCCCTCTATCTGGAGGGGGTCAAGCGCCCCACCTATTTTTTGGACGCCCTGGGGGAAGCGCAAAAACCGGTGGTCATCCTCAAGGCGGGCCGCACCGCCCGGGGCCGGGTGGCGGCGGAATCCCACACCAAATCCCTGGCCGGCGCCGACGCGGTTTACGAAGCCCTATTCCGTAAATACCAGGTCTATCGGGCCGACACCCTGGAGGACCTCTTCGATTACGCCAAGGCCCTGGCCTATCTCACTCCACCCCCGGGCCGGCGGCTGATGCTCACCACCAGTTCCGGGGGCGCGGCGATTTTGGCTATCGATGAAGCGGAAAAGAACGGTTTGGAAGTGGCCGACCCCAGTCCCGGCTTAAAAGTGCGCCTGCGGGGCATGCTTCCCGGACACTGCGCCGTGGGCAATCCGGTGGACCTCACCGGGGACGTCATCGGCGACGCCACCCTCTATAAGAAAGTCATGGATGAAACTAAATCCGAATACGACTATCAGGTGGTCATCTTCGGGGACCCCATTCCCGGAGCTTCCCAGGTAGTGACTCCGGGGGCCAGTGAGCTGGTCATCTTCCTGGGGGGCGCCGACGTGGAGCGGGAAGAGCGGGAACGCCTGTATGAGGAGGGAATTCCGGTCTTTCCTACCCCGGAGCGGGGCATCAAGGCCCTGGCCCAATTCTTCCGGTTCCAGCCGACTCCGGCCCCCACCCCCCCGGAACCGGAGATCCGGACCGTTCCGGGGTTGCGGCTCCTCTCTGCCGAGGAAGCCACCGCGCTGGTGGCCCAGGCCGGCATCCCCATCGCCGCCGCGCCCCTGGCCGAGTCTGGAGAAGAGGCCGTGGCCCTGGCCCAACAATTCGGCTATCCGGTGGCCCTGAAGGTGGCCTCCCCGGACCTGCCCCACAAAAGCGACGTGGGGGGGGTTCAACTGAACCTGGTGGGCGATGCGGCCGTGAGCCAGGCCTTTCAGGAGATCATGGCCTCGGTGCGCCTGAAGGAACGGGCCGCCCGGGTGGAAGGGGTTACCGTCTCCCCCATGGCCAAACCCGGCGGCCTGGAAGTCATCCTGGGCATCATCACCGACCCTCAATACGGCCCCACCCTGATGTTCGGCCTGGGGGGCGTCACCACCGAGCTGTACCGGGACGTGGCCTTCTGCCTCCTGCCCGCCGGGGACGCGGAAATCGAGGCAATGATGCGGAGCGTCAAGGCCTACCCCCTCCTCACCGGCTTCCGGGGCCAGCCCCGCCGGGACCTGGAGGCCCTGAAAACAGCCATGAAGGCCCTGACCATCATGGCCCAAAAACACCCGGAACTGGACCAGATCGAACTGAACCCTTTACTCCTTTACGACAAGGGCCTCTTCGCAGTGGACGTGCGGATTTTCTCGCGGATTTAGGAGAGATTTGGGGGAGGGC
>JBFLZI010000136.1:0-8201 GCA_040756315.1 Thermodesulfobacteriota bacterium | reverse complement strand
CCCCTCCCCCAATCCCTTATTTATAGCTTGGTAGCACAGGCTTCCAGCCTGTGCGGGCACGGGCAAGATGCCCGTGCTACCAATACAATTAAAGGGGGTTGGGAGGGGAGTTTGAGGGGAGGGCGGGGCAGCCACTGCTCCCCCGGTCCTCTCCTCAAAATAATCCTAATCATGCCAACAATTTCAGATATCTGACCGGGCTGAAGTTCAGGGATTCGGTCAGGTCTATCAGGGTCTGGGCCAGTTTCAGGTCGTCCGGGTCCCGGCCGGTCCGGGCCGCCAGGGCCGGAAAGTGTTCTTCCATCAGGTGGAAGAAGAAGTTTTGGGCCTCGGTCAGGTCCAGGGTAATGGGAATACGTTTAATCAAATCCAGGAAGGCCCGCAAACGGTCGGCGAATTCCTGTTGGCAGAGGTCGGCCAGATTCTCCAGATGGCGGTTAAGGATGCGGGTAAGGATCTCTGCGCCTTCCCGGGATTCCAGCTTCAGGTCCAGCAAGGCCGCCTCCTGAACCAGAGCCAGAATCTCTTCTGAAGTCAGCAATGAGGTAGGTTCCGGTTCAAGCGCCCGTAAAAGCTGCACCAGGCGCCGGTTCAAGGTGATCTCGCCCAGGGCTTGATACAGCCGGGGCACGGGCAGGCCGTCGGCGGCCATGGCCTTGAGCAGGGGCTTGGCTTCCCCAAAGTTGTGGGAAATCAAACCCAGGGCTTCTTCTAGATTAGGCTGCAACAGGTCCCGAAAGATTTTTCCTTTTTCATCCTGAAAGATGTCATGGACCGTGTAATAACGCTCTCCCAGGCGCCGGGCCATCAAGGGTATCAGGTCTTCCGGGGTCTCGGTCAGGACCTGAAAGAGTTTCTCCTTCAGGTCCAAAAACTCCTGGGGCGACGGGTTGTGAAGCACCTGGGTGCGGTAGAGGTAACTGCCCAGATAAGCCGTGAAAAAGGCCAGGTTCAGGCTGTTTTGGGTAATACCGGAGGTCACCTGTAACCTGCCGGCGGCCAGAACCAGGGAACCCTGGGTCTTATCTTCCAACTCTTGGGGCTCAGCCCGGAAATGGTAAACATGGGTGGGGCAGACCCGCTCATGATTCTTAAGCCAGGAAATGGCCCATTGATTGACTACTTTGGGGAAATCCACGATGGCCGGCTTGACCCGGTTCAAAAAAACCTGGCGGCCATTACCCTCCTTGGGAATATTACTGACGGCCTGCTCCAGGTGCTGGAGAAATGGGGGCTCCAGGGGCTCAGTGGTAAAGGTCTGGCCTAATTGCAGGGCCCGGGCGGCGTATTTCAACACTTGCAGGGTTTCCAGACCGGAGAGGTCGGCAAAGAACCAGCCGCAACTGGTGTACATGAGCATCACATGACGCTGCATTTCCAAAAGTCTTAAAGCCGCCACCCGATCATCCTGGGACAATCCCGGCACCCCTTCCCGGCGAAAAAATGCCGCCAGCACCTCGGGAGTGCGCTCCAGGATCACTTCGATAAAGGCATTGCGGGCTTCCCAGGGGTCCCGGAAATATTTGGCCCCCTCTTTTAGGAAAATCTGGGCGAGGCGCTCATTGAGAAAATCAAAGGCCTCCCGTAAAGGGGTGCGCCAGCGCTGATTCCAGGTAGGCAGGCCGCCGGTGGCACAGCCGCAATCCTCCTGCCAGCGCCCCACCCCATGGGCGCAGCTCCAGGAACTGCCTTCTCCCTTGGGCCCCAGGTAGAGTTCCACTCTCATTTGGGGGGGAGCCAATTTTAAAAAGGTGGCGTAGTTGGTGAGGATAAAACCCTTTTGGGGCAGGGCTTCTTCGACGGCGTGGGCCAGGGCCAGCTCCCCGAATTTCTTGTGATGGCCGTAATTTTCCCCGTCCGTGGCCACATTGAGGATTTGGGGTCTGGCCACCTGAGGTTTAAAGCCTGACCCCAGGCGGTCCGTCAAACGATAGCTGTCCTTAAGCAGGTCCCCAAAGCTGATTTCCGCGGCTACCTCCCCGTCATAGAAAAAGACGTCGATATAATTGCGCCGGCTGGGGTCTCCGGTGGTGTCCGGCAGAAAACACCGATAGGGCTGAGTCGTGTCCAGGGTGTTGGCCTGCACCGGCAGCCAGTCCCCCCCGGCCAAAGGGCTTACCCGCAGGGCTTGATAAGGCGATAAAATGACGAATTTCAGGCCGTGCTCCACTAAAGTTGCCAACGTCGGGTAATTCACTGCGGTTTCCGGCAGCCACATGGCCTCGGCCTGGCGGTGAAAGCGGTGCTCAAAATCCTTGAGCCCCCAAATCACCTGGGTCTCCCGGTCCCGGGGCAGGGCCAGGGGCAGGATCGCATGGTTATAGGCCTGGGCCAGGGCATTGCCATGCCCCAGGCGGACCAGGCTTTGGCGATCCGCCGCCAGGATTCTCTGATAGGTCAAAGGTGCGTAGGCTTCCAGCCAGGAGATCAGGGTGGGACCGAAGTTGAAACTGATATATTCGTAATTATTGACGATATCCAGGATGCGCCTTTGGTTGTCATAGACCCGGGCGCAACTGTTGGGGGTATAGCATTCCAGAGCAATGCGGCTGTTCCAATCATGGAAGGGATGGGCGCTGGCTTCCTCCTCAATCTGCTCGATCCAGGGGTTTTCCCGGGGAGGCTGATAAAAATGGCCGTGGATGACCACGTATCCCTGGGGGCCTTTTTTTGCCGGGGCGGCGTCCATGTCTGCTCCTGTTAAACGTGGGTGAAGCGGGGACTAGAGCTATTATCTTTCCTCATTCCCAAGCTGGGCTTGGAAACGCACTTAGGAGCCAAGTTTAACTTGCCATTCATTGTCGTTCCCAAGTGCAACTTGGGAACGAGAAAAAATATTCTGCCGCTAAAACATAATAGTCTGGGCGGTTTATCCCTGTCAACTCCAGTCCTGACTTAACCCCGTTTGAACTGGCCGGCTCACGGCAGGGGTAATTTTTTATCGGGTTAAACCAGGTTTTGCTGTAAGCCTGCGGTCTGCCCGGCGCTCACCAGTGTTTCCCAAAATTTTTCTCCGAATAAATATTTGACAAAAACAGATTATCTTATAAATTTTAAAGGTTAATTTTTATTTTACTTCGGGAGGCTGAATTGTTCGCCATTATTCAAACCGGCGGTAAACAATATCGCGTCTCCCCCGGAGATGTCCTCCGGGTGGAACGCTTAAGCGGCGAGCGGGGCGAGGAAGTGGTCCTGGACCAGGTGCTGTTGGTGGCCGACGGCCCGGACCTGCACATCGGCCAGCCCCTGGTGGCCGGCGCCCGCATCAACACCACCATACTGCGCCAGGGAAAAGGGAAAAAAATCATTATCTTTAAAAAGAAACGCCGGAAAAACTACCGCCGGAAACAAGGACACCGTCAACTCTACACCACCTTGCAAGTCAAGGAAATTCTTGTATAATTGATTGGGAGAGGAGGTAAGGGCCTGTGGCCCTCAGCCCCCTTCCCCACCATACCACCAAAGGAGGCCAGCCTTGGCACATAAGAAAGCTGGCGGGAGTTCCCGCAACGGGCGGGACAGTGCCGGGAAGCGCCGGGGAGTCAAGCGGTTCGCCGGTCAGCTAGTGAAGGCCGGTTGTATTCTGGTGCGGCAGGCCGGAACCCGTCTCCATCCGGGCAACAATGTGGGTTTGGGCCGGGATCACACTCTCTTCGCTAAAATTGACGGCATTGTCGCCTTTGAAGTCTTCGGCAAGGACCGCAAACGGGTCAGCGTCTATCCCCTCACTTGAAATCCTTTCCCGATGAGGCGGACATCACCGTTCGGGGCGGGGCCGGCGGCTCAGGTTGTGTCAGTTTCCTGAGGGCCCGGCATCGGCCCCAAGGCCGCCCGGACGGCGGCAACGGTGGGGCCGGGGGGGACGTGGTGTTGGAGGCCTCCCAGAGCCTCCGCACCCTGGCCACTTTCCGGCGACGCCGCCTTTTTCAGGCCGATTCCGGCCGGCCTGGCCAGAGCCAGGATCGCCAGGGCCGGAACGGCGCTCCTGCTATAATCCGGGTCCCTTTAGGCACTCTGGTCTTTGACCGGGACAAGGAAGAGTTCCTGGGCGATCTCCTGGCCCCGGGCGACCGCCTGGTAGTGGCCAGGGGCGGCCGGGGGGGCAGGGGCAACGCTCATTTTGTCTCCTCCCGGCTCCGCTCCCCCCGGTTTGCCCAACCCGGGGAACCAGGGGAGGAGCGCCGCCTCCGTCTGGAACTGCGGCTCCTGGCCGACGTGGGTTTGGTGGGGCTGCCCAATGCCGGCAAATCCACCCTGCTCCGGGCCTTGACGGCCTCCAAGGCCCGGGTCGCGGCCTTTCCCTTCACTACCTTAAGTCCCCAGTTGGGGGTGATTTCACTCCCGGACCAGGAACCCCTGGTGCTGGCGGAAGTTCCCGGCCTGATCCCCGGCGCCCATCGGGGCAAGGGTCTGGGCCAGCGTTTTTTGCGCCATCTGCAGCGTACCCGCCTGCTCGTCCAGGTAATCGATTTAAGCCAGATCGACCCGGAGGATCCCCTGGCCCCCCTTTTAGAGTTAGAAGGGGAGATGCGGGCCTTCGACCCCCTGCTCCTGGACAAACCCCGAGTCATCGCCCTGAACAAAGCAGATTTGCTGTCGCCGGAATTTCCCTGGGAAAAAGTGGCCCAAACCTATCGCCAAAGGGGCTGGCCGACGCTTACCATTTCCGCGGAGACCGGCCAGGGCCTGTCCCAACTTCAAGAAGTCCTGCTCCGGGAAATCACCCGTGTATCCCCGGAATCCTAGAAGCTATTGCAAAACCTCTACGTCACCCGAAATGTCATTCTGCGCGAAGCGAAGAATCTCGTTTTTTCAAGAAGTTGAGATCTGTCACTTCGTTCAGGATGACAGGAAAAATAAGTTTTGCAATAGCTTCTAGCGTCCAGGCAAACCGCCATCCAATGCTATGGGATAAATTGTGGTGGGGTTGAAGAAGAAGATAGGTTGGCTTGCCCCTGCCTTGGCCAAGCCCTGGGCCAGGGGGGGGGTCCTTACATTACCTCAGGTTCTAAACGAGCTTCCCGTTCCTGGATGGGGCCTGGGCCGGGGGGCTTCCTGGCGGGAATTTTGGCGGCTTTCTTTTTTTTCCGCACTACTTGCTTGGGCGGTTTAACTTGGGCCTCGGCTAAATAACGGGCCTTGACCCAGCCTTCGGCCCCGGTGTTCACTTGGCGAATCCGGGACCATTCTCCCTGATGGTCGGCCAGTTTCTCAATCCGGTCATTTAATCCCAGCCGCTTTATTACCTTGGAACTATTGAGGGGCAGAGTGTGAAGTTCCAGATTATTGATCCCCACAAAATACTGAGGTTTCTGGGAGTGCTCCGCCTGCGGTCGCACCGGCTGGCTAGAAATCGAGTCCCCGGGAATCCAACCCAGGCTGCCGTCTTTCTCCGATAAAACCCGCAGCCATCCCTCCTCGCTTTCCCCGATCTTTTTAACCTGCTCCCCTTTAAGCAAAATATTTCTCACCGGGCTTTCCTGGGAGGGGGACTCCCGCAAAGGGAGCTTCGCGGCGGCAATGTAAAAACTTTCCACCTGAACCTGGTGGGGGCTGAGCAACTCCCTTTTAATCCAGCCCATCTGGTGGGTGCGCACTGAGCTTACCAGCCACCAGCCGTTTTCTTTTCTTTCCATCAGCTCCACCGGATCGGCCTTATAAAGAGGAGCTACTACAGGACTATCAACATCAGGGGATCCCCGCAGATAAGTTACTGTCTGGTCGATGAAATATGGTTCTTTGACGGTATCGGCCTGGGAATGCAGACATCCGCCGGTTAGGACCAGCAGGCAGGAAAGCAAAATAATTCTATGGCTAGGAAATTTTGTAAGTTCGATTTTCATAATATTTGTATTAATTAACAGTCACTTATTCCCTTGACATTCATTACCCGCCACTTGTCTCCCTTTTTATTAAAAGTCACCTCATAAATCTTGGTCAATTTTTTATGGTCGTTGGTTATTTTGTCTTTTGCCTCAATTCTCCAGGTAACCCTTACCGTCGCGGCATTTAAATCTATCCGGCGCAGGTCCGCCATGTGGAATTCTAAACTGAGGAAATCATAATTTCCCCAAATCTTAATGGTTTTTTGCTTTTTCTCTTCCAGATTGGGGGAATCCTCAGCAAAAGACCCCATGAAGAGACCGATATCTTTTTTGACCTGGGCCACCTTGATTTGATTAAGCAATTCACCCAGTTGGGCCAAGAGGGCCTCTTTGCCGGGGGAGGCTTGGGGTCCGGAGGGGCTGGCACCCCCAGTTAGTAGCTGGGAGGGATTTGGGGAAGATGCAAAGTTTTGCGATAGCTGGGGCGGCGTTGCCGCCGTGATCCCCCCGGGGTTCATTTTTTTTAAGGCGGCCGGCGCCAGGACCAATAAGGCCATGGCCCCGAGAAGGACTGCTAAGGCAATAATGGCCCCCCCTGAATACCATCGCCACCCCCTGGAAAGCCAGGGGACGAAAGAGGGGGGTGGCCTCTCGGAGGAAACCGGACCTTCCCGCTCTAGGTTGCCCTTCCCCAAATGATAGCAGCATTCATGGCAAAACTCCTGCCTGAGGCTCACCCGGCCCCCGCAATGGGGACAAAAGGCCCGGTCAAACTCCGGCACTCTCAGATTGGCGCCGCAGGAGCGACAAAAAAGATGCTGCTTTTCGGTGGGCTCCTGGCAATAAGGACAGGTCGGCATGGCGTCTCGGTTAACCGGGGTCCCCGGCGGGGTTTACCCCCCTGGCCGGGACTGGGGGCGCGATAAATTCTTCGGGATAATTACCCCAACCAGGGAGACCCTTTCGCATGCACTGGCTGTTCAGGGTCGTGAATATTTCTCTTCCCTGGTTAAAATGCAATATTCATACCGCCTTTTTTCCCTGGCAGAGTGCCATTCCTGGCGCAAAAACAGGGTTATTTTCTGCCAAAATCTTAATCAAGTCGTCAAAATATTGACAAAAGAGATTTTAGAAAAATATTTCTTCCTAGAGGATAAATTATAATGTGTTAATATTAATAATTAGTTGGCCCGGTAAAAACGGCTAAGTCGTAAAAGTGAAAATATGAAATCAGTACGCTCTCAGTATTTATCTAAAGCCCGGCGGGTGGTCCTGAAAATCGGCAGCGCCGTCTTGACCGCGGCCGACGGCCTCAACCAGCCCCTGATCCAACGACTGGTGGGGGAGATCGCCCGGCTGCGCCAGGGGGAGCGCCAGTTTGTCCTGGTGTCCTCCGGGGCCATTGCCGCGGGCTGCCGCAAGCTGGCCCTGGCCGAACGCCCTCCCGGCATCCCCCAGCAACAGGCCGTGGCCGCAGCCGGCCAAAGCACCCTGATGTTCACCTATGAAGAGGCCTTCGCCGCCCACGATCTGAAAGTGGCCCAAATCCTCCTCTCCCACGAGGACCTGGCTGCCCGACGCCGCTTCCTGAACGCCCGGAACACCCTCTTCACCTTGCTTCAATGGGGCGTGGTGCCCATTATCAACGAAAACGACACTGTGGCCACTGAGGAATTGAGGTTCGGGGACAACGACCACCTGGCCGCGCTGATCTGCAACCTGGTGGAGGCCGACCTGTTGATTTTGCTGACCAATACCGACGGCCTCTACGCCCGGGACCCCCGCCAGGACCCCCAGGCGCCTCTGCTGCCCTTGGTAAAAGCCTCCGACCCCATGCTGGAGAAGGCTCCCAGCCGCCGGGCCGGCGCCTTGGGCCGGGGGGGCATGCTGAGCAAAATCCAGGCAGTAAAAAAGGCGGCCGCGGCCGGCATCCCCAGCCTCATCGCCAACGGCCTCACCCCGGGCATCCTGGACCACATCTTTGCCGGCAAGGACGTGGGCACCCTGTGCCTGCCCCAGGCCCAGAAACTGAAAAGCCGCCAATACTGGCTGGCCTATAACGTCACCCCCCAGGGGGCCATCCTGGTGGACTCCGGAGCCCGGAAGGCCCTGGTGCACCGGGGGAAAAGCCTGCTGCCCGCGGGCGTCGTCGAGGTCTTCGGCGGCTTCCGCAAGGGCGCGCCGGTGCAACTGGTGGACCCGGAAGGCCAGACCTTCGCCATGGGCCTCACCAACTTCTCCTCCCGGGACATCAACCGCATCAAGGGCAAACAAACCCAGGAAATCGCCCAAACTCTGGGCCACAAAGACTACGACGAAGTCATCCACCGGGACAACCTGGTCATCTTCCCGGAAGCCGGGGAGGGGGGAGGGGGA
>JBFLZI010000135.1:0-8252 GCA_040756315.1 Thermodesulfobacteriota bacterium | reverse complement strand
GTTGGCCCGCCTTCCACGGCTTTAAAACACCCTTAAGGGATTGGGGGTGGGGGTTTGGGGGAGGGGGTAAGGGCCTGTGGCCCTTAGCCCCCTCCCCCAGCCTCAAAATTCCTAGCCCAACCGGCGTAGAGGGCCAGACCCAGCCAGGCCCAGTTATTGGCGTAGTAGTTATCCGGGGTGGCGAAGTAGCTCTGGTGGTCTTTTTCCTGGTAGAAGGAGAGAATTTTGCCGGCCATCTGGCGGGCGAAGTCCTGGTCTTTGGCGGCCAGGGCCGCGGCCAGGACCCCGGCGTAGATGACCGGGCTTTCGTAGGTGGCCAGGGGTTTGCCTGTGTAGCTGTAGATCGCGGCCAGGCGGCCTTGCGACTGCCAGGTTTTTTTAATGAAGGGGAGGAATTGTTGGGCCAGAAGCGCGGCTGCTTCTTTTTCTCCGAACCACAAGGAGTCCAGGGCCACTCTCCAGGGAAGGCGCAGGGCCTCCCAGCCGAAGTCGGGGTTGCGGCCGGGGGCCGGCGCAAGTTGGCCTGCCGCGTCCAGCCGGCACCAATCCGGGAAGAGGCCCACTCCGGCCAGGGGACCCAGCCCCCGGGCCAGGCTCTTAAGGAGGGGATAGGTATCCTGGCGGAGGGCCAGCCAGCGGGGTTCCTGAAAGGCCTGGGCCAGCAGGCGGTAAGTGCCGGGAGAAAAATACGAGGGGTTGAGGAGGAGGGGAGGCTGGTGGGGCTGCCAGTTGCCGGGCAGCAGGAGTAATTCGCCGGCAGGCAGGGTAGCCACTTCTTTGGCTAAAATATCTTGCTGTACCTGCCGGGCCTGGGTGGCATAGTCGGGGAGCGGGGCCGGGGGCCGCCAGCCCCGGCGGGCCGCCAAAGTGAGGGCCAGGGTGTAATCCAGGTCCCCGTCGCTGGCGCTGTTCCAGTCCAGGACGCCCCAGGCGCCGTCCTCCCGGGGCCCCCAATGCCAGGCCAGGAGATGGTCCCCGTGGCTCCCGGCCCGGGAGAGGTTGATGTAAGTCCAGGCGTAAACCCGGGCAAAGGTTTCCTGATCTCCCGCCCACACGGCCCGGAGCAGGGCGTAGGCCTGGGCTTCGGAGATCGTCCCCCCGTCCCTTTCCGCCAGGACCACCCGACCTTCCGGAGAGATGCTGTGCTGGCGGTAGCTCTGCCAGGACGCGTGCAAGATCCGTGGCAAATCATCCAGCCCGGCCTTCTCCCCGCAGCCGAAGCAGGACAGGAGCATTAAAACCCAGCCGATGAACACCAGGACCTGCATGTGCCTCCACGCTAGAAGCGGGATAGAAATTTCCTCAGCCCTCCCCTGTTAAGGCGGCCAAACATGAAAAGCAATAATAACCCCGGGGGCTGAGCTAAACTATCATTTCATCTCGCCACTGGAAATTCGAAACTCCAAACTCCAAAAGCAAAATTTCTTGACAAACACAGGTAATTATAAGATATACTTTGCCAAACTAATACTTAAAGGGCAAGTCCCCGCGGAAAGCAACTGGAACTGCGCAGCAACACCCGTGAATTTTAATAAATTGGTAGAATAAGTGGCATCTGGGCGTGTCTCCGGGACCACCGAGATGCCTTTTTTATTGACCGGCATGATGCAAATTCATCTGACTGACGGGCCTTCCCAGGAGCTGGAGGAAGGCCTCACCGTGGGCCAGGTCCTGGAAAGGCTGGGGGTGCACTCCGACCATCAGGTGGTGGCCGCCAAGGTCAACGGCGCCCTGGTGGACCTGTCCCAGCCCCTGGAGCAGGACTGCGATCTCGCGCCCGTTACGGTGGACACCCCGGAAGGCCTGGAGATCATGCGGCACAGCGCTTCCCACGTCATGGCCGAAGCGGTGCGCTCTCTCTTCCCGGGCGTTAAGGTAGCCATCGGCCCGGCCATTGAAGCGGGCTTTTATTACGACTTTGATGTCCCCGAGCCGTTTACCGCCGAAGATTTAAGCCGCATCGAGGCCCGCATGGCCGATCTGGTGGCCCAGGACCTCCCCTTTGTCCGGGAGGAAGTGGACCGGGAGAAGGCCATCCGCCTCTTCCGGGAGGAGGGGGAAGTCTATAAGGTGGAGCTCCTGGAAGAGATTCCCCAGGAGCGGGTCAGCCTTTACCGCCAGGGGCAATTTGTGGACCTCTGCCGGGGGCCCCACGTGCCCTCCACCGGCTATCTCCAGGCCTTTAAACTCACCGGCGTCTCCGGGGCCTATTGGCGGGGGGACGAACGCCAGCCTATGCTGCAGCGCATTTACGGCACCGCGTTCCCCACCCCGGAGGAGTTGGCCCGGCACCTGGAGTTGCTGGAGGAAGCCAAGCGCCGGGACCACCGCCGCCTGGGCCGGGAGTTGGGTCTGTTCAGCCTGGAGGAAGAAGCCGGGCCGGGGTTGGTCATCTACCATCCCAAGGGGGCTTTGCTCCGCAGCCTCATCGAGGATTTCGAACGCCGGGAGCACTTGAAACGGGGTTACCAGATCGTCATGGGGCCCCAGATGCTCAAAGCCGACCTCTGGGAACGCTCCGGCCACATGGATAATTACCGGGAGCACATGTATTTCACTGAGGTGGAGGGCCAGACCTACGGCATCAAACCCATGAACTGCGTGGCCCACATGCTCATCTACAAATCCCGGGTGCGCAGTTATCGGGAGCTCCCTCTGCGTTTCTTTGAGTTGGGCACGGTGCTGCGCCATGAGCGCTCCGGGGTGTTGCACGGCCTTACCCGGGTGCGCCAATTCACCCAGGACGACGCCCACATCATCTGCACCCCGGAGCAGGTAGAAAGTGAAATTCTGGGGGTTCTGGACTTTGTGGCCGACGTCATGGCTATCTTCGGTTTCGACTACGAAGTGGAGCTTTCCACCCGCCCGGAGAAGTCCATCGGCAGCGACGCCGACTGGGAGCTGGCCACCAACGCCCTCACCGGGGCCTTAAAGACCCGGGGCCTCCCTTACCACCTCTGTGCCGGGGAAGGTGCCTTTTACGGACCGAAAATCGATGTTAAACTAAAAGACGCCTTGCAGAGACGCTGGCAATGCGCTACTATTCAGTGCGATTTCACCCTGCCGGAGCGCTTTGACCTCACTTACGTGGGTCCTGACGGCGGGCGGCACCGGCCGGTCATGCTCCACCGGGTGATTTTGGGGTCTCTGGAACGCTTTCTGGGAGTATTGGTCGAGCACTATGCCGGGGCCTTTCCGGTGTGGCTGGCCCCGGTTCAGGCCATCCTGCTCCCCATCACCGACCGGGTGCACGATTACGCCGGGGAGGTGGCCGCCGCTTTTACCGCGGCCGGGCTTCGGGTGGAGATGGACCAGCGCCCCGAGACCTTGCGTTACAAAATCCGGGAAGCGCAATTGCAAAAAATTCCCTATATGATAATCGTCGGGGACCGGGAAAAGGAGCAGCGCACCCTGTCGCCCCGGCTCCGGGACGGCACGGAGTTAAAGGACCTGCCTTTGCAGGACTTCCTGAACCGGCTTAAATTAGAAAGTCAGATTCCCCGTCCCGGTGAATCAACAACAGACGCTCACAGGAGGTGACGGCCATCCAGAAACGCGTCCGGATCAATGAGCAGATCAAGAGTCCAGAAGTCCGCCTAATCGGGGCCGACGGCTCCCAGATCGGCATTATGACGATCAAAGAGGCCCTGGCCCACGCGGCGGAAGCCACCCTGGACCTGGTGGAAGTAGCCCCCCTGGCCAATCCGCCGGTATGCCGCGTGATGGATTACGGGAAGTTCAAATATCAACAGAGTAAAAAACTACAAGAGGCGCGGCGCCGGCAGACCACTATCCAGGTCAAGGAAGTCAAGGTCAGGCCTAAGATTGAAGAACACGACATGGCCTTTAAGCTCAAGAATATCCGGCGCTTTTTGGCCCAGAACGATAAAGCCAAAATCACCGTAATCTTCCGGGGCCGGGAGATGGCTCACCCGGAGCGGGGTTGGCAACTCCTGCAAAGGATGAGCGCGGCGCTGGAGGATATCGCGGTGGTGGAACAGGAACCCAAACAGGAAGGCCGCACCCTCTCCATGGTGGTGGCGCCGAAGTGAGTTGAGCGGGGGGAGGACCAGGGAATTAGTAACCAGTAATCAGTAATTAGTAAGTTAAGGAGTAGGCAGGTTTGATACCTGTGGTTTTACTGACTACTGATCACTGATCACTGATAACTTACAAGTGATCAGCCCCCTCCCCCAAGAACAATCGTCAATATTCCTTAAGAGGGGTTTTAAAATGCCCAAAATCAAAACCCACCGGGGTGCGGCCAAGCGCTTTAAGAGCACCGCCAGCGGCCGCCTGAAGAGCAAAAAGCCCGGCCACAGCCATCTTTTGACGGGGAAATCCCGGAAGCGCAAACGCCAGCAGCGTTTGGCCGAATATGCCCATCCCACGGAAGTCAAGAGTCTGAAGCGGCTGTTGCCCTATCTTTGAAAGCAGGAGTAACTTATGTCACGGGTGAGAAAAAGTGTGCCGTCCCGGGCACGCCGGAAAAAATATCTTAAAATGGCCAAAGGCTACCGCAGCGGGCGGCGCCGCCTGTACCGCTCGGCCCGGGAGGCGGTGGAGCGGGCCCTGACCTTCGCTTACCGGGACCGCAAGGTGCGGAAACGTGAGTTCCGCAGCCTGTGGATCATCCGCATCAACGCCGCGTTGCGGCCCTTGGGGCTGTCCTACAGCAAGTTCATGGGCGGTTTGAAGAAGGCCCGGGTCAACCTGGACCGCAAGGCCCTGGCCGACCTGGCCATCTTTGATCCCCAGAGCTTCGCCCGCATCGCCGACCTTTCCCGGGGTACCCAGTAATCAGTAACCAGTAATCAGTGATCAGTTGTCAGTTGTCAGTAGAAAAGTGTTAAAGATGGCATAATCCGGCAATGTCCCTGCCCTACACCGATTGACCACTGAACCCTGACTACTAACCTCTGAGACTACCCAGATGACCTTTAAAGAAAGGGAAGTGGAAGAGCTGGAAGAAGTGGCCCGGTTGGAAATCCACAGGGCCGCCGATGCCGAGGAACTGGAACGCCTGCGGGTGAAATACCTGGGCCGCAAGGGCAGGCTCACCCAAATCCTCAGGAGCCTGGGTCAACTGGAGCCGGAGGCCCGCCGCCGGGTGGGGCAAAAGGCCAACCTGGCCAAGGAATCCCTGGAGGCCGCCCTGGGCCGGGCCGAAGCCGCCCTCAAAGACGCAACCCGCCGGGCCGCGGCTCCGGAGCTGGATGTCACCCTGCCGGGCCGGCGCCGGCCTTGGGGCTCCCTGCATCCCTTGAGCCTGATCAATCAGGAGGTCTGCGACATCTTTCTGCATCTGGGCTTTGAGGCCGTGGAAGGCCCGGAAGTGGAACTGGATTTTTATAATTTTGAAGCCCTGAATATCCCGGCGGACCATCCCGCCCGGGACATGCAAGATACCTTTTATTTTAACGAGAAGGTGCTTCTCCGGACCCACACCTCGCCCATGCAGATCCGGGTGATGGAGCAGCGCCAGCCCCCTGTGCGGATAATCGCGCCGGGCAAGGTCTATCGCCGGGATTCGGACATGACCCATTCCCCCATGTTCCATCAGGTGGAGGGCCTGCTGGTGGACCGGGGCGTCACTTTCGCGGACTTAAAAGGGGTTCTCACCCAGTTTGTGCATGAGATGTTCGGCCCGGAGGTGGGACTGCGCTTTAGGCCCAGCTACTTCCCCTTCACCGAGCCCAGCGCCGAAATCGACATCGCCTGCGTCATCTGCCGGGGGGAGGGCTGCCGGGTTTGCAAGATCACCGGTTGGCTGGAGATCCTCGGCGCGGGCCTGGTGCATCCCGCGGTGTTCGAGGCGGTGGGCTACGACCCGGAGACCTACACCGGCTTTGCCTTTGGCCTGGGGGTGGAACGCATCGCCATGCTGAAATACGGCATCGACGATATCCGCCTCTTCTACGACAACGACCTCCGTTTTTTGCGGCAGTTTTGATTTGTGGGGGAGGGGGCCGGGGGCGAAAGTTGGGGCGAAAAGGGGATTTGGGTTAATAAGTTTTTTCTTTTCCTTTTCGCCTTTTCGCTCTCCTTCAATGCCCTGTGTCCCCTCCCCCGCTTTTGCCAGTCCTACCCATTTTCCATTGATTTTTCCCTTCACCTCCATTATCCTGGGTCTGCTTGGCAGGCGAGAAACCCTTGACTCATCGGGTGAGGCACTGTTGAGGTGATCCTGACCGGGAGGTAGCAATGAAAAAGATTTGGTCTAAACTGACGTATCTGGGCTTGGGCCTCCTTTCTCTTTTCGGCCTGCAGTCGGCCTCTGCCACTCCCACACCACCCGTCCCGCCGCCAGTGGCCGACATCAAACCCACCACCCCCCTCTATTTGCAACTGGGCATTGACCGGATCGCCAACGGCGAATCTGACCTCACCCTGGTGCAGCATTGGGCCCATTGGTCTCACAGCGCCCATCGGTCCCATTATGCCCACTATTCCCATCGGGCCCATTACTCCCATTACAACTACTACCGGTAACGGGTTTGGATCTGCCGGCATCCCATCGGCCCATCTCTCGGGTGCTAGCCTCGGTCACGGAGACTGGAAGGAGAGGAAAAATGACTAAATTGCTGAAAGCAACGGTTACCCTGGCGTTGGTAATCTGTGTCCTGGGGCTGGGGGTAAAGGTTCAGGCTCAGCCCAACCTACCCAAGGAAAAAATCCCGGCTGATCTGCCGGCGGAAGTGAAGCAGGCGGTGGAAGGCCTATATGACGGGGACCCCGTCAAGCGGGCCCAGGCGGCCCAGAAATTGGGGCAGTCGGGCGCCCAAGCCATACCGGCCATCCCTTTCTTGATCGGCATGTTGGGGGATGCCCAGGCCATCGAAATGAAACCCGCGGTTGAGGCTGACATCGCGGTGGTTACTTCTCCCGGCATTGAGGCCGCGGTGGCCCTGGGCCGGATCGGGCCGCCGGCCCTGGAACCGTTGATTAAGGCGTCTCAGGATAAAAACGAAAAAGTCCGCATTCTGGCCACCATGGCCTTGGAAGAGATCGAAGAGACCAAGGCCGTGCCCGCCCTGATCTCTCTCTTGCAGGATGATCATGTCGATGTCCAGGCCGCGGCCGCCCGGGCTTTGGGGGAGATTAATGACCCCCGGGCGGTGGAGCCGCTGATCGGGGCCTTAAAGGATAAGAAAGCGGAGGTCCGGAGCACCGCGGCCCTGGCCCTGGGAGAGATCGGCGACGTCAGGGCCGTGAAACCTCTCATCGCCTCGTTGAAGGATCAAGATGCCCAGGTGCGCCGCCTGGCGGTCTTCTCCCTGGGCGTAATCCGAGACCCCCAGGCCATTAAGCCCTTGATGGGAACACTGAAAGACCGCTCTCCCCAGGTCCGGGCCGCGGCGGCCCGGGCTTTAGTGGAACTTCGGGTCATCAAGTTGGCGGACGCCGAACTGATCGCGTCTTTGAAGGACCAGGACACCGATGTCCGGGCCGCGGCGGCCCGGGCTTTGGGAGAGATCGGCAGCCCCAAGGGTATCGAACCCCTGGTCACCGCGCTGAAAGATAAAGAAGCCCTGGTCCGGGCCAATGCCGCCCTGGCCCTGGGCAACTTAAGGGCGCCCCAAGGGGTCAACCCGCTGCTAGACGCTTTGAAAGATCCGGCCCCCATGGTCCGGGCCGCGGCAGCTCTGGCCTTGGGGAAGATCAAGGGGCAGAACACCGCCGCGCCCTTGTTTGCCCTGCTGAAAGATGATAACGCCAATGTCCGGGAGGCGGCTGCCCTGGCCCTGGGAGAGTTGAAGTCCCCCCGGGCGGTCAAAGCCCTGGCGGGGCTGCTCCGTGATGGGCAGGCGAAAGTCAGGGAAAGCGCGGCCGTCGCCATGGGGAACATCGAGTCTCCCAAGGCGGTGAAACTTCTGATTCTGGCCCTGAAGGACAAGGACGCCGCCGTCCGGGCGGCGGTGGCCAAAGCCCTCCAGGCGATTACCGGACAGAACTTCGGTGAAGATCAGGTGAAATGGAACAAATTCTGGGAAGAGAACAAGGGAACCTTTATCAGCTCTTGTTCCAAGGGCCTCTGCCGGTTTTAGCCACACCTTAACAGCCTGATCCTAAAAACCCCATCTCCTTAAGAAGGAGATGGGGTTTTTTCTGCCCCGGCGGGCTGCCCAAATGGTGAACGCTGATTTGGGGGAGGGGGCTAAAGGCCGGTGGGCCCTTACCCCCTCCCCCAAACCCCCTCCCCCAATCCCTTATGGAGATTAAATGAGCCGGGAAAATGGGGGCCGTTGGCC
>JBFLZI010000134.1:0-8395 GCA_040756315.1 Thermodesulfobacteriota bacterium | reverse complement strand
CGGGACCAAAGGTCCCGCCGGCCCCGGCTCACTTAAAGGGGGTGGGGAGGGGAGTTTGAGTAGATGTAGGGCGGGAAAGCGAAGCGCACCCCGCCTTCGGTAATTCTGGTTAGACCTCACTTTTGCCGCAATTTATGCGCCTGGGCAGAAAATGATGATCGTTCGAAGTCTAGAGATGGCATAATACTAAAGGCGGGATGCGCTTCGCTTTCCCGCTACGGGCTGCTGGCCCTCCCCTCAATTCAACTCACAAAAGCTCCCCCTGCCCTTCTGCCGGCGCCGGGCCTTTGCGTTGGCGGGGGGCACGCTTGAAGGTGGCCGTGGCCAGGCGGGGATACTCCAGGGCCTTTCCGGCCAAAAGATCGGCGATGGTGAGGATTTGCAGCCGGGGGAACTTCTGCCCGGGCAGGCTCTCCGGCTCATAAAAACCCGCGCCCGCGGCTTCGGCCCACATGGGCTTGGTGGGTTCCTTCAGGCTCAGGAAGACGCCGATCACGGCCTTCTCCCGGTCGATCACTCCCTTCAAGTCCCGGACCTGGCTCACGGTGACGTGGCCGCTCTTCACCTGCACCACGATCTTCTTGGCCTGGCCGGACTGGTCGTCAAAGAAATAGATATAACCGTCAATGCCGGTGTCCGGGCCTTTGCGCTTGTCCTGGGCGGGCTGGGCCTCCACCAGCCCCAAGGCCCACCACTCGAACTGGTGGCGGTTCTGCTCCGCCAAGGCTGCGGCGCTGGTCCAGTCCTTGGGGTCGCCGATGACCTCGTAGGGGGAAAGCTCCTCGCCGAAGGTGTCATGCAGGCGCTTTTTGATCAGGGTGATGGCCAGGTGGGTGATGTCGATGCCCAGCCAGCGGCGCTTTAATCTCTCGGCCACGGCCACCGCGGTGCCGCAGCCGCAAAAGGGGTCCAGGACCACATCCCCTTCATTGCTGCTGGCCTGGATGATGCGTTCCAACAGGGCTTCGGGTTTTTGGGTAGGGTAGCCTAAACGTTCAGCGGCCTGAGCCGAGATAGGATGAATATCAGTCCAAACGTCAGATAGCGCGGACCCCTCAAGTTCATCTGCGTAAAATTTCAATCTTGGAGTGCCGCCAGATTTTTGAGGCCAATAAATACGGCCAACAGAATCCAATCCATCAAGTTTTTCTTTAATTGTCGTTCCTTTTATCCCTAGTTTTGAAATCAAGTTTGAGGGTAAGGCCCAATGACGATTAACAGAAGTGGGATCAATACCTCTCCAGAGTTTTCCACTTTCACCTTTACGTATGCCAGACCCGGTAAGAGTTATTGGTTGGAATAATCGACCTGTTTCCGGTTCAATAAGCTTAAAATGCTTATCAATGTATTCTGGATCATGTGCAACCTTGAGTCCTGACCATTTAAAATTCCTACTTTTCCCATAGAATAGGATTATGTCATGTACCGGGCCGTAACGATAGGAAGACCCATGTGCGAAGGTTCTTTTCCATACGATCTCATTGAGGAAATTTCTTGGGCCAAATATAGAATCCATGAGCATTTTTAAAAAATGACTCGCGGTGGGATCACAGTGCAGATAAATACTCCCGGTGGGCTTCAGGACCCGGTGCAGTTCCACTAAACGGATGGCCATCATGGTGAGGTAGGCCATCATGTCGTTGGTCCCTAAAAAGGCCCGCAGGGCCTGGAGAAGGTCGGCCAGCTTCTTCGGCCCCGCCGTCACCACTTCATGGAAGGCCGCCTCCGATTCCAGCCCCCAGTGCCAGGTGTCCTCAAACGCGGTGATCTGGGCCGCGGAGGCCTCCCCGCTCTTCTCCGCAAACAGCACGTTATAGGTGGCCTTGGAATTGAAGGGCGGGTCCAGATAGATCAGGTCCACGCTGGCGGTGGGGATGTAGTCTCTGAGGATGTCCAGGTTGTCCCCGAAATACAACCGGTTTTTCCAGTCGGCCATGTCACGGCCCTCCCAGGTCCTGGAGGATGGCGGTTATCAGGTTTTTGAATTCAGGCAGATGTACCTCGATTACGGACCACACCAGATCAAAGTTAATCTCAAAATAGTGGTGCACCAGAATGTGGCGCATGCCAACAATTTTGGACCAGGGGATTTGGGAGTGTTGTTCTCTGAAGGCGGGAGACAAAGCCCGGGAGGCTTCCCCGATAATCTGGAGATGGTGGAGCATCCAGGTTTGGATCAGCTCATCCCCTTCGCAGGCGCCTCGCCCTCGAACCGCGTATTTTTCAATGTTCTCTATAGCCTCCAGGATATCCCGCAACAGTTCCCGGTCATCTCTCATAGAGGCACCGCCTCATGGAGAACCCGCTCACGGATGCGGCTTCTTAGCCCTTTTTCGGGGACCACATCCACCTTGCAACCCAGGAGCTCCTGGAGTTCCATCAATAATCCGCCCAAGTCCAGAAGATTACGCCCAGGTTCCAGGTCCACCAGCACATCCACATCACTCAGTGAATCCGCCTCCCCCCGGGCCACGGAACCGAAAACCCGGACGTTGTAAGCCCCGTGCTTGGCCGCCAGGCGCAGGATTTCTTCCCGCTTCTCTTGTAAGAGTTCGTTAAGGCTCATTTGCTGATGTCCCCCTGCTCCAGGAAAGACGCTGCCCCGGCAATAACCGATTGTCTCCCAGAAAATCTGCTTCTGTCAATCTTATCTACGGCCCTCCCAAGTCCTGGAGGATGGCCTCCACCTGGCGTTTTAAAGGGGGCAGGTCATTTTCCACTATGTCCCAAATGCGTTTCAGGTCGATTTCCAGGTAATCATGCACCAGCACATTTCTGAACTTGGCGATGTCCGACCAGGGAACCTCAGGATAACTTGCTTTTAGCCGGTCTGAAATCCGTTGGGTAGATTCCGACATGGTGTGGAGGTTGCGCAATACCCCATCCTGAATTAGTTTCGATTGGCTAAAGGCTTCTCTGCCACCGGCGGTATAATCTTTAATGCGGTCCAGGCACTCGGTTATATAAATCAGATAGAGTTTGTCATCTTTCACAGGGGCACCGCCTCCTTAAGCACCCGGTCCCGGATATACCAGTGTAAAGCCGGTTCGGTCACCACATCCACCTTGCAACCCAGCAGTTCTTCCAGGTCTATAATCAGTCCGGCGGGAAACCAGGGGGTGCGGTGGGGGCCGGCCTCAATTAAGAAATCTACATCGCTCTCCGGGCCCGCCTCCCCCCGGGCCACGGAGCCGAAGACCCGGACGTTGTAGGCCCCATGCTTGGCCGCCAGGCGCAGGATTTCTTCCCGCTTTTCTTTGATCAGATCAGAGATCGTCATTTATCAATTCCCACCGGTTCAGGTAAGGCCTGATTACAGTAATCCCTCAGATTTCATAAATACAAGATTATTCTAAACTTTTCCAGAGATTTTTCGACATGTTGCGGGCAGCGTGGCTGGGCGGGCACGGGCAAGATGCCCGTGCTACCTTAGAAGCTATTTCAAAACCGGTATTTTTTGTCACCCTGAGCGAAGCGAAGGGTCTCAACTATTTAGAAATACGAGATTCTTCGCTTCGCTCAGAATGACAATTTTGTTGAATGTGGGGTTTTGAAATAGCTTTTAATAATTGGTAAAGGGGGTGGGGAGGGGAGTTTGAGGGGAGGGCGGATTGTAACCCCCGGCCCTCCCCTCAAAAACCATCCTAAGACTAAGCAGTGTGCTCTTTTTTGTAGAGAGGGGACATGTCCCGGAGGGTCTGGACGATGGGGGGCAGGACTTCCAGGACCCGGTCCACGTCCGCTTCGGTGTTATCCGTTCCCAGGCTGAAGAGGAGAGTGCCCTGGGCGGTGGCGAAGTCCAGGCCGGTGGAGATGAGCACGTGGGAGGCCCGTAGCGACCCGGAGGCGCAGGCCGAGCGGGTGGCCACTTCGATGCCTTCCTCGTCCAGCATGAGCATCAGGCTCTCCCCTTCGATGTATTTGAAAGAGACGGAGAGCACATGGGGCAGGCACTGGGTGGGGTGGCCGTTGATCTGGATTTCCGGGACGCGCGCCAGGATCCCCTGGCGCAGGCGCTCCTTTAAGGCCTGCAGACGGGGCAGGCGCTCCGGCATCTCGGCTTTGGCAATTTCCGCGGCCACCCCCATGCCCACAATGCAGATGAGGTTTTCGGTGCCGGCCCGGCGTTTGCCTTCCTGCATGCCGCCGTCCAGGAGGGGCCAGACCGGGGTGCCCCGGCTGACGTAAAGGGCGCCCACCCCCGGAGGGCCGTAAAATTGATTGGCCGCCAGGCTGAGGAGATTCACCCCCAACTCTTTGACGTCCACCGGGATAATGCCCACCGCGTCCACCGCGTCGGTGTGGAAGGCGATTTTGTGCTTTTTGGTGATTTTGGCGATGTCGGCGATGGGTTCCATGGTGCCGATCTCATTATTGGCCAGCATGATGCTGATGAGAATGGTATCCGGGGTGATGGCCTTCTCCACCGCGGCCGGGTCCACCAGGCCGTATTGGTCCACATCCAGGGAAGTGACCTGATAATCCAGGAGGCGCAGGGTACGGAGAGAATTCAGGACGGATTTGTGTTCGATATTGGAGGTGATGATGCGGCGTCCCTTCTCCCGAAGGCCGATGGCCACTCCTTTGATGGCGTGGTTGACGGATTCGGTGCCCCCGGAGGTGAAGACGATCTCCTTGGGGTCGGCGTTGATCAATGCGGCCACCTGGGACCGGGCCTGGTCCAGGGCCTGGGACGCGGCCTGCCCCACCTGATGGTCACTGACCGGATTGCCATAGATGGTGTTGATGTGGTTAATCATCGCCTGCTTGACCTGGGGGGCCAGAGGGGTGGCGGACAGGTGATCTAAATAGATGAGTCCCATGGCGGCGTCCTTCAAAGTCTGGCGGGTCCTTTAGTGGTCATGTTCGTGGGGGATTTCCGAACCGCAAAAGATGCAGAAAGGGGATTCCTCTTCCACCTGCTTGGAGCAGTAAGGGCAATAGCAGCCTTCCGGGGTGGCGCCCTTGACGTGGGCTTCCCGGTCCACTTCCAGATCGGGGACCTTGCCGGCTTTGCGGTCCAGATAGTTTTTGATGGCCAGGTGCAGGGCGTCGGCCCCCAGGTTGGAACAATGCAGCTTGTTCTGGGGCAGGCCTCCCAGGGCTTCGGCCACATCCTTGTTGGTAATCTTCATGGCGTCACCCAGGGTTTTGCCTTTGGCCATCTCGGTAATCATACTGGAGACGGCGATGGCCGCGCCGCAGCCGAAGGTCTTGAATTTGACATCGGCAATGCGATCGCCCTCAACCTTGATATATACATTCATCATGTCCCCGCATACCGGGTTGCCTACCTCCCCGATGCCGTCGGCATCTGAGATTTCCCCGACGTTGCGCGGATTTTTAAAATGATCCATGACGATCTCGGAATACATGGTAACTCCCTTCACAAAATTTAGTATAATGTTATATCCCAGGGGTGTCTAAGTCAAGAAGGTTACAAGAAAACGGCCGGCAGGGAAAGTAATTTCCTTCGCCGGTCTGCCAACCCCGAAAGGATGACCCGGACATGCTGATTCCTTGCGCCCTGGCCCAAGCCCGCTTTCCCGTTGAGGGCCACCGGCTCTACAATGCCGAGCCGGCCCAGATGCTCTGGGATTGCCATCACGGGGACACTTTTGTCCTCAAGGTGGGCCACCTCAGTGTAGAAAAAATTCCCGAAGCTGACACCGGTCCCGAGATCCGGTTGGAGGTGAGCCTGTCCCAGCCGGAGAAACAGATTCCGGAAATCGAGAGGTTCGCGGCCGTCATGGAACTGGCCCTGCAAGCCTTATCCCCCCTGCCGGAGGAATTGCTGGTCAGCCCCATCCTGGCCGCGGCCCATATCCCCGGGCCCCAATGGTTTATCTTTTCCGAAGACGCGGAACTCAAGTCCAGGAGCGACACCGCCGGGGAATGGGAATTGCAGGTGACCGGACCGTTCCGCTCCCGGCGCATACCCTGCCAGGAAGCGGATATCCTCATCCACCTGGACCGACCGGCGACAACCCGCTTGCTTTCTTACTTCTTCAGCCTGGTGCGGGCTGGGGGGTGAGGTGTGAGGTGATAGATTATTTTGGGGGAGGGGCTGGAGGAGATTATTTAAGGGCGAAAAGGCGAAAAGGAGAAAAGGCGAAAAGGGTCGGCAGTCTTTTTAAATTAATCTCTTTTCCTTTTCGCCGCTTTCCCTTTTCCCCTTTTTATATCCCCGGCCCTCCCCCCCCAATAACCAGTTTTCCCGGGAGGACATATGAGCTTGGTGCTGACGGGGGCTGAGGTGATGCAGGTTTTGGATATGGATTTGGCCCTGGCCGCGGGCCGGGAGGCCTTTCGGGCTTATGGCGAGGGCCGGGTGAACATGCCCCCCAAAGCCTATCTGACCCTGGCCCGGGGGGATTTCCGGGCCATGTACGGGGAAATTTTTCTGGAGAGGGGCCACGTCTGCGGGCTGAAATGGGTCAATGTGCATCCGGGGAACCCCCTTCAGGGGCTGCCCACGGTGATGGCCAAGATCCTCCTCAATGACCCGGACACCGGCCTCGAGTGGGCCGACCTGGACGGCACCTATATCACCAATTACCGCACCGGCGCGGCCGGGGGGGTGGCCGCCGAGTTTCTGGCCCGCCCCGACGCCAGGCGCCTGGGGGTGATCGGCGCCGGGGAGCAGGCCCGCACTCAGGTGGCCGCCATCCTCCAGGTGCGGCCCATTGAAGAGATCGTCATTTGCGACTGCGCCCACAAAAGAGCTCATGCTCTAAAAGAGGAAATGGCACAGAAGTACCGCCTCAAAGTGCGCCTGGCGCCCACCCCGGCGGAGATCGCGCCGGCGGTGGACATCCTGGTGACGGTCACTCCCAGCACGGTTCCTTTGGTGCAGCGGGAATGGGTGGCCCCCGGCACCCATATCAACGCCATCGGCGCGGACGCGGCGGGGAAAGAGGAGCTGGACCCGGCCATCCTGCGGGAGGCCAAGATTGTGGTGGACGACTGGGCCCAGGCCTCCCATTCCGGAGAGATCAATGTGCCCCTCTCTCAAGGAGAACTGAAGCCGGAGCAGGTCTATGGTTCCCTGGGAGAGATCGTGGCCGGGAAGAAACCGGGGCGGGAGAGTCCTGAGGAAATTACCGTCTTTGACTCCACCGGGCTGATCATCCAGGACCTGGCCCTGGGCTTCGCGGTGTACCAGCGGGCCCGGGAGCGGGGCTTGGGAGAGATAAAAGAGTTTTTGCGGACTTCCTGAGGCACCCGGATCGGCGGCCCTGGGCGCCGGTTTTTGGCTAGACCTTCTTCTCCAGGTCCGCCGGGACAATTTACTGGCGTAAACTCCGGTGGGCGCAACGCTGGCAGAGAAAGCCGCCCTCCACTTCCCGGTGCCAACCCTTAAGGACCGCCGCGCCGCATTCCCGGCAGACGCCCAGGATGGTGGGGGGATGCTCGCCCCAGGTGGGCACACCCCGGCGCCGCCAGGGCCATTTCTGGGCGAGACGCCGCCACCATTGCCGGAAGTGAGAAGAAACCATCAACCTGGCTCATTATAGCAAATGAGCCGGGGTTTTTCAGTCCCGGGCGCAGCGCCCCGCCTTTGCCTACCTCTTCCACCCAACCCTCTTTTTGAAATATCCGCCTCTTTCTGCTAAGTTAAAACATGGGGAAAGGAGGTCTGGGCCGCAGGCCCGCTTACCATCAATCCCCAAACCCCCACCTAAACCCCACAGGAGGCATAGGATGGTCCAGATAATCTTGGTGCGGCATGGTCAGACGCCCTGGAACAAGGACAAGATTTTCCGGGGCACGGTGGACATTCCCCACGATGACACGGGTCGGGAGGAGGCCCGGTTAGCCGGGGAGTGGCTGAAGGGGGAGACGATCCACGCCGCTTATTGCTCTCCCCTCTCCCGGGCCCGGGACACGGCTGAGGCCATTGCCCGGCACCACGGCCTGGCAGTACAGGACCTGCCCGGCCTCATCGACCTCAATTACGGGGACTGGCAGGGCCTGCCCCTGGCGGAAGTCAAGGTCAAATACGCCGACCTGTATCGCCAATGGGAGGCCGCGCCCCACACGGTGCGGTTTCCCAACGGGGAGACCCTGGACGAAGTGAGGCAGCGGGCCCTGGCGGCAGTGGCTCAGGTGGTGGAGCGCCATCCTGATCAGGTGGTCCTCCTGGCCGCCCACCGGGTAGTGAACAAGGTCCTCATCGCCGCGTTTATCGGCCTGGATAACTCCCATTTCTGGCGCATCGGCCAGGATACCACGGCCATCAACCGCTTCCACCGGGTGGGGGACATCTGGCATATCATCACCTTGAACGATATCTGCCACCTGCGCGCCATGAAGCGGGGGGCCTACGTGGATTTTTAGGGGAGTAAATTTGGGGGGAGGGCCGGGGACCTGAGGTCCCTGCCCTCCCCCCAAG
>JBFLZI010000133.1:0-8460 GCA_040756315.1 Thermodesulfobacteriota bacterium | reverse complement strand
TATATCAGAGTGATCAAACGTCGCTAAAGCGTCCCGCCCCGTTGGAGCCTGAGAATCATCTCGCGGCTTAACCCAAAACCCAAGGGGGGCTTGCGCCTACTTGACAACTTTCAACCATATCAGGGTGCGCATTGCGCATCTTGCATGCTGATTCTATACCCTTCTTTTCGACTCATATTTTTAAGCCATTTTTTTATAAGATATTCTTGACTTTTTTGGCGTAATTATTTGAAATGGCGATATAATTAGAAGTACTGAGCTAATTCTATCAAAGGGCTCCTTTATGAGAGGACAAAATGAAAGCTAAAAATCTGAGAGATGCCTTAAATATTCTTGAGCCGGAGAAATCCTTGCAAACCGCAGAGGAACTACGGGATTACTTTGTTGAGCGGCCTTTCAGTCCCATAGAAGAATTGGTCATTCTTTTAAATGAAACCGCCGACCCTCATAAGATTCTGTTTACCGGCCATCGCGGCAGCGGCAAGAGTACAGAATTATTCAAACTTGCTACCGAAGTCCATGAAAAGTTTTTCACCATCAATTATTCGATTATGAGCAAGCTCAATCTTTATGACTTGAAATATGTCGATGTTCTTTTTTCTTTAGGTTTAGAGCTAGTAGGAGAAGCAATTAATCAAAAGTTGCCAATAAAGGAAAGTGTATTGAATCATTTCCTCAATTTCACTAAGGAAATAACTAAAGAGGTTGAAGTGGGCGTTTATAAAAAAGCTGAAGTGGGGGGAAGGTTAAATTTTATTGTAGCAAAGCTCTCAGGTAAATTATCCACTGAGGACAGAACTCGCACAATCATTCGTGAGAAAATAAGCCCGCGTTTGTCTGATTTAATCGAGAATATTAGTTTTATCTCCAAGGAGATGGAAAGAGTCACGCAGCGCAAAATATTGTTTATAATTGACCACCTGGATAAAGTAGACCTCGATACCGCTAAACACCTCTTTTTCGCCCATGCCAATGCCCTGCTGGCACCGCCCATATCCATTATCTATACTTTCCCTACAGCCCTTCGGTTTGATAATGACTTCATCCAGATTTCCAATTATTTTCCCAGCACATTTGTACTTCCAAATATAAAAACAACCAAAAGGGAAGGCCGCACCGCGGAGAAAAAAGGGCTTAATCTATTACAAGAGATTCTTTCCAAAAGAGTTGAAAAGAACCTCTACTCCCCTAACGCCATGCTTAAATTAGCCAAATACAGCGGCGGCATTCCCAGAGAACTCATCGTCCTGGGACGGATGGCCTGCCTGGAGGCCATGAAATCAAACAAGGCGGTCATAGATCAAGAGGCGGTGGAACAAGCGGCCCGAAGCAAACGGCGAGATTATCAAGTCCTCTTATCCCAAGATCAATTAAAATTACTCAAAAAAGTAAGGGACAGCCAAAAGGTTGATAATGATGCAGCCCATCGCGAGTTGTTACACAATCTGAGCGTCTTGGAATATCGGGATGGGGATGTCTGGTATGACGTGCATCCTATTATTGAACCTTTATTATCAGAAATTACTTAGCTTATGCTTGAAAAAGAGCAGCCCCCATTATCAGAAATAACCTCGGGAATAACCGAGATATTGGAGGATCTCGAGGCCCTGGGGCTGCTTATCCGGGAGACTGACTCCAGTATCATAGCCTTTGCTCTTCATCGAGGTGCCACTAATCTGGAGGTAGCTGGTCGCGCCTTGAAAGAGCGCCTGCCTCTCCCTGTTAATGAATTTACCCTCTCCGCCCAACAGAAAAACCCGGTTAAATTACTCCAGGAAGCCTCTTTTAAAAACCGTGGCTGCATATTTTTTTACGGTTTGGAAGAAGCCCTCCCGGAAGTGGCGGGATACCTCAACCTCCAGCGTGAAGCCTTTGCCGCGGTCCCTCACGCCGTGGTTTTTTGGGTGAGTGAATTCGGTTTGCGGGAAATCGCCACCAAGGCCCCCGACTTTTGGGCCTGGCGCAGCGGGGTCTTTGATTTACGCATTCATGAAGCCCCGGTATCCCTGGCCTCCATGATGGCCGTGATGACCGAGCCTTTGTTATTTCGGGACAAAAGCAATTTAGAGAGACGTATCGGACTATACCGGGAACTGCTGAAAGAGTATGGCCAGCAAGACCAACCAGATTTAAGGTTTTTAGCTGGGCTCCAGCTAAAACTTGGCGCTCTCCTCTTTGTGGTGCGAAATTTAACGGAGGCCGAGGATTGCTCCCTTAAAGCCTTGGAAATAAGTCAACGCTATGGAGATAAGAGGTCGGAAGCCTTGGCTTTGAACTTGGCTGGCTTACTTGCTGCCGATCAGGGAAAACTCCGTGAAGGAGAGAAGATATTTAAACAGTCATTAAGTATTTTTGAAAAAATTGGCGAAAAGAGCGGTATCGCAGGTGTATATCATAACTTGGGCAATATTGCCCTTGAACAACACCAGCTTGACCGTGCCGAGGACTGGTACCTAAAGGCCTTAGAGATCTTCGAGAATTTAAGCCTGGAGTCCGATGTCGCAGACACTTACCATCAACTAGGTATAGTCGCTGAGAAGCATCGCCAGTTAGACCAAGCCGAAGAGTGGTATTACAAGGCTCTGGGAGTTTCTGAGAAACTAGGGATGGAGCTAGAGGCCGCACGAACTTACTACCATCTGGGCAGCATTGCGCAGGAGCGCCACCAGTTGGACCAAGCCGAAGACTGGTGCCACAAGGCCCTGGAGATTTTTGAGCGCCTGGGTATAGAGCGAGAGGTCGCAACAACATATCACTTTTTGGGCATACTCGCCAAGGAGCGCCACAAGTTAGGCATTGCCGCCCATGAGGGGGACCAGTTGGATAAGGCCGAAGAGTGTTATCATAAGGCCCTGGAAATTTTCGACCGTCTGCAGCTACAAGCTGAGGCCGCCCGCACTTATGACGGTTTAGGCAAAGTTGCCTATGCGCGCCAGCAGTTAGATCGAGCCGAAGAGTTGGATCAGAAGGCTCTGAAAATTTTTGAGCATTTAGGGATGGAACCAGAGGCCGCTTCAGCCTATCTCATGTTGGGCATTGTAGCTCAGAAGCGCCAACAATTGGACCAAGCTGAACATTTGTACCATAAGGCCCTTGAGATCACGAAGCGCATGGGGTTAGAGATAAACGCTGCCACCGCTTTTCATCAATTGGGCATAGTTGCTCAGGAGCGGCAACAGTTTGAAAAGGCCAAAGAATTGTACATGAAGGCCCTTAAAATTTTCGGTTCTCTGAGCCATCCCCCCTTTCAGGTCAATACATTGGCCCAAATTGGTGTTCTTCATCGAGACATGAACCAGCCTGATCAAGCAATCTTGTGGCTGGGGATAGCCCTTCCTATTGCTTTAAAATATGACCCGCGTGTTAGTCTAAAAATTGTCATACAACTTGCCAGGGTAATGGAAGACATTGGTGAAGCAGAGTTCAGCACGGCCTGGGGTCGGCACTTCGAGGGCCAGGAACCTCCTTTAGAAATCCTTCAGGAAGTTGTGCAAAAGCTCAAAGATGAGGACGAGTGATCAGTGGCCAGTGATCTCCCAAACTGGCTTAAGCGCTTCAGTTTTAACCTCCTGGAATTCTTCCTGCCCCGCCTTTGTCTATTCTGCGGCGGGGTGGTGGTGGAAGAGGCCGCGGCCGCGGTCTGTCCGGATTGTGAAGGCAAAATCGCCTGGGTGGAAAGTCCCCTGTGCCCCCGGTGCGGCCTGGTGTTCAAATCCCGGGAAGGGGAGGACCATCTTTGCGGCTCTTGCCAGACGGAGGCGCCCCCCTTTCGCCGGGCCTTGGCCGCGGCGGTCTATGACGGCCCCCCGGCCGAAGCCATCACCAGGTTTAAGTATTCCCGCCGCCAGGACTACCTGCCGGTGATGCAGACCTGGCTTCAGCAGCCCCACTGCCTGGAACTGGTGGCCGCAGCCGACCTCCTGGCGCCGGTGCCTCTTCACCCGAAGCGGCTCAAGTTTCGGGGCTTCAATCAGGCCCTGCTCCTGGCCCAGGCCTTTAATAAACAGATACCCCTTAAGCGGGAAATTCTGGTCCGGGTGCGCCACACCGTCCCCCAGACGGGCCTCAACCCCCGGGAACGCCGGGACAACGTGCGCCGGGCCTTCGCCGTGCCCCGCCCGGAAGAGGTCAAGGGAAAAAACCTCCTATTGGTGGACGACGTCTATACCACCGGGGCCACCGTTAAAGAATGCGCCCGGGCGCTGCTTAAGGCCGGGGCCCGGCAGGTGGACGTCCTCACCGTGGCCCGGGTGCGGTATGGTTAAGGTGAGGATATTTTGGGGGAGGGGACTGAACAGTGGTCAGTAATCAGTAATCGGTAATCAGTGAGTAGAGAAACAAAACGCAGTAAAACTGCTTACTGTTTACTGATCACTGATTACTGATTCCCCCTGGCCCTCCCCCCACATCTACTCTCCGCCAAGGCTTTTTTATGGAATTCAGCACTAAAGCTAAGCTAATAGACTGGCAGGAAGCGGCCCTTTGGGTCCGGCAACTCCAGGCCCATGGGCAGAAAGTGGTCTTCACCAACGGCTGCTTTGATCTCCTGCATCTGGGGCACGTGCGCTACCTGGAGCAGGCCCGCTCCCTGGGGGACGCCCTGATAGTCGGGGTGAACACCGACGCCTCGGCCCGCCGGCTGAAAAAAGGCCCGGGGCGGCCTGTCAATCCGGAAGGGGACCGGGCCGCGGTGCTGGCGGCCCTGGCCTGCGTGGACCGGGTGGTGCTCTTTGCGGAGGACACGCCTTTGGAGTTAATCAGCGCGCTTCAGCCCGACGTCCTGGTCAAAGGGGGGGACTACCGACCGGAGGAGATCGCCGGCCGGGAAGTGGTCCTGGCCCGGGGAGGCCGGGTGCAGGTTTTGCCTTTTGTGCCGGGATACTCCTCCACCGGGCTGCTGGAGCGCCTCCGCACCCGGGGAGAAGAATAAGGATTTTCCGGTAATAACAAACATTAAAGTTATTTTAACAAGATACCGATAAGATAAAAAAATCCCTGACTATAGGTAGGCCGTGCTGCGCAAAAAGTCTCTATTTCGCTTTTTGAGGGAAGAGACGGGAGGTGTAGTTGCCGAATACGCCATCCTGATCAGTGGCATTGCCGCCGTGGTCCTGGCTACCGTCTATCTCATCGGCCTTTCCGTACGGGTCTTTTACGACTCTTTCTCCCAGGGTTTTCACTAATAGTCCCTTGCCCTTGGCCAGCCGCCGGCCTTTCCCCCTGTTAATTCCGGAAGGCTCCCCTATCTTTATCTTTCCCATTTTCCGGGGTTGAGTTATATTGCAGATTTAGTTGTTAACCCCATCCTGCAAGGAATGCCATTTTCTTCTTCACCTACAAACAAATGTGAGCATAACATATTGAGATTCAGCTTTTTTATTTGCTGAAAATCGAAAACGGTAAAAAAAATGGCAGTGCGCTTGGAAATCGGCTGGCGTCCGGAATTAGCGGATGCCGAAGGGGAAGCTCTGGCGCGCCAGGCCCGGGAGTATTTCGGCTGCCGTCTGGACCGGGTGCGGGTGTTGCGCCTGCTTATGCTGGACGTGGAGTTGAGCGACGATGAACTGGCCGCGGCGGAAAGGGAGATTTTCGCCAATCCGGTGACCCAGGTGGCCGGTTTTAGAACCCTGGCCCGGGAATTCGATTGGGCTATCTGGGTGGGCTTCCGTCCCGGGGTGCGGGATACCGCCGGAGCCGTGGCCCAGGAGGCCCTGGAGGCTTATTGGGGCCGCCCCTTCCCGCCGGAGGCCGCGGTCTATACTTCCAAGCTCTATCTCTTTTGGGGTTCCCGTCTCAAACGCCGGCAGATGATCCAAATCGCCCGGGAACTGCTGGCCAATGACCTGATCCAACAGTTCCGGGTCTATTCCCAGGCGGAATGGGATTATCAAACCGGGGTGGGGCTGATTCTGCCCCGGGTGCACCTGGAGCACCAGCCTTCCGTTTCCGTCTTCCCCCTAGATTCCTTGGACACCCTGAGAGAACTGAGCCGCCGGCGTAACCTGGCTTTGCGGGACCAGGACCTGCCCATCATCCGGGACTATTTTGAGAGGCCGGAGGTGAAAGCCCGCCGGGCTAAAGTAGGTTTGGGGCCGCCCACGGACGTGGAATTGGAATATCTGGCCCAGGCCAGAAGCGACCATTGCAACCACAATACCTTTCGGGGCCGTTTTGCTTACCTGGACCTGACCAGCGGCGAACGCCTGGTCCTGGATAACCCATTCAGGCATTGCATTGAGGCCCCCACCCGGGAGATTGCCCGGAAAAAATCCTGGGTGGTGTCAGTCCTCTGGGACAACGCCGGGGTGGGGCGTTTCGATGATGAATTTTCTTATGTCATCAAGGGAGAGACCCACAATTCTCCCTCCAATCTGGAGGCTTACGGTGGCTCCTTGACCGGCATCGTCGGGGTTTACCGGGACCCCCTGGGCACCGGTCGGGGGTCCCGCCTCATCGGCGGCATCTACGGCTTTTGCACCGGGCCCCGGGATTATGCCGGGCCGCTCCGACCCCGCCTCCACCCCCGCCGCTTGCTGGACGGCGTCATCACCGGGGTAAAAGACGGGGGCAATAAGAGCGGCGTGCCCACCATCAACGGCGTCCTCTATTTTGATGAGAGCTTTTTAGGAAAATGCCTGGTCTTCGTGGGGGCCTTGGGGCTGATGCCCAATACCCTTCAAGGTAAACCCGGGGCGGAAAAGACGGCCCGGCCCGGGGACCTGATTTGCATGTGCGGCGGCCGGGTGGGCCAGGACGGCATTCACGGGGTGACGGCCTCTTCCGAGGTTTCCAGCCCCGGCACCCCCGCGGGCCACGTGCAGATCGGCGACCCTTACACCCAGAAGAAGATGCACGACTTTTTGCTGGAAGCCCGGGACCAGGGTCTCATCAATTTCATCACCGATTGCGGCGGCGGCGGGCTGTCCTCCGCCATCGGGGAGTCGGCCCAAATGGCCGGGGGGGCCGAAGTCCGGCTGGAGGCGGTGCCCCTGAAATACCAGGGCCTGGACCCCTGGGAAATCTGGGTCTCCGAATCCCAGGAACGCATGGTGGTGGGCATCGCCCCGGAAAGCGAAACTCCCTTCCTTCAGTTGGCCCGGAAGCATGAAGTGGAAGCCAGTGTCATCGGCCGTTTCACCGACTCCGGGATGCTTCAGGTCAGCCATCACGGTCGCGCCTGCGCCGCCATGGACCTGGCTTTTCTAAAGGAGGAATTTCCCCCCTGGGAGTTCGAAGCCGAGTGGCTGGACCCCTCCCGGCGCTTAACAGAACCCCTGGTGGGGGAAGTCCGGGATCACCGGAGTCTGCTCCTCACCATGCTGGACCGCCCCAATCTCTGCGCCCGGGAGTGGATCACCCGGCAGTATGACCATGAGGTGCAAGGCACCAGCGTGGTCAAGCCCCTGGTGGGCCGGGAGGTTCCGGTCCCCGGCGACGCCGCGGTGCTCCGCCCCCGCCTGGACTCCCACCGGGGCCTGGCCCTGAGCCTGGCCCTGAACCCGGCCTACTCCCGGATCGACACCTACCACATGGTGGCCGCCACCATGGATGAAGCGGTGCGGCGGCTTTTGGCCGTGGGGGGCAGCCTGGACCATATGGGCGGCGTGGACAATTTCTGTTGGCCCAGCGTGGAGTATCATCCGGCCACCAACCCGGACGGCAAATACAAGGCGGCCCAACTGGTGCGGGCCTGCTGGGCCTTGCGGGACCTGTGCCTGGCCTACGGCATCCCTCTCCTCTCCGGGAAAGACAGCATGTACGTGGACGGACTCCTCCCCGGAGCTTATGGGGAAATGCACCGGGTCTCGGGACTGCCCACCCTGTTTTTCACCGCGGTGAGCGTCCTGGATGACCTGCGCCGGGCCTTGACACTGGACCTGAAGGCCCCGGGGGACCTGATCTATCTGCTGGGAGAGACTAAAGGGGAACTGGGGGGCTCGGAATTTTACGAACATTTGGGTTATGTAGGCTTAAGCGTCCCCCAGGTGCGGCCCCAGGACTTCCTGCCTTACTACCGCCTGGTGGAGGAGGCCGTCCGACAGGAGCTTCTCTCATCCTGCCACGGCGTCTATCGGGGGGGGCTGCTAGTGCACCTGGCCCTGATCAGCCTGGCCTCAGGGCTGGGAGTCGCGGTGGATCTAAGCGAGATAGGCCCCGGCCTTCCCGCCCACGCGGCCATGTATGCCGAATCCGCCGGACGGTTTCTGATAAGCCTCCCTGCCAACCGTCGCCAAGAACTGGAGGGCCTCTTCCACGGACACCCCCTCTATCTGCTGGGAGAGGTGCGCCCGGATAGGAAATTCCACGTCCGCCGGGACGGCCAGACCCTGATCAAAGGTGACGTCACCCAACTCCAACAGACCTGGCAGCGCCGCTTCGGCAATTTGATTTGAGGTAAATTTTTGATAGAATGTTTGTGGGGGAGGGAGCCAGGGGTCACAGACCCCTGCCCCCTCCCCC
>JBFLZI010000132.1:0-8547 GCA_040756315.1 Thermodesulfobacteriota bacterium | reverse complement strand
AGGGGGCAGGGGTCTGCGACCCCTGGCCCCCTCCCCCAAAAAACTCCTTCCACCCCCTCACGCAAAGCTGCTGACGTCGCCCTGGCCTTCCCGGATGATTTCCGGGGCGTCGTCAATCAGGGAGATGATGCTGGAGGGTGAGGGCAGGATAATGCCCGCGTCGATGACCAAGCTCAGGTGGGGTTTGAACCTTTCGTCGATTTCGTAGGGGTCGCACAGGGGTTTCTGTTCCGGCAGGTTGGCCCCGGTGCTGATGATGGGGTGCCCCAGGAGGCTCACCAGCATCAGGCAGATGGGGTGATCCGGCACCCGGATGCCCACGGTGTTGCGTCGGGTCTGGAGGATCTTGGGCACCTGGCGGGAGGCCTCCAGGATAAAGGTAAAAGGCCCGGGGAGCAGTCGCTTCATGGTTTTGTAAGCGTAGTTGCCCACCAGAGCGTATTGGCTGATATTTTTAAGATCGGCGCAGATGAAGCTGAAGGGTTTATTCAGGGGCCGGCGCTTGATCTGGTAAAGTTTATTGATGCCTTTGGTGTTGTACAGGTCGCAGCCCAGGGCGTAACCGGTGTCGGTGGGGTAGCCGATGAGGCCGCCGTTGTTGAGTCCGTCCACAGCCTTGCGCAGCAAGCGCTCCTGGGGATTTTCCGAATTGATCTTTAGAATCATAGATACTTTCCTTTCCAGAGGGGTGGCAAATCTTGGGAGGGAGATAACCTTAACCAATCCATCGGCTCTTAAGGGCGGAAACTGAAGGACTGGTGCCGGGTTCCTCGATTTACCTGAAGCATATCAGAAAGTTTAATTGAAGCCAGGGCTTTTCCCTGCCAAAAATTTAATTATGCCCACCGGGGGAGGCAAGAGCGGGGAACAATTTTTCTGTTTTCTTATATGTAGCCACAGGCTTCAGCCGGCGCCAGCTAAAGCTTGCGGTTACATTTTGGGGATTATTCCTGGGGTTTGGGGCCTTTTTTCCTCTTGCTTTTCCCTTTGCCGGCCTTCCCTTTGCCCGGAGCAGTTTCCTCAGGCGCGCCTCCGTCCTGGGCAGAGGCGGCTTGGCTCACCCCCGCCTTGGCCCATTGCTTCTCCACCTGGTCCTTAAGCCAGTGGGGGTCCCACCATTCCACCGGGTCCACAAAGGCACCCTGGATTATCATGGAAAAATGCAGATGGTCCCCCCCGGCCAGGCCGGTGGTGCCGGTGTTGCCCAGCACGGCTCCCTTCTTCACTTCATCCCCCGTCTTGACGGCCATGCGGCTCAGGTGGCTGTACATGGAGAAGACTCCCAGGCCGTGGTCCACAATCACGGTTTGGCCATAGATGCCCAGGGGTTCCGCCAGCACCACCACGCCGTTATTGGCCGCGGGTACCGGGCTGTGCTCCAGGGAAGCCAGGTCCTCCCCCTGGTGCACCTGGTGATCCACCGCCTTACCCTGAGCCATATAGGTGCGCCGGTCCCCGAAGCGGGCCATGGGCTTGCCCAGGAAGCGCTGGAAAGCTCCGGACCACAAGGGTTTAGGCCGGCTCTCCCGGCAAACCTGCTGGACTTTCTCATGATTGGCTTTTCTCAAGTCCCGGTTGATCTCCAAGAAGGCCTGGAGGGGGTCGGTGGGGTTGGACACGGGAAAGCTCCCGGCCATCCGCCGCATGAAGTCTTCCGACAGGTTCAGGCGATCCTCCCGCCATTTCCTGGGTTTAAGCTGGATGGTCACTGTTTGCCGCAACTCCTCTCCCACCATCGGCCGGGCCACCACCACTACTTGGGCTGTACCTTTGGCCTCCTGGGGGATAGGGAAAAACGCGGCGTATTCTCCAGGAGCACCCTGGGGGTTGGGATAACCCTGATACAGTCGGCCCTCCACCTGCACCCCGCTCTCCTTGGCGGCCTTATTGAGCCGGTAGAGGATGACCCCGGTGCCGCCGGGCCGCAGCAAGTGGTTCACCGAAATAAAGGCCAGGGTCAACGGGGTAAAGTCGATGTCCAAGTCCCGAGTGAGACTTTGGGAGCGGCCTTGAAAGAAATTGCCCCAGGAGCGGTCCCGGGCGGTAACCGTGAGGGTGGCCTTGCCTTCCTTCAGGCCCAGGGCCTGGGGCTCCAGGGTCAAAGGCAGCTCCACCTGGCTCCGGGCCTCCCCCCCCGGGGGAAAGTTGCGGATCAATACCACTTTCTCCTGCCCGTCCTGTTTGATGGTGACCTTGATCTCCTTAAGGCCGCTGGTTTGATCCCCTGCTTTCAGGGTGAAGTCGGTTTTGGCCCCCACCAGGGACCCTTCAGGCGACAACTGCAGCCAGGGATCCTCCCAATCCAGGCTGCCCAAACCGACAAAGGCCAGGACCAGCATAAGGGCCGCGGCCAGGGCCGCATAAATTAAACCGCTCCATTTTCCCCATTTGAACTTTCTCTTCTTGGCCATGCCCGTATGGTAACAATTATCCCTCCGGGGAGCAAGACAGACCTTACCTGGACCTGACTCCCACCTTGCCACCAGTGCTTTGCCATCTTATGATATGTGTTAAATGGAGGTTGTCCGGATAAGCCGGTCTTAAGTTTCGATTTTTGATACCAATTCGCACTCAGATAGGTATTAAAATGTAGGGGCGAACCTTGTGTTCGCCCACCGATTTAGGGCGAATACAAGATTTGCCCTTACGACAAAAATTGTCGTTTGATGGCGAATTGGTATGAGTTTCGAGTTTCGAGAAGAAGCCTAAAAGGAAACTCTTTCGAGACGCGCAACTGGAAACTCGAAGCTCATTGCCTCCAGGGCAATTAAGGAAGTATATCTCATGTCAGAAAAAGACGCGGAAATCACCCTCACCCTGGGCGGCATGCATTGTGCCGCGTGCGTGGCCCGGGCGCAAAGGGCCCTCTCCCAGGCGCCCGGCGTGTCCCAGGCCCAGGTCAACCTGGCCACCCGCCAGGCCCGGGTCCACTATAACCCCCGCCAGGCTACCCTGGAGACCCTTACGCAGGCGGTGCAAGAGGCCGGTTATCAGGTGGAGGGCTGGTCCCGGGGAGAAACCCGGCCCCCGGCTTCTCCGGAGGTGGAGACGGCCGCGTTCAAGCGGCGCTTTCTTTTGGCCTTGGCCTTAAGCCTGCCGGTCTTTCTGGGCTCCATGGTACATCCCCTGCCGGGCTGGCTGGGAATTACCCAACGGACCCTGTTTTTACTGTTGCTGATCTTGACTACGCCGGTTTTGTTTTATTCCGGCGCGCCCTTTTTTGGGGGAGCCCTTAAGGCCGCTCGCCATGGGGCCACCAACATGGACACCCTGGTGGCCCTGGGGACCACCGCGGCCTACGGTTATTCCGCCTGGGTCACCTTTTTCCCGGAGACTGTGGTGGCCACCGGGCAGGTGGCCGGAGTTTACTTCGACACCACCGCCATGATCATCACCTTTATCCTCCTGGGGCGCTGGCTGGAAGCCCGGTCCCGGGGCCGGGCCTCGGAGGCCATCCGCCGCCTCTTCTCCCTGGCCCCGCCCACGGCTCGTGTCCGACGGGAAGGTCAAGAGATGGAATTGCCTCTAGAGCAGGTAGCCGTAGGCGATTTGGTGCTGGTGCGGCCCGGAGAGAAGATTCCGGTGGACGGCGTGGTGCGGGAAGGGGCCAGCAGTGTTGATGAATCCATGCTCACCGGGGAGTCTCTGCCCGTGGCCAAGGAGCCGGGGGCGGAAGTCTGGGGCGCGACCCTGAACCAGCGGGGCTTTCTGGTCTTCCAGGCGACCCGGGTGGGCCAGGACATGGTGCTCTCCCAGATCATCCGCCTGGTGGAAGAGGCCCAGGCCAGCAAGGCCCCCATCGAGCGGCTGGTGGACAGGGTGGCCGGCATCTTTGTGCCGGTGGTCATGGGGCTGGCGGCCTTAACCTTCCTGACATGGCTGGCGTGGGCCCCGCCCCCGGCCCTCACCCGGGCCTTGACCAGCATGGTGGCGGTCCTCATCATCGCCTGCCCCTGCGCCATGGGTCTGGCTACTCCCACCGCGGTGATGGTAGGCTCGGGCCGGGGGGCCGAGCTGGGCATCCTGCTCCGGGGGGGAGAACCCTTGGAGCGGGCCTACCGCCTGAGCACGGTGATCTTTGATAAGACCGGCACCCTCACCCAGGGGCGGCCCCAATTAACCGATCTTAAGGCCTGGGACGGCTGGAGCGAAAGCCAGGTGTTATCCTGGGCCGCGGCCCTGGAGGCCAAATCCGAGCACCCCCTGGCTGAAGCCGTCACTCACGCCGCGGCCCATCAAGGCCTGAACCTGCCCCGGGTGGAGGACTTCCAGGCCGTGCCCGGAATGGGGGTCAAGGCCCGCCTGGACGGCCAGGAAGTGCTCCTGGGCAATTTGACTTTCCTGCAGCGGGAAAATCTCCCCACCCAGGACCTGGCGCCCCGTCAGGCCGACCTGGCCCAGGAGGGCAAAACCACCATCTTTCTGGCGGTAGATGGGCGCCCGGTGGGGCTGTTAGCCGCGGCGGACACCTTGAAGCCCGGTGCCGGTGAGGCCGTCAGCGCGCTCCAGGCCATGGGCTTAAAAATCCTCCTCCTCACCGGGGACAACCGCCAGACCGCCCAGGCTGTGGCCCGGCAGGTGGGCATTGCCGAAGTCCTGGCCGAAGTGCTCCCCGGAGACAAGGCCCAACAAGTGGCTACCCGGCAAGAAGCCGGGGACATCGTCGCCATGGTGGGGGACGGCATCAACGACGCTCCGGCCCTGGCCCAGGCCGATGTAGGCATCGCCCTGGGCACCGGCGCGGACGTGGCCCTGGAAGCCGCGGACCTAACCCTGATCCGGGATGACCTGGCCCTCATCCCCCAGGCTATCAGCCTGTCCCGGCGCATGATGGGCATTATCCGCCAGAACCTCTTCTGGGCCTTCTTCTATAACGTAGTGGCTATCCCGGCAGCCGCGTTGGGCTTCCTCAACCCGGCTCTGGCCGCCGCGGCCATGGCCCTGAGCTCCGTCAGCGTGGTCACCAACTCTTTGCGCCTCAGGCGGTTTGGGAGATAGTGTTTTGGGGGAGGGGGCCAGGGTCGCAGACCCCTGCCCCCTCCCCCAAGCCCCATATGCGCTAACTTAAGTTAAATCACTTGGATTATGATAATTTATGTCATTCTGAGCGAAGCGAATAATCTCTAAATTTATTGAGTAATTACCGAGATTCTTCACTCCGCTTCGCTCCGTTCAGAATGACAAAAACTAATATTTCTTTACAAATTATTTGTCAATATCGACTAAGTTAGCGCTTATGCCCAAGCCCCCACCCCCAACCCCTTAAGGGTAAATATCAGGGGCACGGCGAGCCGTGCCTCTTAATGCGGTAGCTCAGGCATCTTGCCTGAGCATAAATAGATTGTTAGAACCTTGACGTCTAGGCGATTCTGTCATGCTGAGCGAAGCGAAGAATCTCCCCTTTTCCCCTGATCCTCGTAATTTCCCATTTTGCTAAGTAAACCCAATGATATATTATGTAATGACTTCTGCTCTTTGGGGAACCTAAGGACAATCAATTACTCATGCACACTGCCGACACCGCCTACATGAAAACGGCCCTCCGCCTGGCCGCCAAAGGCGCGGGCCGGGTCTCTCCCAACCCTATGGTGGGCGCGGTGGTGGTGCGTCAGGGGGAAGTCGTCGGCCGGGGCTATCACCGCCGGGTGGGCGGTGCCCACGGGGAAGTGGAGGCCCTGCGGGACGCGGGGGAAAAAGCCCGGGGCGCCACCCTTTACGTCACCTTGGAACCTTGCAACCACCAGGGCCGCACCCCTCCCTGCACCCAGGCCGTTCTCCAGGCCGGCATCCGCCGGGTGGTCATCGCCGCCCTGGACCCCAACCCCCAGGTCACCGGCGGCGGCGCCGCCTTTCTTGCCGCCCAAGGCCTGAAAGTGGAGATCGGCCTCTTGGAGGCGGAAGCCCGGCGGTTGAATGAAGCCTGGTTTAAATGGGTCTTAACCGGCCTTCCCTTGGTCATAGCCAAGGCGGCCTGCTCCCTGGACGGGCGCATCGCCACCGCCGGGGGGGAGAGCCAGTGGCTCACCGGGGAGGCGGCCCGGGCCTTCGGCCATCGCCTGCGCCATCAGGCGGACGCCATCCTGGTGGGCCGGGGCACCGTCCGGGCCGACGATCCCCAGCTTACGGCCAGGCTCCCCCGGGGCCGAGGCCGGGACCCCATCCGCCTGGTTTTGGACAGCCGCCTGCGCCTGCCCCTGACCGCCCGCATCCTGCATCTGGAATCTCCTGCGCCCACCTGGGTAGCCTGTACGGAGGCGGCCCCTAAAAAGAAGATTCAGGACATTGAGAAACTGGGGGCGGAGGTGCTGGTATTGCCGGAGGAACATGGCCGGGTGGCCTTAAAACCCCTCCTGACCCTCCTGGGCCAGCGCCAGGTCCAGAGCCTCCTGGTGGAAGGGGGCGCCGAAACCCTGGGGGCCTTTTTCGACCAGCGGCTGGTGGATAAGTTTTACTTTTTTTACGCTCCGAAAATCCTGGGAGGCCGGCAGGCCTTGAGTGTGGTGGGGGGAGAGGGGGTGGTTCATCTGGCGGAAGCCCATCAGGCCAGGGAACTTACCATGCGAAAACTGGGGCCGGACCTGCTGATCTCCGGGTATCTCCAGGAGAAGCAATGAGGCTGGCCGGTATTCCTTAATTTTGGTCGCCCAGGCATCTTGCCTGGGCTTTCTTTTTCTCACCTAAAAAAGGCACCGGCTGGAAGCCTAGGCTACCAAGGAATGAGCCGTCTGATTTTATTCTATCGGCAAATAATCTCAGGCTTCTTTTCTGGCAAGATAGACCGTCTCTTCTTCCAGCAAGCCGAATCTATTCTCTTTGCCCCCGAATTCCCGGGGAGATTCCCGCCAATGAAATTCCTCCACTAAAAAACCCGCGTCCGCCAGCCGGTCCCGATAGTCCCGGGCATAGAGCCGCACATGGTCCTCCTGGCCGAAGGCTTCTCCCCGGGCCGCCGGGGTGGTAATCGCCGCATCTTCATAAGTGGCCTCCAGGGTTAAAGAGATGGGCACCTGCAAAATAGCCCACCCCCCCGGCTTGAGCACCCGGTAAAGCTCTGCCAAGGCCCGGCGGTCATCGGGAATATGTTCCAGGACATGGTTACAGATAATCGCCTCAAAGGAGGCACTATCATAAGGAATAGCCGTAACGTCCATTTTAACCGACACGGAGTCCATAAACAGGTCGCCGCTGACATAATCAATATTGCTTTTAGTTGACAGGACCTTTTTTAAATTCTCTTCCGGGGCGATATGCAGCAACCTCAACTTATCCTTAAAGACGTTGGTCTTATGCAGTAGATAAAGGTAAACCAGGCGCTCCCGGTCGGAAGCGTTACAACGGGGGCACAGGTCGTGGGCACGGGGCCCGCCGCCCACCACCTGCTTTTCCAGGAGCACGGGGAAGTTAAAACCGCCGGGCAGGAACTTCCGGAGACGGGTTTGACAGAAAGGGCACTGAAATCTAAGACCGAAATAGCACCAGCCTTTAAGGAGGTAATATAGATCTCGCAAGTAAGGATATAGCCGTTTGGGAATAATTGATTGGGCTGCTGAGGCCAGCTTCTCTTCCATAGGCCATCGGGCTAATTATTACCATCTGCGGGTTGGGGAGGGGGGCTTGGGGGGAGGGCCAATAGCACAGGCTTCCAGCCTGTGCTCAGGTCCCTGACCCCTCCCCCCAAAACCATCAACCCCTTTCCCCTATCCCGCCCGCAGGGGGGCCTTAAGGGAGGCGATGAATTCCCCCACTTCCTTGACCAAGGCCGGGCCGGAGAGTTTGGCCACCCGTTGCACGATGGCGCTCCCCACTACCACGCCGTCCACGTAGGGAGCCAGTTGTCGCACCTGCTCCGGCTCCGAGATGCCAAAGCCCACAGCCACCGGGCATTTCACCAAAGAACGCACTTGTTTCAGTTCGTTCACCAGCTCCAGGGGCAGCTCTTTCCTGGCCCCGGTGATGCCGGTCACGGAAACATAGTAAAGGAACCCCCGGGTCAGACGGCCCAAAGTTTCAATACGCTGGGGGCCGCTGGTAGGCGCGGCCAGGAAAATGGGGGCCACTCCCGCGTCCAGAGCCGCCCGGCGCCAGAGTGTGGCCTCTTCCGGCGGCAAATCCGGGATGATGAAGCCGTCCACCCCCAGGCGGGCCGCTTCTTTAGCGGTGCGCTCCAGGCCGTATTGCAGAATAGGGTTGTAATAACCCATCAAGATCAGGGGAATATCCGTCTGGCCCCGTAATTCTCCCGCCAGTTGCAACACCTCCTGAAGATGCACCCCGCCCTTAATGGCCCGGGTACTGGCCTCCTGAATGATGGGGCCGTCCGCCAGGGGGTCGGAAAAGGGAATGCCCAACTCCAGCAGGTCCCCTCCCTTTGCCGCGATCTCCAGGGCCAAGGCCCGGGTGGTCTCCAGGTCCGGGTCTCCCGCGGTAATAAAAGGTATCAGCGCTTTTTCCCCCCGCTGCCGCAACCGCCGGAAAACCTTGTCAATGCGCGTCACTTTTCACCTCCCATTGAATTTGGGGGAGGGGGCCAGGGGTCGCAGACCCCTG
>JBFLZI010000131.1:0-8671 GCA_040756315.1 Thermodesulfobacteriota bacterium | reverse complement strand
AGGGCAGGGACCTCAGGTCCCTGGCCCTCCCCCCAAGGACAATCTTTCCTCCACCCTCTCCACCTCTTCCTCCATCTGGGCGAATTGCATGGTGTAGAGGCGTTTATAGAGGCCGTCTTTTTGGAGCAGTTCCCCGTGGGTGCCGGTTTCCACGATCTGGCCGTTATTCATCACCACCAGGCGGTTGGCGTTGCGCACCGTGGAGAGGCGGTGGGCGATGACCAGGGTGGTGCGGCCTTTGATAAGGCGGTCCAGGGCCTGTTGCACTTCCCGTTCGGATTCGGAGTCCAGAGAGGAGGTGGCTTCGTCCAGGATGAGGATGGGGGGGTCTTTGAGCAGTGCCCGGGCGATGGCCAGGCGTTGTTGTTCCCCCCCGGAGAGGCGCACCCCCTGTTCGCCGATGACCGTGTCCAGCCCCTGAGGCAGGGCCGTGACAAAGTCATAGGCGTGAGCCGCCTTGAGCGCGGCGACGATTTCCTCTTCCGAGGCTTCGGGCCGTCCATAGGCCACGTTGAAGCGCACTGTGTCGTTGAAGAGGATGGTGCGTTGGGTGACCACGCCGATCTGGCCCCTCAATGAATCCAAAGTAATATCCCGGACGTCCTGGCCGTCGATGCGTATGGCCCCCTGGCTCACGTCATAAAACCGGGGGAGCAGGTTGAGCAGGGTGGTCTTGCCCGCGCCGCTGGGGCCCACCAGGGCCACCAGTTCCCCCCGGCGCACCGTGAGATTGATGTCTCTCAGGACCGGTTGGTCTTCGTAGGCGAAGGAAACGCCGTTATAGACGATGTCCTGGGAGAGGGGGGCCAGGGGCCGGGCCTCGGGGCGGTCCTTAATGGCCGGTTCCAGGTCCAGGAGGCCGAAGATGCGTTGGGCCGCGGCCAGGCCTTCATGGATGGTGTTGTGGGCCTGGCCCAGGCCCTTGATGGGGGCATAGAGCATGAGCAAGGCCGCCAGAAACGAGAAGAAGGTGCCCGGGGTGGAATAACCCTGGATAACATTGTAGCCCCCATAGAAAATGATGGCCGCCATGCCCAGGGACCCCAAAAATTCCGTGATGGGGGAGGACAGTCCCTTGAAGACCGCCTGTTTCAGGCGGATGGCCAAAAATTTCTGGTTTTCCCGGGTAAAGCGGTCGGCTTCGAAGTCCTCCCGGGCGAAGGCCTTGACGATACGCTGGCCGGTAAAGTTTTCTTGGAGCAGGGTGTTGAGCCGGGCCATGGACAGTTGGGTGTCGGTGGAGAGGCGGCGCAGGTGCCGGCCGAAACGGGTGATGAAGACCGCGGTCAGGGGCAGCACCAGCATGGCCATCAGGGCCAGGCGCCATTCCCGGTAGAAGATCACCGCGGTGAGGCCGATCACGGTGAAGATATCCTTAAAAAAGCTGGTCACCACCCGGGTGACGGACTCCTGGAGGAGAAGCACGTCAAAGTTGATGCGGCTCATGAGCACCCCGGTGGTCTGGCCGTCAAAAAAGGCGTGGGGCAGGCGCTGCAGGTGCCGGAAGATATCGTTGCGCATGCGGTTGATGGTGGCGTTGCCGATATAATTCATCTGGTAGAAATGGGTGAAGGACAAACCCCCTTTGGCTAGATAAACAATGACCACCAACGGCGACAGGAGGTAGAGCATCTTCAGGTTCTTGCCGAAGAAGATGTCGTCCAGAACCGGCTTCACCAGGTAAGCCAACAGCGCGGTCAGCCCGGAGACCCCCAGCATGGCCAGGATGGCGGCGGCAAACCGGAGCCAATATGGTTTGACATAGGTTAACAGGCGGAGATAAAGACGCAGGTCTTCTTTAACCATAGGTTGCTGCTATGATTTTTTTAGTAAATATACATATATATCCCATTTACGACAATTTTTCCACCTAAATCCCCCGGCCCTCCCTTGAGACAACCACTTGGGAGATATCTGCAAAAGTGCCTCATATTGTCATTCTGAGGGGGCGAAGCGACCGAAGAATCTCAAAAATTTGAGATTCTGCGCTTCGCTCAGAATGACATTCTCGGTCGAGGTGAGGTTTTGAGATAGCGAGACCTCTGCGAAAATCCTTTCCTGCCCTCAAAGTATTACCTATGCATCAATATCTTGTGGAGCAAGCGCCCTCGCCTGCATATATACAGCCGGGGCGGCTGTTCCACATGATTTTCGCAGAGGTCTCATAACTTCTTGAAGGATACTCCCCGTGAGCAAGGTTGTACTTTCCAGTGGCAAGCTCTGGTGTTATAGTGTTTAGAAGATTTCTTGTCCCGGAAGGCAGATGAACACGCGCGTGGTCAAACGGGAGACCGCGGACTACCTGGAACTGACCCTGAAGATGTTTACGGACCGGGTGAGTTTGCGGTTGGATAAACGGGTCTGTCTGAAGTGCGATATCTGTTCCCTGGTCTGCCCCCGGGACGCGGTGCGCATCCTTCCCGGGGAAGAGGACCTGGACATCTCCATTGACCCCCGGAGTTGCGTCTTCTGCGAAATCTGCTCCCACTTCTGCCCGGTGGCGGCGATAAGTTTAAGTTTCAACGGCCAGCCCAAGGCCATCTTTGCCGACCACCAGGGGCTGGCCCCGTTCTTCCCCAAGGTCCGGCTAGATCAGGAAAAATGCCCGGAGCCTTGCCCCACCAACCTGGGGGAGGAGGTGCACTGGTGCCGGCAGCAATTGAAACTCATCGCCAATGTTCTCCAGGAGTGCCCGAAACATTGCCATAAGTGCCTGGAGGCCTGCCCCCGGCAGGTGATTGTCCTGGCCCCCGACGGCAGCCGCACTATCCCGGAGCTGGACCTGTGCCTCAGGTGCAGCCAGTGTCTCACCACCTGCGCCTATGAGGCCATTCAGGTAAACCCCCAATTTCAGGGACAGTTGCACATCGACGACGCCAAATGCCCGCCGGACTGCTTTAAATGCATCAACCTCTGCCCGGTGAAGGCCATCGTCCGGGAGGGGGAGCGGGTCTTTCTCCGGGTGGAGACCTGCGCTTACTGCGGGGTCTGCCTCAATATCTGTGACCAGGACGCCATAACCCTGGTCCGGAAAGAGGTGGTGGCCGAACCCGGGGAATTTTCCCAGGCCTGGGAGACCGCGGTGGCCAAACTAAAGGGGCGAAAAGGCTAAAAGGCGAAGAGGGAAAAATAAAAAAAATTACCTTATTGACACCACATTTATTACTTATAAAATATATCTATCATTTATATGTATATTCATGGAGTAGATTATGGGAAGACAATTAAGGAAGCTGAATTTTCTCATTGAAGAAGAAGTTTGCCGGGACCTGGAGAGACTGGTGCCCCCCGGCAAAAGAAGCCAGATAGTGAATGCCGCGCTGCGGAAGGAGTTGGAGATGCTCCGCCGGGAGCAAGCCGGGGGAAGGATTCTGGCCCACCGAATCACGGGCAGGAAGTTTTCCAATCGGCAGATCGCCGAGGAACTGGCCAAAGACAGGAGCGTGCATTAGATGGACCAGTATGTGGTGGACGCCTCCATCATCCTGAAATGGGTGGTGGGGGACGAACTGGAGCTTGATTACGCCAAGGCCAGGCATCTTTTAGAGGGTTGGATGAACGGGAGGTGGGAACTTGCCGCCCCCACCCTGTGGACCTATGAAGTGGGCAACTTCCTGGGACGACAGGTTCCGGAGGAGGCGGCGGAAAAAATCTCCCTGCTCTTGGACTTAAAGATCAGGAATATCGACTTGGACGAAGGGATGTGTCGCCGGTGTTTTACCTGGATGCAGCGGCATGGGGTAACTTTTTATGACGCCGCTTACCTGGCGGTGGCTTTCGAGTTGCCGGGGAGGCTCATCACCGCCGACGAGAAATTTGTTGGAAAAATGCCGGAGACGGAGCGCTTGTGTCTGCTTAAGGACCTGGAATTACCCTAGCCTTTTGACAACGAACTGCCGGCTGGCGCAAGATTTATGGTCCCAGGTGGCAAACCGACAGAATTGGCAACTGCCTGACCAGCTCGGGTGATCCGGTAAATCAGATCCACCCCCGGTTTTTCAGCCAGCCCGCCAGTAACCGCCCATGACCAAAGAAACCCGTATCGGCCTCTATATCTGCCATTGTGGTCTCAACATTGCCGGGGTCCTCAGTCCCGAGGCCCTGGTGGAGCAGGCTCAGGATCTGCCCGGGGTCGCGGTCTGCCGCCACCATCTCTATACCTGTTCCGAGGCCGGGCAGAGGGAAATTCAGGAGAATATCCGGGAGTTGGGTCTCAACCGGATAGTGATCGCCGCCTGTTCACCCAAGCTCCATGAAGCCACCTTCCGCCGTCTCCTGGCGGAGGCCGGGGTCAACCCCTATCTCCTGGAGATGGTCAATATCCGGGAGCACTGCTCCTGGGTGCATGCCGGTGAGCCGGAAGCCGCCTCGGTCAAGGCCCTGGACTTGATCCGTATGGGTCTGGCCAAGGTTCGTCTGGCCTGCCCTTTAGAAGATCGCCGGGTGCCCCTGAACCGGCAGGCCCTGGTCATCGGGGGCGGCCCCGCGGGCTTGCGGGCCGCCCTGGATATTGCCCATGCCGGCTTTCCCGTAACCCTGGTGGAACGGCAACCCATCCTGGGGGGCATGGCCAACCGCCTGCACCGCACCTTCCCCCAGGGGCAGACCGCCCTTAGCCTGATCAACCCCATGATGGCCGCGGTGATGGGCCATCCCGGCATCCGGGTGCTCATCGGCAGCGAAGTCACTGAAGTCCGCGGCCATTTCGGCAATTTCCAGGCCACCGTGCGCCAATCCCCCGCCCTGGTGGGGGATAGCTGTGACGCTTGCGGGAGTTGCGCCCAGGTCTGCCCGGTGTTGGTGTCGGATACGTCTGCGTCGGGCCTGCCCCCCCGCACCGCAATCTATCTGCCTTCCTCCCGGGCCTTTCCGGGGAGATACGTGGTGGACCTGGAAAACTGTACCCGCTGCGGCCTCTGTGTCCCGGCCTGTCCCCTGGGGGCCATCGATTTGGAGAACCCCGGGGCCGAGCATGAGCTGCAGGTGGGGAGCATCGTGGTGGCCACCGGTTTTCTCCCCTTCGACCCCCAGGGCAGCCCCTATGAGGCCTGGGCCGACTTGCCCCAGGTCCTGACCACCGTGGACCTGGAGCGCCGGTTGGACCCGGACGGGCCGACCCAGGGGCGGGTGGTGGCCGGGGAGGGGGAGGCTGAACCCCGGGAGATTGCCTTTATTCTCTGCGTAGGTTCCCGGGAAGAGGAGGGCAACCGCTACTGCTCCCGGGTTTGCTGCCCCACGGCCTTGAAACAAGCCCTGGAGTTGAAGTCTCGCTACCCCCAGGCCCGGATTCGCCTCTACCACCGGGATATCCGCACCGTCAAAAAGGAGTGGGAGGACCTCTACAACCAGGCCCGGGAAGCCGGGATTTTGTTCATCCGGGGCCGGGTTGAGGACCTCCGGGCCGCGGCCGGGGGCCGGGTAGCCATCTTGGCCCAAGATGAGTTGATCCAGGGCCCAATAGAGGACCGGGTGGACCTGGCCGTGCTGGCCGTGGGCATGGTTCCCGGCAACAGCGCGCCCCTCCGGGAAGTCCTCAAGCTGCCGATAAGCCCCGACGGTTTTTTCCTGGAGGCCCATCCCAAGCTGCGCCCGCTGGAGACCGTACTGGACGGCGTCTATCTGGCCGGAGCCTGCCAGGGTCCCAAGGACCTGGGGGAGTCCCTCACCCAGGCCAGCGGCGCCGCGGCCAAGGTCCTCTCTTTATTTGCCCACGAGTGCGCCACTCTGGACGGCCTGATATCGGAAGTGGACCCGGAAAAATGCATCGGCTGCGGCAATTGCCTAAGGGAATGCCTTTTCCAGGCCGTTGAACTGGTGGGGGAGGGCGAAGAGCTCAAGGCCCGGGTGATCCCCGCGGCCTGTAAGGGTTGCGGCGTCTGCGCCGGGGCCTGTCCCCAGGAGGCCGTGATTTCCCGAGGCTATACCGATGCCATGATTTTGGCCGAAATCGACGCGGCCCTGGCGGAAAACCCCCAAGACAAGATCCTGGCCTTTTGCTGCAATTGGTGCAGTTATGCTGGCGCGGATTTCGCCGGGGTCTCCCGGCTGCAATACCCCCCGGCGGTGCGCATCATTCGCGTCATGTGCGCCGGGCGGGTGCATCCCAAGTTCATTCTCCACGCCTTTGCCCAGGGCGCGGGCCAGGTGCTGGTGGCCGGGTGCCACCCCCCCGGAGACTGCCACTACGTGTCCGGCAACCTCCGGGCGGAAGCCCGCATCAAAAAGCTCAGGCCCAGGCTGGCGAAAAAAGGCATCGACCCGGCCCGCCTGCGCCTGGAGTGGATCTCCGCCACCGAAGGCCGGGCCTTCCAGAGGGTGATCCAGGACATGGCCGGGGCTTTAAAGAGGGGCGAAAAGGCGAAAAGGGAAAAAGGCGAAAAGGGGGAAAAATAGGATGGAAAGAGGCGAAAAGGGAAAAAGGCGAAAAGGCGAAAAGGGAAGGAAATGCAAGATTTCATTACAACATCAGGGGACGGGTGGTGGTTACGAAAAAAGTGACGAGCTTTGAGGACCTCCTGGTCTGGCAGAAGGGCCTGGAGATGGTCAAGCAAGTCTATCTTATTAGCAAAGTTGGAGAATTGCATAAGGACTTCGCCTTGCGGGATCAGTTGCGCCGGGCGGCCCTTTCCATCCCTACCAATATAGCCGAAGGTTTTGAAAGGGCTTCCCGGAAGGAATATTTAAACTTTCTTAACATTGCCAAGGGATCAGCCGGGGAGGTTAGGAGTCTTATCAGGGTATGTTTAGAGCTCGGTTACCTGGATCAGGAGAAATATAATCAACTTCGGAACGATATCCTGGAATTAAGCCGCTTTTTATCCAATCACCTCAAGTCGTTGAAAAGGTCGTTATGATGCACCGACTTTGTCGAAATTTAACTATACCCTTTTCGCCTTTTTCCCTTTTCGCCTTTTCGCCCTTACCCCGGACTTGGCATTATGGGTAGAGCTACCCTAATAATCTGCGCCTGCCCGGACTTGCAGGTGGACCCTCAGGCCCTGGCCCACCAATTGGGCCGGACCGGGGTGGAAGTGCGCCTGGCCCCGCCCCTGTGCACCCCTAAAGGACTGATTGAGCTGCGCGCCCTGCTCCGGGAAGGGGACAGGGAGTGGCTGGTGGCCGCCTGCGGCCCGGAGCGCCACGCCGGTTTTTTCCAACTCCAGGCCGGTACGCCCCTTCAGGTGGTTGACCTCTTGGGTTGCGGCGATCTGGAGGAAGCGCTGGGGTTGCTCAATCTGGCCCGGGCCGCCCCTGCGGTTACGCCGGTGGACGCCCCGTTATCCCGGGACATCCTGGTGATCGGCGGCGGCGTCGGGGGTTGCCAGGCGGCCCTGGACCTGGCCCAGGCCGGCTTTAAGGTTTATCTGGCCGATTCTTCCCTCAGCATCGGCGGCACCATGGCCCAGTTGGACAAGACCTTTCCCACCCTGGATTGCGCTATCTGTATTTTGGGCCCCAAGCTGGTGGAGGTGGCCACCCATCCCCGCATCGAGCTTCTCACCTACGCGGAGGTTGACCACATCACCGGGCAAGCCGGGCAATTTCAGGTGGACCTCACCCTGAAGCCCCGCTACGTGGACATGAGCAAATGCGTGGGTTGCGGGACCTGCGCCGAGGTCTGCCCGGTGATCATTCCCAGCCGTTGGAACCTGGGCTTAAAACCCCGGAAGTGTATCCGCATCATCTTTGCCCAGGCCGTGCCGCTGCGGGCCACCATCGAAATGGACTATTGCATCGATTGCCGCATGTGCGTCCAGGCCTGCGACCGGCAGGCCATCAACCTGGAGGACGCGCCCCAGGCGCGGCGGCTTACCGTGGGGGCCATTATCCTGGCCACCGGGGCGAAACCCTTCGACCCGGCCATCAAGAGCGAATACGGCTATGGGCGGATTCCTACGGTGGTCACCAGCCTGGAATACGAGCGTCTCATCTGCGCCACCGGCCCCACCCAGGGGAGCCTGGTGACTCCCGAAGGCCGGCCGGTGCACCGGGTGGCCTTTATCCAGTGCGTCGGCTCCCGGGACCGGCGGTTTTTGCCTTATTGTTCCGGCTTTTGCTGCACCGCGTCCATTAAGCAGGCCATGCTGGTCCTGGAGCAGCAACCGGACGCGGCGGTAACCATTTTCTATAATGATATCCGCACTTCCGGCAAGGGTTTTGAAGAACTCTACCGCCGGGCCCGGCGGGCCGGGGTGCGCTTCATCAAAGGTCTGCCGGGGCGCATCCGGGAAGATGGGGCGGGCCGGCCGGTGATTTACTATGAAGACCAGGAGACCGGCAAGCTGGCCCGCCTCTGCGTGGACCTGGCCGTCCTGGCCGTGGGCCTGGAGGCCCCCGCCGCGCTCCTGCCCTTTGCCGACTCCCCGCCGGGCCGGGACGCCTGGGGGTTCTACCAGGGCCGCCACCCCGTCCTGCATCCCCTGGAGTCCACTAAGCCCGGAGTCTTCCTGGCCGGCACCTGCCAGGGTCCCCGGGACATCTCCGAGACCGTCTGCCAGGGCAGCGCCGTGGCCGCCCGGGTGATCCGGCTCTTGGGTGCGATGGGAAGTGGGGGAGGAGGCTAAGGGTCACAGACCCTTACCCCCTCCCCCAATCCCTTAAGGGGTTAAAAAGTTTGGTTGGGGCCCGGGCCCAAGGCCCCGGCCCCCACCAACCCCCAAAACAAAAAGTG
>JBFLZI010000130.1:0-8701 GCA_040756315.1 Thermodesulfobacteriota bacterium | reverse complement strand
ATACCAATTCGCCATCAAACGACAATTTTTTTCGTAGGGGCGAATCTTGTATTCGCCCTAAATCAGTGGGCGAACCCAAGGTTCGCCCCTACATTTTAATACCTATTTGAGTGCGAATTGGTATTAATCCCTCCCAAAATTACAGAGATCTAGTTAAGAGGGGAAAAATCGGGGCCAGGAATTCGGGGCCTCTGGCCCCGAATTCCCGGCCCCCTTAAGCGGGTTGGGAGGGGGGTGTGGGGGGAGGGCCAGTAGCACAGGCTTCCAGCCTGTGCTCAGGTCCCTGGCCCTTCTCCCACCTCCTCATCCCCCCACCTTCGGCAACTCCGCCAGGGCCTTTTGGATCAGCTCCTCGGGGTAGGCGAAGTCCTCCAGTTTCCCTTCCAGGTAGGCGTCGTAGGCGGCCAGGTCGAAGTGGCCGTGGCCGGAAAAGTTGACCACGATACATTTGGGTCGGTTGGTCTCCCGGCAGACCAGAGCTTCGTCCACCACCGCCTTCAGGGCGTGGGCCGTTTCCGGCGCGGGGATGATGCCTTCGGTCTGGGCGAAGAGGCGGGCCGCGGCAAAGACCGGGTTCTGGGGGTAGGCCCGGGCTTCGATCACCTTCTCATGCACCAGCAGGCAGAGCAGAGGCGCGTCCCCATGGTACCGCAAGCCCCCGGCATGGATGCCCGGCGGCACAAAACCATGTCCCAGGGTGTACATCAGCATCAGGGGGGTGAGTTGGGCGGTGTCCCCGAAGTCGTACGTGTAGAGCCCCTTGGTGAGGGTAGGGCAGGCGGTGGGTTCCACCGCGATGATGCTAAGGTCTTGGCCCTTCAGCTTGTCGGGGACAAAGGGAAAACAGAAACCGGCAAAATTGCTGCCGCCCCCCACGCAGCCGATGAGCACGTCCGGGGTCTCCCCGGCCAGGGCCAGTTGCTTTTTGGTTTCCAGGCCGACGATGGTCTGGTGCAGGAGCACGTGGTTCAGCACGCTGCCCAGGGAATACTTGGTGTCTTCGTGGGTGGCCGCGTCCTCCACCGCCTCGGAGATGGCCATGCCCAGGCTGCCGGAGGTATCGGGGTGCCGGGCCAGGATTGCCCGCCCGGCCTGGGTGCGGTCGCTGGGGGAGGGAAAGACCTCCGCCCCCCAGATGTGCATCAGGGAGCGGCGATAGGGCTTCTGGTGGTAGCTCACCTTCACCATGTACACGGTGCATTCCAGGCCGATGAGTTTGCAGGCGAAGGCCAGAGCGCTGCCCCATTGGCCGGCGCCGGTCTCCGTGGCCAGACGCCGCACCCCTTCCACCTTGTTGTAATAGGCCTGGGCCACCGCGGTGTTGGGCTTATGGCTCCCCGGGGGGCTTACGGATTCGTTTTTATAGTAGATGCGGGCCGGGGTTTTCAGGGCCGCCTCCAGGCGCACGGCCCGGTGCAGGGGGGTGGGCCGCCATAATTGATAGAGGCGCAATACCTCATCCGGAATGGGAATATAGGGTTCCTGGCTCATCTCCTGCATGATCAGCCCCAGGGGAAAGATGGGCCGAAGATCATCGGGGCCTACGGGCTGGCCGGTGGCCGGATGGATATAAGGGGGCAGGGGCCGGGGCAGGTCCGGCTGGAGGTTATACCACTCTTGGGGCATCTCCGCTTCCCTTAAGTGAACTCGGTAGGATTCCATTTCCGTAAATTGCTCCTTTGCGCGAAACTGGTTGTCATTTATAGGTCCGGCCCCTCAGGGTGTCAAGGGAAAATCTTGGCTTAAGAGAGGGTTGTTAAACCCGCAAACAACTTACTCCAGGGTGGAGAGAAACAGATGAAGTCTAAGTGAGGCAAAGAAGGCAATTTTAAGGGATCACCTGAAAGAACCGATAAAAAATAATAATTACTGTCCTTACCCGGTTATTGCCAGGCACAGGTATGTCTTGGAAGAACAATATTGATCTTCCTGACCTCAAAACTCACGATTCTTAAACTCATGAAAACTTAATTAGTTATAAAGCAAAGTTTCTTTATGGCTCCATTAAGCTAATTATGATTTCATCCAAGTTACCTAACGATAACGACAAAGATAAAGAAATAGAGATTAAGCGAATCTCCGCCGGTATCCGGGAGGAAGAAGTCTGCCGCATCTTAAATCTGAAAAAGAATTTGGACTACAGTGACGTTTTAATCAAATATACCAGTAAATATCTGCGCCTGGGTTGGGAGCTGATCGCGGTCAATTATGAGGGGGAAGCCCACCTGGGTCTGGATTTCCGGCAGCCGGAAGAGGTCTGGCGCCAGAAGCTCACCACAATGGGTCTGGAGGGTGTGCACGTCAATATCGGTCTGCGCACCGGCAAGGCCTCGGGCCTGTTGGTTCTGGAAGTCCATCGCCAGGAGAGCCTGTTTCCCTTCAATCAGCCCGGTGATTGGTGTTCCGACTGTGTGGCCGAAGTGGGACTGGAACGGGAACAGCATTATTACCTCCTGCCCCCGGGTTGGCAGCCCCCCTCCTCTTTTTTCCTGAATTCCTTTCAGATCATGGTCTTTGGGGAGGGCGGGGTGATGCTGACGCCCCCCTCGGTGGAACCGCGAGCCCAAACCAATCTGCGCTGGCTCCGGGCCCCCTGGGAGAGCCCCCCCAGCCGCCTCAGCCAGGTCCTGTGCAATTTTCTCACCAAGAACGCTCCCACGGCCCCGGAAACCCCGGCGGCGGCAGAACCCGCCGTCCGGTCCTGGGACGAGATTTACCCGGTCATCGCTTCTTATCCGGAGTTGCTGAAGGCCTTGCTGGCTCCGGCGGCTTCGCCGGAGAGCTATTATCAGCACCTCCTGGAGGTGGCCGACGCCGCCGGCCTGGAAGACCCCCAGGTGATCCTGGGGCTTCTCTGGCATGCTCCCCGGGGGGATGCCCGCCATAACCCCCTCAGGTGGGAGTCCTTTAAAAACCTGGTCCGATTGGCCTCATCCCTTCCCCCACAGCCTGACTCGCCACTGGAGCAGGTCAGAGAAGGGGCTGCCCTTACTCCTCCCGGACCGGAGCCAGGTCCCGTTAAGACCCCGCTAACAACTCCGTTGATCGGCGGGAGTGATAGCGACAAAACCGCGGATGATCTGGAATTCCCGGACCCCTTCGCCACTCTCCCCCCTAACCCTGCCCCGGATTGGCCCGGGCCCGAGCCGAAGCCGGTCAAGAGAAGGGAGGCCGGTCAGCAGCTCCCACCCGAGGTCTCCGGTGAACCTTGGACCGCGCTGGTGCGGTTCTCCCAGGACAGTTTGCTGGTGGACCGCCAGCGCTATGAAGCCATGATCTATGAGTTGGGCAAGCTGGGGGCCTGGCAGGAAATCTATCAGCATGAACACCAGGAAAATAAGGCTTTAAAGAAGAAAGTCGATACCCATTTGACCAAGGAATTAAATTTATTGCGTCAATTATCGTCTCCCAAAGATAAAAAAGGCTGGTACCGCCGGTGGTGGAAGGATTAAGTTCAGGATTGGCTCAGTCTCCGGGAGTGAAGGCCCAAGAGGCCACCCCCATCTATCTGGAAATAGTCAATGGTGCCGGACCCGGGAAAGCCTGGCAGTTCCCGGTGCGTCTGAAGAGCCTGGCCCCGGGGGAAGGAATCCTGGAAGGCTCTCAGTGCCCGGATGAGCTGGACATCCGTGAGCTGGTGGGCCAAAAAGCCATTATCCATACGCCGGCCTTTGGGGAAGCCCCTCTTTCCCAGGTCCGGGGCCGGGTGCTTTGGACCCGGCCGGGGGCCGGTCCAGATCAAAATTTCCTTTTAGGTCTGAGACTGGAAGAAGGGGACTTTAAAGTGCCCCAGGTCTGGCAAGAGCAATTGTCCCTCCATCCCGGGGATCTCCAGGACCTCTGGGACCTTTGGGACCGAGTGCATGAAGAACAGCGGAACGACAAGAGCGATCAGACTTTTTATCTCCTTGGAACCCTGGGCATCTTGGGGGGCTTGATCTTAGGTTTTTTCGGGCCGGAATCCGCCAGTTTCTGGGGGATCCTGGCCGCCATTTACGGCAGCCTGGTAATCGGCGGCAAAAGCCTGTACTCCCTGTGGCGGAACCGGGGCAAGTCCCGGGAACCTGATAAGTTTGATCAGATGGGCGATTAAGCCTGGTGAGGTAAGCATTGGCGACAGACCAGACCAAGAAATTATGGAGCATCGGCGGGGGCAAAGGCGGGGTGGGGAAAAGCGTCTTTACTCTGGGATTGGGCATCTCCTTGGCCAATCTGGGGAAACGGGTGATCCTGGTGGACGGGGACCTGGGCGGGGCCAACCTGCACACCCTCATGGGCCTGCGTTATCCCCCCTTCACCCTGGAAGATTTCCTCCTGAAGAAGGTGGCGCGCCTGGAGGATCTCATCATTTATACCCAGGTGGAGGGCATCGGCCTGATCTGCGGCGCCGATGACATCCTGGGTGCGGCCAATCCCACTTATGCCCAGAAGGTGCGCCTCCTGAATCAGATTGAAGACCTGCCCGCGGACTACGTGCTGTTGGACCTGGGGGCCGGCACCTCTTATAATGTCCTGGATTTTTTTAATTATTCCCCCGGCAAAATCTGTCTTCTGACCAGTCAGGCCACTTCCATGCAAAATGTTTACGGCTTCATCAAAAGCGCGCTCTATCGCCAGATCTCCCGGGAATTTGCCAAGGATCACGAACTCATCAATCTCTTGCTGCAATTGGAGGAGGACTCCTTGGGGAAGGCGGACTCCCTTAATGACCTTATGCGCCGGGAAAGCGATCCGGAGCGGCTGGGCCGCCTCTCCCAATTGCTGGCGGACTTCCAGATTTTTCTGGTGGTCAACCTGGTGAAGAGCGACCGGGACTTGCAAGCCGCCCTGATCATTGAGAAGGTATGCTCGGCTTATTTGAGCCTTAAACCCCAAGCGCTGGGTCACTTGTCCTACGACCCGGCCATCGAACGGGCGGTGGACCAGATGCAGCCCTTCCCCCGGAACCAGAGGAAGAAGACCCAGGGGGCGGTGGACCTCCAGCAGATCGCCAAGGTTTTGCTGGAGAAAGGCTCTCCCCAAAAAGATGAAGACCTGGAAGACCGGGGAAACCCGGCCACCAAAGAAAACGGCAAAAGCTCCTGGTCCCGCCTCTGGAACTGGAGCCAGCGGGAAGTGCGGTTATAAATTCAAGTTGGGGGAGGGGGCAATTAACACTGAACAGTGAGCAGTAAAAACGATACTTCTAAAAACTGCTCACTTTTTCACTGCATACTAATTTCCTTGGCTCTCCTCCCACCTCTTTCCTCTCATCCTGAGACCCAGGCTGCGTCTTCCCCGCCCCTAAGGGGTCGATTGACAGATAAGTCGGGCTTTGTTAAACAAGGGCAGGGTCTCCCCCTAACCCCCCGGCAAGGAGAGTTGCCCATGCGCCCGAAGACCTCGGCGGGACCGAACTATGCCCATCTCTTGGAGCTGCTCAAGACTTATTTCCCCCTACCGGTGTCCAACCCCATCATGGACGGCTATTTTGTCCACACCATCTCCCGGTTTCTGGATCAGGTGGATGACCTGAAATCCGCGGTGCCCCTGTTGGGGGGCAGGCAAAAACGACATTATCATAAGACCTGGGAGCAGGGGTTCCCGGAGGAGATAAGCTCGGTGGAGGAGGTCACCCGACTGCTGGGGGAGCATTGTCAAGGGATGCCCATCTGGGGCCATCCCAATGCCCAGATCAACGTCATCTGTCCCACCTCCATTCCCAGTATCATGGCCTTCCTGGCCACCGCCATTTACAACCCCAATATCATTTGGGATGAATATTCGGCCCGGTTTGCCGAAGCGGAGATTCAGGCCGTGGCTATGGCCTCCGACCTCATCGGTTATGACCCCAAGACCTCCGGCGGCGTCTTTACCTTCAGCGGCACCGGCACCATTTTCTATGGCTGTAAGTTGGGGATCGAAAAGCTTTTCGGCGGGCGCACCATGGTGGAGGGTTTAAGGGAGGACGTGAAGATCGTGGGGTCCGCCGCCTCCCACTACGCCCGCCTCAATGTAAGCGCCTGGCTGGGCCTGGGTATGAAAAATCTGGTGACCATACCGGTCAACCGGAACAATGAAATGTCCCTGGCCCACCTGGAAGATTATCTCCGCCAGGCCTTCTCCACAGGAGAGAAGGTGGCGGCCATCATCGCCACTTTAGGGACTACCGACGCCTTCGGTATTGATGACATCACCGCCATGGTGCAGCTCCGGGACCGGCTGGCCCGTGAATACGGACTGGACCACCCGCCCCACATTCACGCCGACGCCGTCATCGGCTGGGCCTGGGCCGTATTTCGGGACTATGACTTTGCCGCCAACCCCCTGGGCTTTCACCCCCGCACTCTCAGGTCATTGCAGGATTCCTTAGAGAGGCTGGGGAACCTGGGATTGGCGGACAGCATCGGCTTCGATTTCCACAAGACCGGCTATTCTCCCTATATCTCCAGCGCTTTTTTGGTCAAAAACCGGAAGGACCTGACCCTCCTCTCCCGGCAGCCCGAAGAGATGCCTTACCTCTACCAGTTCGGCCGGTATCACCCCGGGGTATATACCCTGGAATGCTCCCGCCCCGGTTCCGGGGCCTTGGCGGCCCTGGCCAATATGCGCCTCTTCGGCAAGGAGGGCTACCGGGTCCTCATCGGCCACGTGGTGGAGATGGCGGAGATGCTCCGGGAACGCCTGGAGGAATATCCTTTTATCGAAGTCTTGAACGACTACAATTACGGTCCGGTTACCCTGTTCCGGGTCTATCCCCAGGGAGTGGAGGCCAAGGCCGCTTTCCAACGGGAAATGGGGGACCCCGCCTACCGGGAGCAACTGCTGGAGCACAACCTCTATAACCGGGAGATCTTCCGCCGAGTGCACGAACGGGCCCTCAAGGGCGAAGGGGTCCTCCTCTCCTGGACCGACGCCTACCGCCACGCCGACTATGAGGGTCAGGCCGGAGCCCCTATTGCCGCCCTGAAATCTTTTATCCTGAGCCCTTGGACGGATCGGGCCGCGGTGGAGATGGTGGCCCGGCAAGTAGTGGAGGCCCGGGAACAGTTAAATCTTACGGCCCCCAAGTAAGAATGACGCAGTTTCCAGGGGTTGATTAGCACCTGTTCTTGACGAGATGGACTGATCGGGTAGCCTAAGGGAAGTTACTAGGGGGGAGGAAGGAAATGGCTGCCCGTAATTTTGCCCGATGCCTGGAACTGGTGCTGCAATACGAAGGAACCTACGCTGACGACCCCGATGACCCCGGCGGCGAGACTTATAAGGGCATAACCCGCCGGGATCATCCGGATTGGCCGGGATGGCAAATAATTGATCCCCAAAAGGGGCGAGATGACTTTCCCGAACGGTTGGAGAGCCTGGGGGCCTTGCAATCCTTAATCGAAGACCTGTATAAGAAACTCTATTGGTCAAAAAGCGGCTGTGACCGGCTTCCCGGCCCCATCGACCTCCTGGTCTTTGACACCGCCGTGAATATGGGGCCGAAACGGGCCGCCAGTTTCCTGCAACAAGCCGTTAACCGACTCCAGGGGCAATTCCTCTTGCAGGAAGACGGTATTATCGGCGACCGGACTTTGGCCGCCGTCGCTTCCTTAAATCCGGATAAAAGAAAAGAGATAATCGCCTATTTCTTGGAATTGCGGGAAAGACGTTACCAGGGGCTGGCCCGGTCTAAACCGCCATTAAGAAAATTCTTAAAAGGTTGGCTCAACCGGCTGGCCCATTTGAAAAGACAGGTGGAAAAAGCGGCCTTGGCCTGATGATGCAGGTGGGGGGAGGGGGCAGAGGCCGGTGGGCCCCTGTCCCCTCCCCCCATTAAAAAACTCCTCCAGAGGACGCAGCATGAGAAAAATTATGTCTCCTTGCCGTTGGGCCATCGCCGTCTTGGCCTTGACCTTGGTTTCCCCCGGAATGGTGGCAGCCCATTCCCAGGTCTTCTGGCCCCAGGTGCCCGGTTGCTACGGCAAACCGGCGGAACCGGTGACCTGGCGATATTTCTGGGGCGAGCCTTATGAAATGAAAGTCTATGATGCCCCGGAGCCCAAATTCTTCGTGTTTACTCCGGATAAGGAAAAAGAGGCGGTTAAGGTCAAGAAGATCCAACTCCGGGATCAGGAAAGCGGTGAAATGCGCCAGGCTTATGAATTAACCTACACTCCGGAGGAGCCTGGGGACTACTACCTCTGCCTGGAGACGCCCCCCTATTTCCTCCCGGAAGAAAAGGCCTTCTGGCAGGACTATGTTAAGGAAGTCTGGCACGTGGTCGATGAGAAAGGCTGGGACCATAGCGTGGGCCTGGAACTGGAAATCGTCCCCATCACCCGGCCCTACGGCTGGCCCGCCGGCTCGGTCTTCCAGGGGAAGGCCCTGTTCAAAGGGAAACCTCTCCGGGGGGCCAAAGTGGAAATCGAAAGATTCCACGGTTTTTACCTTTCCCCGGATGACTATCCCAAGGATCGCTATGGCGAGGAAAATTCCCCGTTGATTATCCGGGTGACCCGGAGCGATGCCCAGGGCTATCTCTTCTGTACCTTGGACAGCCCCGGTTGGTGGATCATCACCGTCAGCCACCAGGACGGCAAGAAGACCCGGGACGGGAAATCCTATCCGGTGCAAAAGCGCGGCTGCCTCTGGATCTACCTGGAAAAACCCCCGCCCCAGAAGTAAGGTGGAGGGTGGGGGGAGGGGCCAGGGACCTGAGGTCCCTGCCCCTCCCCCC
>JBFLZI010000129.1:0-8855 GCA_040756315.1 Thermodesulfobacteriota bacterium | reverse complement strand
CCTCCCCCAAGCCCCCTCCCCCAATCCCTTAGGGGGTAAAAAGTCAGCCGGAGAAGTCGGGGCTGATAGCCCCACCTTCTCCGGCTCCCATAAAGGGAGTTGGGAGGGGAGTTTGAGGGGAGAGCCGGGGAGCCACTGCTCCCCTGGCCCTCCCCTCAAATATCTAATCCCCTGCTAAGGAACCTCGCAGCCCGCCAATTTTCCTTTGCCGGTTCCGGCACAACAGGGAACTCCGAAGAGGGATTCCCCCAAGCTGGTGAAGAGCACCTCAAATTTCCGGGTGCATTGGAGCAGTTCCTGGTCCTGCTTTTCCTGCCGTTGGATCTCACCCTGGAGTTGGCACAAGGTCTGGATCATGTTTTGCAGCGCCGGCAGGGTATGTTGCCGGTAATATGCCAGGGCCAAGGACCCCTGCCCCTGGCCCATCAGCCCGGCAATATCCCGGGCGGAGCGGTGCACCGCCTGATGGTCCTTCTCCAAACCGGCAAACAGGGGGGCCAACTCCGGATAGCATTTTTCCGCCTGCCGCCTTTGGTCGCTGTATAACCAACGGCCGAAGGGGGAACGGTGGACGTTTAACTCAAGGCCCTCTACCCGGGCCGGCAGGGGAATTACCGGCCCCGGGACGGCTGCCGGGGGCAAAAGCATCCGGTTGATGCCTTCCTGGACAAACGGCCCCACCTCCCGGCAGTTGTCAACCTGACAGCCGTCTCGGCTCCAAGTGCGGCCCAGCCAATAGCCGCCCAGGGTAAGGAGCAGGAGGGCCCCTAAGGCGACCATTAAGCCGGGGTTAAGCCGGTTCTGTTTCGCCGCCTCCGGGGAGACAATTTCCTTAGGTCGATCTTCGCTTGGCTCCATTTCTGTTTTGCCTGCCTGAACTTCCGGTTTCACCCCCACAATAAATGGAGGGCCGGGAGATTGCCGGACATTACCGGCTATCACCTAGAGATCGGCAGTTTTTTTCTGCTGAGAAATTTTTCGGTATTTTGCCGGCGCGGTAATCGGCGCCGCTCTGAGCCATGAACGGGTTGGGCCAAGAAAATTATGGGACTGGAGAATTTTCCCGGGCGGGATAAATTCCCCTGGTTTTGAGGCGCGCTAGAGGGAGGGGGTTAAATTTCCTTAACGATGTGGGCCAATTGCTGGGCCAGCCGTCCCTGGGTATGCCGGGCCACCACCGGCACCAGATCTCTGGTGCTTTGCTGGACTTCCTCCTGCAAAGGCAAGGCCCCCAGGTATTTCACCTGAATGCCCAGCATCTTCCGGGCCACTTCCTGGATGCGCCGGACAATGGGCTTGACCTGGTCCTGGGGCGAAACCTTATTCACCACCAAATAGGGTTGATAGGACTCTAAAGCCTCCTTCACATAAGGCACATAATCCGGATGAGACTTTTGCACTCTTTTGATTAATTCCTGGATGTTTTTGACTTTATCGCCATTGGCCGGCATGGTGGCTTCATAGATTAACTTTTGCAGGTCATGATTTTTCTGAGAAGGCAGCAGGGATTCCTCGCCGAAGATTCGGTTCAAACGGCGATACAGCCCCACTTTGATGAGATTATAAGCCTCCAGGTAGGAAGCCGGATCGCAAGTGGTGAGCACTATCTTAATATCCGCGGCCAGAAAAAAGTCCAAGATATTATAGGAAGTGTCGCTGCCCAGATCGACGAGGATGCAATCCGCCTCCAGATTTCTAAGCGATTTGATGAGCTTCATCTTGGCGGCAAAACTGATATTGGACGACCCTAACTGGGAACTGTTGCCCCCGATCAACCAGGGGCCGTACTTGGTGGCGATCATGACGTCCGTTAAGGACGGAGCGATTTTGTTAATAAAATCATTAACGGTAAATTTTAGGTACGTCTCTCCCAAATATAGGTGGAGGTTGGCTCCCCCCAGGTCCAAATCCACCATGACGGTGCGGTGGCCCTGGGTGGCCAGAAAAACCCCCAGATTGGTGGTGAACATGCTCTTGCCGATGCCGCCTTTGGCCCCGCCCACGGCAATAAATTTTTTCGACGTGGGCTCCTGAGTAGTAACTTCTTCCGGCCCGGTGTAGATGAATTCTTTCAGGATGTCATAGGATTCCTTAACCTTGATGAACCATTCCCGGTTTTTCTTAATGGCCTCAGAGGATGCCCGCCCCTGGAGGTCAGGATGATATCGCCGGGCTTTGCGCCGGAAGGCGTCCTTAAGCATCTCCATATTCAGGCTGGCCCAAAAACCTTCTTTTAAGGCCTGATGCGTGCCGAAAAGGTAGATGGCCGCCACCCGAGCCCGGCTTACTTCCTGCGGAGTCAACCGCCGGTTACCTAAAAGCAATTTTTAAACCCCCAAGAAGCACAGGTTCTTCTGTTCCCATTTCGTCATTTTCGTTAAAATACTATAACCCAAAGCGCCTGGGGCAGCCACTGGAAAGGATGGGAGGCCCGCAAGAACTTGGGGGCACACAAGGGCGCTAAGACCATTGCTGGTCTTTCCCACCTTATTAATAAAGGAGTACGCCCATGATCCGTCGTGAAGCCTGGTATTTCGACAAAGCCGGACCGGAAAACACCGCCGCCTGTATCGATCTCCTGGAAAAGGCCGTGGGGTTGGGCTACCAACACTTTGTCGTGGCTTCCACCACCGGGGACAGCGGGGTGAAAGCCGCCCAACGTTTGGCCCCCGCCGGCATCAACCTGGTGGTGGTGGGCCACTCCGTGGGCTTCAAAGGCCCCAATACCGACGAGTTCCTCCCGGAACACTATGAAGAGATCAACTGCCAGGGCGGCAAGGTGCTGAAAACCACCATCCTCACCCATTCCCTGGAAACCAGCCTGGCCGACCAATTCAAAGGCAGCGCCCCCACCCTCCTCATCGCCAATACCCTGCGCCGCCTGGGCCAGGGCATCAAGGTCTGCTGCGAAATCGTCATGGAAGCCGTGGACGCCGGCCTCATCCCCGAAGAAACCGAAGTAGTGGCCGCGGGCGGCACCGCCCGGGGCTGGGACACCGTGGCCATCATCAAAAGCGCCGCGTCCAAACGCTTCCTTAAACTCTCCGTCCTGGAAATCTGGGCTAAACCCAGGGTGTGAGGAGTGTTTTGGGGGAGGGGGCTAAGGGCCGCAGGCCCTTACCCCACAACTCCCTCACCTTGACAGGTCAAGGTGAGGGAGTTATAAGGGGGTTGGAGGGGTTGGATGGGGGAAGAGGTTCGGGTTTTATACATTTTAGATATCAGTTCTTATTTTTACCGGGCTTTTCATGCCCTGCCGGGGTTGTCCACTTCCCAGGGTTTTCCCACCAATGCCGTCTTTGGGGTCGTCAACATGCTCCTCAAGGTGTTGCGGGAGCAGCACCCCCAGTATCTGGCCCTGGCCATGGACTCCAAGGCCCCCACCTTTCGCCATCGGCTTTATCCCGAGTACAAGGCCAAGCGGCCCCCCATGCCCCAGGAGTTGGTGAAGCAGCTTCCTTATATCCACCGTATTATCCAGGCTTTTAACTTGCCCACCCTGGAGGTGGAGGGGTTTGAAGCCGATGACCTCATCTCCACCCTGGTTAGCCAAGCCCGGGAGCGGGGTTTTGCGGTGGAGATCGTCTCCGGGGACAAAGACCTCCTGCCCCTGGTGCAGGCAGGGGTGACCATGTGGGACCCCATGCGGGAGGCCCGCTATGACGTGGCGGCCATCCGGGAGAAGTATGGGGTGGAGCCGGGGGAATTGGTGGAAGTGCGGGCCTTGGCGGGGGACGCCAGTGATAATATTCCCGGGGTACCGGGCATTGGGGAGAAGACCGCGCTCAAGTTGATCTCTCGGTATCACAGTCTGGAAAACCTTCTGAGCCATTTAAACGAACTGAAGGAAAAAAATCTCCGGGCCAAGTTGACGGAATATGAAGAACAGGCCCGGTTGAGCCGCCGCTTGACCTTGCTGGCGGGGCAGGTGCCGCTGCCTATGGAAGTGGAGGACTTAAAACCCGGCACCCCCGACCGGGAGACCCTGAGGCAGCTTTTCCTGGAATTGGAGTTCAGCAAGTTCATCAAAGACCTGGGCTTCGAGGCCACCTCATCGGAGGCCTTTACCCTAATTACGAATTTAAAGGATTTGGAGCCGGTGGTGGAGGGTATTCGCCGGGCGGGGCAGGTCTCCCTGTTTTTTCTGACCGGGGGCCAGCATCCCACCATGGCTCCGGTGGCGGGCCTGGGCCTTTCCTGGCAGCCGGCAGCCGGGGTTTATCTTCCCCTGGGTGATGCGGGCCTGGACCCCGGCGCGGTTTGGGAGAAATTGGGGCCTTTGTGGGCCGATCCGGCCACTATTAAAATCGGCGTTGATATAAAGGCCGCGTTGTTGGTCAGCCGGCGTTTCGGCCAGGAGCTGGCCGGAGACCAGGGGGATCTCCTGTTGGCCTCATATTTGGTTAATCCCGGGCGTTTTGAACACACCCTGGAGATCGTGGCTTTGCATTATCTGGGAGTGAGTCTGCCGGGCCCCCGGGAGTTGACCGGGCGGCCCTTGGCCCCGGCGGATTTGGCCCCGGAGGTGGCCTGTCAATATGCCGGCACTCGGGCCGAAGCCGGTTTGCGCCTCTGGCCTCTCCTTAAAGATGAATTGGCCAGAGAGGGTCTGTGGCCCCTGTATGCCGACTTGGAGCTGCCCCTGGTACCGGTGCTGGCCCGCATGGAAGCCCGGGGCCTGCCGGTGGACCGGACCTTTTTGGAGAGTTTCGGCCGTGACCTGGAAAGGGAGATGCTGCGCCTGGAGGAGGAAATCTACGGGTTGGCCGGGGAATCTTTCCTGATCCAGTCCCCCCAACAGTTGGGACGCATCCTTTTTGAGAAACTGCAGCTCACCCCCCAGAAAAAGACTAAGGGCAAGACGGCTTATTCCACCGACAGCGAGGTCTTGCAAAGCCTGGCGGAGCAAGCCCCCATCGCCGCCAGGGTTTTGGAGTACCGCAGTTTGGGGAAGCTCAAGGCCACTTACGTGGACGCGCTTCTAAAGCTGATCAACCCGGCCACCGGCCGGGTGCACACCACCTTCCTGCAATCGGTGGCCGCCACTGGGCGTCTTTCCAGCCGGGACCCCAACCTGCAGAACGTCCCGGTCCGGGGTGAGTTGGGGGCCCAGATCCGCCAGGCCTTTGTGGCCCCTCCGGAATCGGTCTTTCTGAGCGCCGATTATTCCCAGATGGAGCTGCGGCTGTTGGCCCACTTCTCCCAGGACCCGGTCTTGCTCAAGGCCTTCCAGGAAGGGGTGGATATCCACCGGCAGACCGCGGCGGTGGTCTTCGGCATTCATCCCGAGCTGGTGACCCCGGAAATGCGCCGCCAGGCCAAGGTGATCAATTTCGGCATCATCTACGGGATGAGCGCCTTTGGCCTGGCCAAGCAGTTGGGGGTGGGTAATCGTCTCTCCCAGGAATTCATCCAGCGTTATTTTGCCCGGCACCCCCAGGTCAAAGCCTTTGTGGAGGAGACCCTGGCCACGGCCCGGGAGCGGGGCTTGGTGACCACGCTCTTGGGACGGCGGCGCCAGATTCCTCAGATCAACAGCAGCAACCGCGTGGTGCGCCAGGAGGCGGAGCGCGCCGCCATCAACACCCCCCTCCAGGGATCTGCGGCGGACATCATCAAAAAGGCCATGCTCCGGATCGACGCGGCCTTTAAAGAGGCCGGCCTTCGGGCTAAGATGCTGTTGCAGATCCATGACGAACTTCTCTTTGAGGTGCCCCGGCCGGAGATTGAGCCTACGGCCCGACTGGTGCGCCAGGAAATGGAACAGGCGGTAAAACTGCGGGCCCCCTTGGTAGTGGACCTGCGTGCCGGCTTAAACTGGGGAGAAATGGCCCCCCTGGAAAAAAATCCGGTTTAGTGGGAAGTTTTTCAGTGACTAGTTAATTAACTGATATGACTAACAATTGTCAGTAGGCAGTGATTTTTTTTTTGAAATAATTGAAAAAAAATTCCTGGAGGCCATAATTTTTCTTGATATTTTGCCGACCCTACTATTATATTATGGCAGAATTATTAACCCTTAAACCATCTCTTTGAAAAGGGGGGATAGATGATGAGGAAAGCTTTGGTAAGAAAGGGTTTTGCTTTGGCGATTCTCATGGCCTTTGTCCTGGCCATGGGAGCGGGCTGCTGCGACGTCTGCAAGAAAAATGTAGACGAAGCTAAGATGTATGCCGATCAGGCAGCGGCCTCGGCTTCCAAGGCGGATGGCGCGGCGCGGAACGCCGAAATGGCGGCCGCTGATGCAAAAGCTGCGGCTGATAAGGCTGAAGCTGCGGCTGATCGGGCTGAAGCTGCGGCGGCGAAAGCCGAAGCTTGCCTGATGAAGAAGATGCGGAAGTAGGCACCTGGTGCAAAAATGAGGGGAGATCAAATTCTCTCTCCGAAAGGGGGTAATCGATGAGGAAGCCGATGATGAGAAAAGGCTATGTTTTGGCGCTCCTCGCGGTCTTTGCCCTGGTGCTGGGAGGTGCTGGCTGCTGCCAAAAGTACTATGATCAGTGCAAAATGTACATGGAGCAAGCCAAGGCTTCTGCTGATCGTGCCGCCGCCTCGGTAGTAAAAGCTGAAGCGGCTGCACAGGATGCCAAAGTCCCTGTACCGCGGGCCTCTGCTGCGGCCAACAAGGCTGAAGCAGCTGCCGCCCGGGCGGAAGACGCGGCGGAAAAAGTCTGTGCCAAGGCCAAGAAGTATAAGAAGGTCAAGGGCAAGAAGGCCAAGAAGGCGAAGAAAGCCAAAGCCAAGAAAAAGAAGTAATCTTTTCAGGACTTATTTGGGGTTAACCCCTAATTACTTCAACACCAGAGGGTGTGGCGAGCGTTTCAGCTCCCCACACCTTCTGTATTTTTGGTGACCTCCACCGGCATGCCGTTCTCTTCCTCCACCACCTGCAGGACCCGGCGCAGATCCACCTGATCCAACAATCCCCGATTCTCGAGCATATTTAAAACATAGAGGAGCATGGAGCGGATCTTGTAATAGACATCTTCGTGCACCGAGAGAAAGACCCGGCCCTGGAGAAAGCCGATCTTGGCCGGCTCATAGATATAGATGACGCTGGTCCCCTTCGGCACCAGGGGGAAGAGCTTTTTGATGTGCTCCGGGTACATGCGGGTGCAGCCGTGGCTCACCAGACGCCCCACCCCCCAAGGCATATGCGTGCCGTGGATGCCGTAGTCTCCCCAGGACAGAGTGAGCTTGTATTCCCCCAGAGGATTGTCCGGCCCCGGGGGCATGACCGCCATGCCATACTTGGCCTGAAGGGACTTGGGGATGTGCCAGGCGGGGTTCACCTTTTTTTCCACCACCCGGAAGGCCCCGGAAGGAGTCTTGAAGTCCAGCACCCCCATACCGATGGGAAAAGTGTAAACCTGGCTGGCATTCTTGACGTAATAATAAAGGCGCATTTCGCCGGTATTCACTACCAGTTGGTAGCCCCGATTATTGGGCACAATCCACCGGGTAGGAATGGTGATCTCCGCTCCCGCCGGGGGGAGAAAGGGGTCCCAGTGGCGATACATCACTCCCAGGTCGTTATAGCCCAGGCCGTAATTCCGGGCCAGGTCCAGGAGGGTATCCCCTTTCTTGATGACATAGCGCTGGGGGTTGCCCACCACGGTGACAGCCTGGGGATCAATACCCATCTGCGAGGCCGGCAGGTGGATATTGAAGGGGCCGGCAGCCCGGGCCGGGAGGGCCAAAATTAACAGAAAGATCCAGGTCAACGCTGCCGATACTTGCCGCATAAATTTACTCCGTCCTCTGTCTCAGAAGTTTGAGACTGGAGGCGTAAGGGGGCCGGGCGATGCCCCGTTCCGTGATAATGCCGGAAATCAGGTCATGGGGGGTGACGTCAAAGGCCAGGTTCAGGGCCGGCGCGCCGGCGGGGGCCACAGTCTGGCCCCAGAGTTGGGTTACCTCCTCCGGCGCTCTTTCCTCCACCGGAATTTGACTGCCGGCCGTAAGGGCAAAATCAAAGGTGGACAGGGGCGCGGCCACATAAAAAGGCACTTCGTGGTAGTGGGCCAGCACCGCCAAGCCGTAGGTGCCGATCTTGTTGGCCGTATCGCCGTTGCCGGCGATGCGGTCGGCGCCGACGATCACCAGGTTCACCCGGCCCTGTTGCATCACGGCCGCGGCCGCGCCATCCGGGATCAGGGTATAAGGGATGCCGATCTTCCCCAACTCCCAGGTGGTGAGGCGGGCGCCCTGAAGCAGAGGGCGGGTTTCATCCACCCACACGGAAAAGCGCTTGCCGTCCTCCCAGGCCGCCCGCATAACTCCCAGGGCGGTGCCGTAAGCCCCGGTGGCCAAGGCCCCGGTATTGCAATGGGTCAAAACCTGGTCGCCACTGTGGATGAGAACCTGCCCGGCCTGGGCCATACGCCGGTTGATGGTGTCATCTTCCTTTAACATGGCCTGAGCTTCGGTTACCAACCGGCCCTTAATGAGAGGCACCCGATCCCCGGCGTGGGCCTGGGCCACCATCTGCACCCGGTCCAGTGCCCAAAAGAGGTTGACTGCGGTGGGCCGGGCCTGAGCAATCTCCCGGCAGATCTCCTGGAAACGGTTCATAAACTCCACCGGATCATCGGTGTCCAGACCTAAAGCCCCCAGGGCCGCGCCCATGGCCGCGGCCACGCCGATGGCCGGCGCCCCCCGGATGGCCAAAGTACGGATGGCCTCAATGATCTCATGATAATCGGTGATCTCCAGATAAACCTCTTCCCGGGGCAATAGCCGCTGATCCAATAAGCGCACCCGGTCTTTATCCCAATAAACGCTGCAATACGGGTCCATGCCGGTCTCCAGTGAATGGATTTGGGGGAGGGGGCCAGGGGTCGCAGACCCCTGCC
>JBFLZI010000128.1:0-8909 GCA_040756315.1 Thermodesulfobacteriota bacterium | reverse complement strand
AGGGGGCTAAGGGCCTGTGGCCCTTAGCCCCCTCCCCCAAAACCTTCAACTTTCCTCAAGCCGCGGTGATGATTTTTAGGAAGGAGGGGGCTTTGAGGGAGGCGCCGCCCACCAGGGCGCCGTTGATATCGGGTTCGCCCAGGAGGGCGGCGGCGTTGTCCGGGGTGACGCTGCCGCCGTAAAGGATGCGGATGGCGGCGTTGCCCAGGACCTCCGGCAACAGTCCCCGGATGAAGTGGTGCACTTCCTGGGCCTGCTCCGGGGTGGCGGTCCGGCCGGTGCCGATGGCCCAGACCGGTTCATAAGCCACCACCAGGTTAACCCCCGGCTCGTCCCTCAGGCCGGCCAGGCCTTCCCGGAGCTGTTCCGCCACCACTTCCAGAGTCTGGCCGCTCTCCCTTTGGGGCAGGGTCTCCCCCAGGCAGAAGATGGGAATAAGATTATTGGCCAGGGCGGCCTTTAGCTTCAGGTTCACCGTGCGGTTGGTGTCCCCGAAATGCTGGCGGCGTTCGGAATGGCCGACAATCACGTATTGGCAGCCCGCGTCCCGGAGCATCCGGGGCGAGATGGCCCCGGTATAAGCCCCTTCCAGTTCCCAGAAGGTGTCTTGCCCGGCCAGGCGGAGGGGGGAGTCGGCGATTTCTTCAGCCACCGCAGCCAGAGCCGTATAGGGCGGGGCCAGGACCACCTCCGCTTTCAGGTTGCCGCTTAATCCCTGGCGGATTTCGTGAGCCAAGGCCCGGGCTTCCGCCAGGGTCTTGTGCATCTTCCAATTGCCGGCAACGAGGGGAGTCAGCTTACTAGGCATGGGGGTGCCTCTTGGTCCACTCCTCCAGGGCTAAGATGCCCGGCAACTTTTTCCCTTCCAGCAGTTCCAGGAAAGCGCCGCCCCCGGTGGAGACGTAGGAGAATTTCTGAAATTCCCCGGATTTGTGCAGCGCGACATCCGTGTCGCCGCCCCCCACGATGGTCAGGGCGTAGGAATCCGCCACTTTGTGCACCATAGCCATGGTGCCCCGGCTGAAGGCGTCGTATTCAAAGGCCCCCATAGGCCCGTTCCAGATGATGGTTTTGGCGTTTTGCAGGGCCTCGCCGAACAGAGTCACCGTGGCCGGGCCGATATCGGCGATGACCCAGCCGTTGGGAACCTCCTGCACCGGGACGATCTTGGTTTCGGCCTGGCGGTCCAGGCGGTCGGCCACCACGCAGTCCACCGGCAAATAGAATTTGACTTTTTTCTCCAAGACAATGGACATCAGCTCCAGGGCCGTGTTTATCAGGGTGTCGTCCACTAAGGAGTTGCCCACGCTATAGCCTTTGGCCTTAAGAAAGGTGTTGGCCATGGCCCCGCCGATGATCATCTTGTCCACGTGGTTCAAGAGGTTGACCAGGGCCTCCAGTTTGCCGGAAATCTTGGCGCCGCCGATCAGGGCCACCAGGGGACGGGCCGGGTCCTCCAGGGACTTATGAAAGTAGTGCACTTCATCCCGCATCAGGAAACCGGCCACACAGACGGGAGCATAATGGGTTACGGCCTCCACCGAGGCATGGGCCCGGTGGGCCACGGCAAAGGCGTCATCCACATAGACGTCGATGCCCTTCATCAGTTCCCGGGCGAATTCCGGGTCGTTCTTAGTCTCACCCGGATGAAAGCGCAGGTTTTCTAAAAGAAGCACATCTCCGGGGCGCATCTCCTCCTTGAGTTGATCCACCTCAGGGCCGATACAGTCCGGGGCCATCTTTACCTTGCGGTGCAGCCGATAGGCCAGGCGGCGAGCCACCGGCGCCATGGAATATTCTTCCATCCTCTCCCCGTGGGGACGCCCCAGGTGGGACGCCAGAATCACTTTGGCCTCCCCTTCCAGACAATAATTGATGGTGGGCAATACGGCCCGGATGCGGGTGTCGTCGGTAATGTTACGGTTGCGGTCCAGGGGTACATTGAAATCCACCCGAATAAACAGGGCCTTGCCCTTGATATCTATTTCGTCGATGTACTTCACCTGAGACTCCTTTTCTTTGCCAGCTAGCTGAGGTGCCGGCCCATATAGACCGCCAGATCCAACATGCGGTGGGAGAAGCCCATCTCATTATCATACCAGGCCATGACCTTGACTAAGTTGCCCTCCATAACGTTGGTCAGTTCCTGGTCCAAAATGGCGGAATAAGGCGAACCGTTATAATCGATGGACACTAATGGTTCGGTGGCCACCCAAAGGACGCCTTTAAGAGAGCCTGCTTGCGCCTCCAGGAAAGCCTGATTTACTCCTTCTTTGCTGGTGGCCTGCTTTACGGTAGCCACAAAATCCACGATAGAGACATTCGGGGTGGGAACCCGGATGGACAACCCGTCCAGACGGCCTTTCAGTTCCGGGATCACTTCGGTCACGGCCCGGGCCGCCCCCGTGGAGGTGGGTACCATGGAGACGGCCGCGGCTCTTGCCCGGCGCAGGTCGCTGTGGGAGCCGTCCAACAGGCGCTGGTCCATGGTATAGGAATGCACCGTGGTCATCAGGCCCTTTTCTACCTGGAATTTTTCATGCAGCACCTTGACCAGGGGGGCCAAACAATTGGTGGTGCAGGAGGCGTTGGAGACGATGAAATGGCGGGCCGGATCAAAGGTTTGGTGGTTCACCCCGTAAACAAAAGTGCCGTCAATCTTCTTCCCCGGCGCGGACAAAATCACCCGTTTGGCCCCGGCCCGAAGATGCCCTTCAATGGAGGCCCGGTCCCGAAAGGCCCCGGTGGATTCCAGGACCAGGTCCACCCCCATTTCCTTCCAGGGCAATTTATCCGGGGCGTCATCAATGCGGCTGATCTTCACTTCTTTGCCGTTGATGATCAGGCTGTCGGGCCCCTCTTCCACCGTGCCCGGGAAAGGTCCATGGACCGAATCATGACGGAGGAGATGGGCTTGCACCTTTAAGTCTCCCCGGCTGTTGATGACCGCCAGTTCCACATCCTTCACTTCCGTAGCAATGATCCTGGCCAGACAACGGCCGATGCGGCCGAAGCCGTTGATAGCTACCCTTATGGGCATACCTCCTCCTCTTTATCTCCTAGACCGAAAGTCTGACAGCGCCGATGGCCAGTCCAACTTAAAGGTATTAGTAAACCGCGATACCACGATACCAAGCGGAGAATGCGCAAATATGTTAATAAACTGTTGCCCTGGGCGTCAATAATTTTATCTCGGGTCCGGGTTTTTCACATCATCGGGGATCGATTCGGCTGCCTGGCCTGATTCAAGAGGAACATTGCTTCTTCCTTGCTTTTTCGGATTTTTTCATTTAAAAAAATAAGATTATTTTTGGTAACTCTGAGCCAATATGCGAAATCTCCTCTGCCGTCTGGGGCGCCTGGCCCTGAATTCGGTCCAGGAAGCCGGAGGCATGACCATCTTTCTCCTTGAAGCTCTGGGACAGGCCTTTCTTCCCCCTTTCCGGTTCCGGCGTCTCTTCCGGGAGATGGATTTCATCGGCGTCCGCTCCAGCCTCATCATTTTGCTCACCGGGGCTTTTACCGGCATGGTGCTGGGCTTACAAGGGTATTACACCTTGAAGAGATACGGTTCAGAAGGGGCCCTGGGCTCCGCGGTGGCCTTGAGTCTGATCCGGGAATTAGGCCCGGTGCTCACCGCGTTGATGGTCTCGGGCCGGGCCGGCTCCGCCATTACCGCGGAGATCGGCATCATGCGCATCACGGAACAGTTGGACGCCATGGACACCATGGCCGTCAACCCCCTGCAATACGTGGTGAGTCCCAAATTGCTGGCCGCCTTGATCTGCGTGCCTCTGCTTACCGGCATCTTCGACGTCGTGGGCATTTTCGGGGGCTATCTCATCGGGGTGGTCCTCTTGGGGGTAAGTTCCGGCTCTTACTTCAACGGCATGGTCCAGAGCGTGCAAACTCTGGATGTCAACGGGGGGATAGTCAAATCCCTGGTCTTCGGCCTGACCATCATTCTGGTGGCTTGCTATAAAGGGTATTACACCGAGCGGGGCGCGGAAGGGGTCAGCCGGGCCACCACCGAGACGGTGGTTCTCTCCGCGGTTTTGGTCCTGGCCTGGGATTATATTATTACCTCATTCTTTATGTAAGCCATGATCCAGATCATTGACCTGACCCGCTCCTTTAATGGGCAAACCGTGCTGGACGGCATCAACCTGGAGGTCCCCACCGGGAAGATCACCGTCATCATCGGCAAAAGCGGCGCCGGTAAAAGCGTTTTGCTCAAGCATGTCATCGGCTTGCTCAAACCGGACCGGGGCCGCATTCTCATTGACGACTTCGATATCACCAGGGCCTCCCCCCGGCAGTTGCAGGAGTTCAAGATGCGCTTGGGGGTTCTCTTTCAGGGGGGCGCTCTGTTTGATTCCCTCTCGGTCTTGGAGAACGTGGCCTTTCCCTTGCGGGAAAAGACCCGTTTGCCCGAAGGGGAAATCCTGCGGCGGGCCCGGGAACGCCTGGCCCAGGTGAATCTTGCGGCAGAAGTGGAAGACAAGTACCCGGATGAATTGAGCGGCGGCATGAAAAAACGGGTGGCCCTGGCCCGGGCTTTAATTCAGGAGCCGGAGATGATGCTCTTCGATGAACCGGTTACCGGGCTGGACCCCCCCATGACCAACACCGTTTTTCACCTGATCGGCAAGACCCATCAGGAAATCGGCTATACCGGCCTGATCGTCAGCCACGACATTCCCGGGGTCTTTCAGGTGGCGGACTACGTGGCCATGCTCCACGGGGGGCGGATCATCGCCCGGGGCACCCCGGCGGAGATCCAAGGCCACCCGGACCCGGTGGTGCAGAGCTTTATCAAAGGGGAAGTAAACTTTTTGGAGGCCTAGAACGATATTATGAAAAGGGCCAAATTAGAGTTAGGGGTAGGGATTTTTGTCCTGTTGGGACTGGCCTGTATCACCTATCTGGCCATCCACCTGGGGGAAATGGAAATCTTTGGCCGGGGCAACCGAGTCATCGCCGACTTTGACAATGTCTCCGGCCTCAAATCCGGGGCCTTGGTGGAAGTGGCCGGCGTGGAAGTGGGGCGAGTGGAGAATATCCAGGTCTCCCAAGGAAATCAGGCCAGGGTGATAATGACGGTGAACCCGAATCTGAAAGTTTACGACGACGCCGTGGCCTCTATCCGCACTAAGGGCATCATCGGCGATAAATTCGTGAAATTATCCCCGGGAGGTTCCGGAAAAATCATCCCCCCCGGGGGAAAGATTCGGGATACGGAACCCGCCGTGGAATGGGAAGAGTTGCTGAGCAAATACATCCACGGCAAAGTTTAAGGTTCTCCGGGAATGCCGGGTTATCCTTGCCGATGGCAAGATCGGTGACTCCGGTTACCGAGAGGGCAATAATTGCACCTTCCTTACTTTACTTCCCCTGGCTCAAATGGTTTATAATTAACGGGAATGGGGCCGGGAGGACAGGCCCGGTAACAACATAACTTAGCCCCCTTTCCCGGTAATCTTTGAAAAGGAGCAGATATGCGCCGCGTTTTGGGAAAGACCTTAATAACCCTATTTATCCTGTCTTTGATCTTGCCGGTGGCCGGAGCCTGGGCCGGCCCCCCCACCGATACGGTGAAAGGGGTGGTGGATGAGGTCATCCGCCTGCTCAAGGACCCGGCCTTAAAAGCCCCGGCCCAGAGGAAACAGCGCCGCCAACTGATCAAGCAGGCCATCGACCGCCACTTTGATTACGAAGAGATGGCCAAACGGAGCCTGGGGGCCACCTGGGGCAGCCTCAGCCGGTCCCAGCGCCAGGAATTTGTCTCACTCTTCGCGGAACTCCTGGAGGCTTCTTATGCGGACAAGATCGAGAAGTACCACGATGAAAAGGTAGCTTATACCGGGGAGAGCCAGGAGGCGGATTACGCCGAGGTCCGCACTCAACTGGTGCGGAAAAACGACAAGATACCCATGAACTACCGCATGCTGGATAAATCCAAGTGGATGGTCTATGATGTGGTTATTGAAGGCGTCAGCCTGGTCAACAACTACCGCTCCCAATTCGGCCGCATCATCCGTGAGTCGGGCTACCAGGGACTTCTGAAACGCCTGCGCACCAAAGTGACCGAACTGCAAAAGACGGATAAGCTCAAAGATAAGGACTTATAAAGTGTGGGGGGCTAAGGTTGAGTTTTGAGTTTCGAGTTTGTAGAAAAAATCTTTTGACTCGAAACTCACCGCTCCCGCCGCCCTTCCCGCAAAACCGTCTATCCCCTCAAAACTTCAACTCCTCCCCTTTCCGGTAGGCCATGGCCTGGCAGGAGGCCACGAGTTTCCCGGCGCTGTTGGTCACCTCAATATTGTAGGTGGCAATACGGCGGCCGGAGTGAGTCTCCCGGGTCAGGGCGGTCAAGCGTTCCCCCATGGCCGGGGCGCGGTGGAAGGTGAGATTCATGTTCAAGGCCACCGCCACGGTGCCGTGGGCGTTGACCGCAGCCTGAAAGGCCTCGTCGATCAGCGCGAACAGGGCCGTGCCGTGGACCATCCCCAGGATATTGGCCATCTCCTCTTTGCAGGTCATGCTCACCTGGGCATGGCCCGGCGCCACTTCCTCCAACTCCATGCCAAAATACCGGGCAATACCCTGCTCCGCTACCCGCTGCCGGAAAGCCGCTAAGAAAACTTCATCCACTCCTGCCATCATCACCTCTTTAGATCATGATCTTTGGGGGATGGGGTAAGGGGCTGTGCCCCTTACCCCATCCCTCAAACCCCCTCCCCCAATCTCTTAGGGGGGTTGAAAAAGTTGGCCTAAGCCAGGGCCGATGGCCCTGGCTTAGGCCAACCCCCTAAAGGGTTGGGAGGGAGGCTTGGGGGGAGGGCAGGGACCTGTGGTCCCTGGCCCTCCCCCCAAACTATCCTACAACCCCTCATACAACTCCGGGAACTGGTTTTTCCAGCGTCGGTGCAGCCAGAGCCATTGGGCCGGTTCCTCCCGGATCCAGGCTTCCATGGCCCAGCTCTGGAGTTGCAGGTGTTTGAGGATATCCGCGTCGACGTTGTCCGTCTTTTCCATAGGGATGGGGGGAAAGATCACCATCAGGTGGCGGCCGTCGGCCAAGCGCCGGGAGAAGGTGGGCAAGACCGGGATCTCCCGGTGCCGGGCCAGCAGCGCCGCCACCGGGGTGGTCCGGGCCGGCCGGCCGAATAAATCCACCAGCAGGCCCTCGGCGGTAGCGGTATTCTGGTCGATAACGATGCCCACGATCCGGTTCTTTTTGAGATGGGCCAGGATATCTTTCAGACCCCGCTGTTTGTTGACCATCCAGTTGCCGCCCCGCTCCCTTAAGTAACGGGCCAGGAACCGGCCCAGGGGTTGGTCCAGTTCCCGGGCCACCACCGCCACCCGGCGGTATTGCAACCCGTAGCCCATAACCGTATATTCCCAGTTGCCGGTGTGCATGGCGATGGCGATCAGGCCCCGCCCTTGGGCCAGGGCCTGCTCTAGATGCTCGTTGCCGCAAATGACTACTTTTTTATTGATGCAAGAAAGGGGGGCCACCAGGAGTTCCAGGGTCTCCCAGGCGAAGCGGACAAAATTGGCGAAGACCGCCCGGGCCAGGCGGTCCACTTCCGGGGGGGACAATTCTGACCCATAGGCGAAGGCCAGGTTGCGCCGGGCGATCTCCCGGTGGCGCTTATCCAGGCGGTACCACAAAGTTCCCAGCCCGGCGGCCAGCAGGTCACTCAGCCCATGTCGGAAATTCCTAATCACTGAAGATTGTTTGTCCTTAGAATGTAGAGCCGGCGCCCTCGCCGGCTCAGAAACCGCCGGGGGCGGCGGTTCTACATTTTCGGCCCCGTTCCCAAGCTGTGCTTGGGAAAGAGGGAAAGGTTCTCCTACCAATACTTATCCCGATTCTGTCGGTAAAATTCCACGGTTTGGGCAATCCCTGCCTTAAGGGATGTCCGGGCCTGCCAGCCGGTGGCCTGGTGAATCTTGGTGTTATCGCTGATATAGTCTCCGGTCTCCACAAAATAGCGATCCGCCGGCCATTCCACCTGCCGGACTTCGGTGCCGGGCACGGCTTCGGCCACCAGCCGGGCCATCTCCCGGAAGGGGGTGCCGGTGCCCGAGCCCACGTTATAAACCTGTCCCGCGGTATTCGGAGTCAAGGCGGCACAGATGGCCGCTTCCGCCACGTCTTCCACAAAGATATAGTCCCGGCGTTGACTGCCTTCGCCGAACACCGTCAGGGGCTGGCCTTCCAGTGCCAGACGGATGAACCAATTAACGATGCCATATTTGCTGTGCTTCATCTGCTGCCGGGGACCGTAAGGGTTGGAGAGGCGGAGGCTCACCGTGTCCAACCCGTGGGCGTCGTGATAGAAGCGATAATATTTCTCTCCCGCCAACTTGTGAATGCCGTAAATGCTCAGGCAGTTGAAGGGGTGTCCTTCATCTACCGGATTATGCTCAATGGTCCCATAGACAAAGCGGGAGCTGGTAAAGACGATCTTGGCCTGGCGATTGAGCTGGCTGCAAGCCATGAGTAGGTGCAGGTGCCCCCGGCAGTTGATGTCCAGGTCCAATAGCGGGTTGGTATTGCTGTCCACATAACTCACCTGCGCCGCCAGGTCGAAGATATAATCCGCGCCCTCCACCAACCGCTGCACCAGGTCAAAATCCCGGATATCCCCTTTGACAAAGTAAATCTTGTCCAGGATGGACCGGAGATTGAAGCGATTCCCCCCATAAGCCGGCAACATAGCGTCCAGGACGGTGACTTCCGCGCCATGCTCCACCGCCAGATGGGCAATGGTGCTGCCGATCATGCCCGCACCCCCGGTGATCAATACCCGGGCCTCCCTAAGAGGAGTCAAATCAATAATGGCGTGCCTCCCTTTGGTTTTTTTGTGGGGGGAGGGCCAGGGACCTGAGGTCCC
>JBFLZI010000127.1:0-8996 GCA_040756315.1 Thermodesulfobacteriota bacterium | reverse complement strand
GGGGAGGGGCAGGGGATTGCCACAGGCTGGAAAGCCTGTGCTACCGGTCCCTGGCCCCTCCCCCCACAAACACCCCCACCAACACCACTCCTTAATTCGGGGGTGGCTTTCGGTCCAGGTCGGCGGTTTGCAGGAAGATCCGGGCGGCCTGGCCGGCCTGGAAGTATTTGGCGATTTTCTTCAGACGGGCCAGGCGTTCCAGGGAAGAGGGGTGAGAGTCCAGGAAATAGGTGGTCATAAAAGGGTCTTTGTCGTGCACCGCGGCCAGGCGTTCCAGGACTGCCGGCGCGGCCTCCACATCATAACCCGCCTGATAGGCGTACCACAGGCCGTAGGCGTCGGCCTCCAGTTCATCCTCCCGGGAAAAGACACTCACGGTAGCCAGGGGGGCCACCCGACGGAGGTCCCTTTCCAGTCCGGGGACGGAGTCGAATTGGATGAGTTGCCGCAGCGTCAAAGTAGTAAACGCGCCGATGACTTCCCCGGCCAAACGCCCCAGCTTTTTCTGACCTTCCTGCCGCACCCGGTGGCCCAATACCTGATGAGCTAATTCGTGGCCGATCACCAGGGCCAGTTCATCGTCAGTGCGGCAGAAATTGACCAGGCGCTGGGAGAGGATGATCTTGCCGGGCGCGGCATAGGCGTTGATTTTCTGATTGGCGGTAGCCAGGCCGATGGCATATTCCGCCGGCAGGTGCTGGGGATAAAGGGTGACGCTGAATTTCTCCCGGTCCCGCTGAACCAGAAGCTCCACCGGGCCGGTGAGGTATCGCCCCCGGGCCTCCATGCCCAGGTGTTTTAAATCCAGCATAATGGCCACCAGGATTTCCCCGGGCAGAGTGTAAAGGAAAACGTCCCGAGTGAGGCGCATAGACTTATCCCAGGCAGCCGCCTCGGGATAGAGGGGCCAATTGTTCACCGCCAGGAGGACGTCTCCCTGCCGGAGGCCGGCATCATGGGCCGGTGAGGGGGACCAGACATTGTCCAGGGCGATTTTGCCGGTGGCGGTGACCCACCAGTCGAACCCCAGGAAAGGATAGGTGCGGCCATGCACCTGGGGAACGGTAGCCAGCAAACGGAGAAATACCCGGGAGACCCGCTCCAGCCGCCAGGTATGGTGGGGATGCCGGTTTAGGGCGGCCAACTGGGTCTCCTCCAACTCACTCACGGTGGGAGCCGGGCGGGTCACTTCGGCACAGCCAGCGAGAAGGAGGAGCCCCAGGCACAGCCATAACGGCCAAGTGGAAAAAGATTTGCCGGCAGGAGGAAAAGGCGAAAGGGCGAAAAGGCGAAAAGGTTTTACCGGCAAATTTCCCTTTTCGCCCTTTCCCCTTTTCCCCCGGTTTTTTAACTCCTGGCCCCCTCCCCCAAAATCTCTTTGCCTCATCATCCCAAACTCCTTAAAAGATATAGCGCAGGGAGAGGCCCAGTGTACGCAGGCGGTAGTCGTCCACCCATTCCCGGAAATAGAAGAAGTGAGCATCCATGAGGAAGTTCTGGAACAGTTCCCATTCCAGCGCGGCCAGGCCCTGGAGGGCCGGGCCCCAGTCCCCGTGTTGCCCCACCCCCTGGACCGTGCCCTGGAAAATCAGGGTGGGCAGGCGAAAGATCTGGCGGTGAAAATCAAATCCCAGGCCCAGAGCCGCATAATCCTTGGGGCTGAAATAAGCCCGACGTTGCTGGCTATACTTGGCCAAATAGAAATGGGGGGTCACTTCCAGTTGCATGCGGGGTTGGCGCCAGGCCTGCCAGGGCAGGCCCTGGTATAAGGTCAGACGACGGTTATGGTCCGAATAGAAAGCCCCGGCCACATTGCCGCGCCAGTCCAGGCCGGGGCGGAACTGATGGGCGTAACGGAATTCCACCTGATGTAGGGCGGTGAGACGCGCCTCACCCAGTTTCTGGACACTCTGGTAGAGACGGGGATAGATATGGGCCTCCTGGTCGAAGAGGTCCCGGCGGCTGTAGCGCAGCGCCCCATCAGTGCGGCTGCTTAGGGGAAATTCCACTTCCAGGGAGCCGAACAGCCGGTCCCGACGATCTTTCTCAGTTTGCTTGGCGCTGGCGGTCTTATCCACCGTGACCAAATGGGGCGGCAGGGGCACAGTGACAAACTGGGTCAGCTGTCCCCGTTGGGAAATATACCGATCCACCCGCTGCCAGTAGCGCCGCCAGATAATTTCGCCGCTGACCTTGAGGCGATCCCTCAGGGCCAGGGGCCCGGCCCCCAGGGAGACCTCCAGGCGGCGCAGCCGGCTGCTGTCCTTGGCAAACTGGTTGAAGACCCGGGTCAGACCCAGATTAATTAGGCCCTGGTCCGGGTTTTGGGTTTTTTGCTTATATTGGCGATATTCCACCGCCAGATTCACCGGCAGCAGTTTGGTCAGCCAGAAGCCGGCAGAGGCTCGGGCGACACCTCCGTGGAGATTGTTGCTGTCGGCAAACAACAAGGCCTCCGGTTGCAGCAGGGGCAGGGTTTTCACCAGAGGCAGGTCGGGCCAGAAGACCGCGGCCACCAGGGGGTTTAGCTGGTTGATAAAACTGATGCCGGGAAAGACCCAGTTTCTCTGGTAAAATCTGGACCAGGGTTCCCGGTCGAAGCGGGAGAATTGCCAGGGCCGCACCAGTTCTTCCGGGCGGCTTTCCCCCCGGGCCTGGGCAAAACCCCGGGACGCGGCCTGGGGGCGCATCTGCTGGCGGATGAACTCCAGTTCGTTTAAGAGTTCAATGTCCTGGGGCGTCTCCTCCAGGGCCCGGGCATAGGCTTTATAGGCCCCGGCCCAGTTGCCCGCGGCCCGGGCCCGGCGGGCTTCGGCCACTATGGCCGGCTGGCTGCCCGGTTGGCTTTGCATGATCTCGGTGTACAGGGCCGCAGCCGCCTTATCACCCATGGCTTCCAACACCCGGGCCTTTTCCATCAAGTAGGTTTCCCGGGGCAGACGGGGGGCAATCTCCTCCAGAGTTTTCAGGGTCTCCGGGTATTGGCGGGCCAGGCGCTGGGCCTGCACCAAAAGCAGGATCCCCTGGAGGTGGTCCGGGTGGCCGGGGGGAAGTTGCGCCACCGCGACCTTAACCCCTTCATACTGGCCCCGGATCAGATAGAGTCGGGCCATCTCCAAGGCCTTGCCAGGGCCTTCCCCTTGATGCCGGAGGCTGGTCAGGGCCTGGCCCCATTCCTTCCGGGACATCTGACATTGGCGGAGCAGCCGGGCAATCTGCCGGTCCTGGGGTTTGAGCTTCAAAGCCTTTCGGTAATAACCTTGGGCGGCCTCCGGCTGCCCCAGTTCCAGGGCCAGGTCCGCCAGGGCCAGGAGTTCCCCGGGATTATCCGGCCACTTATGGTGGCGGTATTCCTTTAAGACCTGGAGCAGATACTCCAGCTTGCCCCCGTGGCGCCCCAGGCTGCCGTCGAAATAGGCCAGGGCGGCCACATACTCCGGCCCCCCGGCCTTAACACCGGGAATCCGGTAAACCATCTCCTGAAGTTCCTCAAAGCGGGGCAGGCGGGGCAACAGGTAGGAGAGGACCAGGAGGGAGGCATGGTCATAGCGATTTTCACGTAAATTTTGGACCATCAATTCGGCGGCCAGGCGCAGGCCTTCCGCCTCCGGGGCATGGCACAAGGCCCGGGCCACCCAGAGCCGTTCGGCCAGGGAAAGTTTGGCCTCAGGTTTGGTTTGGGGCCAGGCCCGTAAATCGGTCCCGTCCTGGTTGGTGTCGGGGTTGGGGGGCGAAAGCTTCACTCCTTTTTGTTCCCGGGTCCAGCGCCAGGCCTCCGGCCAATCCCGGGGCTGGCGGTGCTTCTCGGGAAATTGGGCGCTATACAGGCGCAAGGCCCAGTTTAAAGCTTCCTGCCAATTCTGTTGAGCCAGATGGGCTTCGATGGAGGCGGCCAGCAAGGCCCGGTTTCCGGGCCGGTCCGGGGGGACCCCGGTCTGCCCCACCCGCAAGCGCCGGAGAACCTCCAGGGCCTCCGGGGGACGCCGGAGATAGATCAACACCCGGGCTTTCTCCAGGGAAGCCTCTTGGTTCCGGGGATCGACCTGAAGGAATCGGTCGTAATGCGCTAAGGCGTCTTCCAAGTCCCCCAGCCAGAGATAGTAACGGGCCTGCTGCAGGATAAGTTTCGGTTCCTGGACCTGGGGGCAGGCCTGAAGCTCCTGCCGGGCCTCTTCCCAGCGGCGGGATTCCAGCAAAAGGCCGATGCGCCGGAGGCGCACCGGGACATCATCGTGGCGTTTTAAAATTTCCGCGTATTGACCCAAGGCCGCGTCCCGGGTTTCCGGCTTAAAGGCCAGAGCTTCGGCCAACTGCAGCCGGGCCTCGATATCTTCCGGGTGTTTTTGCAGGTAAGCTTGAAGATAATGGGCCGCCTGGCCCCAGTGTTTCTGGTAGAAGTGCAGTTGTCCCAAAAATCTTAACAATTGCGGGTGCTTGGGATCATCCCGGGGCACCGTCTCCAGGATGGCGACCCCTTTCTGATAATCCTGGGCGTAGGAATAGGTCAGGGCCGCCTCCCAGCGCAGGTCCCCCCGGATCAGTTGCCGGCGCCGGGCCTCGTCCCACATGGCCGCGGCCTTGGCGAACCGGCGGGCCTGGGCATAGAGGCGGGCCAGATTGACGATGGTCTCCTGGTGAGTATCCCCGGCCTGCCAGGCGGCCTCATAGGCCTGCCGGGACTTGGCGAAATCCCCGGTGAGGAGGAGCTCCAGGGCGTACCAGCGCCGCAGCTCCACATCCGGCTTGTCCGCCATCAGGGGCCCCAGGACCGCGGCGGTCTCGGAGTGATTCCCCTTCTGGGACCAGAGGCGGGCCAGGGCCAGGGCATAGTCTTTCTTCCCCTGGAAGCGGGCATAGAGCCATAAATAGTGCTGCAGGGCTTCATCGGTCTTTTGAGCCGCTTCCGCGGTCTGGGCCGCCTCCTGGCGCAGGGCGGCGTCTTCCGTGGCCTTTTCCACCAGGCGCTGGTAGATGGGGAGGGCCGCCTGGTAATCCCGCTGCCAATAGTGGAGCAGGGCCAGGTGGTGCAGGGCCTCCTGGCTTTCCGGAAACTGGGCCACTTCTTCTTCCTGGAGGGAGACGGCCTCGGCAAAACGGCCCAGACTGGTCAAAAGGTCCACCAACTGGCGGCGCACTTCCGGATGGCGCTCCAACTGATAAAGACTTTGATAATAGGAGAGGGCCAGCTCCCGGTGCTCACTGTCCCGGGAAGCGAGCTGGGCCGCGAAATACAGGATGTCGGCATCCTGAGGCTGGTCCTGGAGATATTGCTTGAGGAGTTCTAAAGCCTGGCGGCGTTGGCCCAACTGGTCCAGGGCCTGGGCCTGGCCTTTGAGTGCCCCGGCGGCCTTCGGGTCCCGGGGATAAACCTGGCGCAGGATTTCCAGGGCCGGTTGGGGTTGCGCCGTCTTCAGATAGAGCCAGCCCAGATAAGTCCCCACTTCCATGTTCTTATCATTACGGGACCAGGCCTTCTGGGCCAGGGCCAGGGCCTGGGGGAGTTCCCCCCGAGCCTCCGCCTCCTTGGCCAGTCGGTATAAGGTGGCGGGGGAGCGCCAGAAATCCGGGTCCTGGCGCAGCCCGCCCCAATAGATCAGCCCCCCGAAGATCAGGAGCAGAACCAGGAACAGCCAGGGACGTTTAGAAGCCATAAATCTGCCTGGGGTCCCGGGCCAGGCGCCACCGGGGTCTTCTCAACCCGGCCAGCACCAGGTCCGTTAGGACATAGATGATGAACCCGGAGAAAAAGGCATTGAAGAAGATCAGTTTGGGGGGCGCCCACCCCAGGCTCAGGGAGTGGAACGGCAAAACAAAGTGCAAAAGGATGACGAACAACTGAGGGGCCAGGCCCCACCAGCACCGGGATTCGGAAAAAATCTGGGAATTATTCACGTGATACCGGGGCTTGCGCCCCGGCGGATAGAGGAGCGCGGCAAAGACGGCCGCGGCATAGACCAGGAAAAGGCCGCACAAGACCTTGAATTGCTTGAAGGGTTCTTTCCCCCTAAAGAGATAATGGAACATGAAGATCATGGCCAACAGATAAGCCAGACGCCAAGCCAGGTATGAGCCTTCCTGGCCTTGAAAGATGGAGTAGCCTCGCCAATAACTGAGAAGAGGAATAAAATAAAATACGGGAAAGACCAGCCCGCTCACCAGATAACTGACCATGATGAGGAGGAAGTGAAGCTTCTGGTTCCAGGTAAGTCCTCGTTTTATCAGGGGATTATCCCAAAAAAACAGACGCATGGTGTCCAGGCACCACTGGAAGCGCTGGCGATAGACCCCCGGCAAAGTCAGGGGAGCCAGACCCCGGGAGAGGGCATAGGGAAAGTAGATTCCTTGCCAGCCATGACTTACCAACTCGTAAGAGGTAGCAAAGTCTTCCACGATATTCCAGGTGGGAAAGCCGCCCATCTCAACCAAGGCCCGGCGGCGATAGACCACCCCGGAACCGCAGGACATCACCGTGTTGGCCTGGTCATTGGCCGGCTGAATGGCGCCGTAAAAGATCTCATCCCGGTTATAGAAAGGGTCCCCTTCCGGCAGGCAAAAGGTCTGGCGGCTGGCTACAAACCCCACCCTGGTCAGGCGAAAAAAACCCACCAGACGGGAGAGAATGTCCGGGGCCGGCACCTGATCGGCGTCCAGCACCAAGATGAGCTCTCCCTGACTCCGGGCCAAGCCGAAGTTAAGGTTGCCGCTCTTGGAGTCCTGCCGGGATAATCCGGCCAGGGGACGGGAGCAGTAGTGGAATCCCAGGGACTCGGCCAGGGCGGCCACCGGGGGAGACCCGGCGTCGTCCAGGACATAGACCGTAACCGGCTGATAAGCGATGCGGCTCACCGCCCTGAGAGTGGTGCGGATGACCTCCAGGGGTTCCCCGCAACAAGGGACGAAGATGTCCACCGGCCGGGGGGTGTCAATCTCAAGGCCTTCGGGACGATGGGAGCGAACGCGCCAAAGATCAAAGGCCAGAAGGGCCAGGAGGAGAAAGACCATAGCCTCGGCCCCCCAAAAGAGGTAGCCGTGGCCGTCCTGATTTCCTAGGACCAGTGCTCCCAGCCAGATGAGGTAGGCCCCTCCCAGGATCAGGGTGAGGAGGGAAAAGACCCGGGCGAACCGGCGGCGGGGACGGTCTTCCCGGTCCAGATAGCGGCGGCCGGGTAACCGGCGACAAAAATCCCCCCGGAAAAAATGAAGAGGATTTTTGCTCATGCGCAAAAATCCTCCTCTAGAGGATGAGCACCTTAATTTCTGGAGGAAGCTGGCTCGGCTGAGACATGCCCCTTCCTTTGTGGGAATATTAAGGTATGTTTCTTAATTAGGTAAGGTTATATTTGGTTAACTTATCGATTATCCTTACAATATTGTCTAGTCAACTTTACAAAAAAAAGATTCCTGATGTTAGGAAATTCCCCGATCAGTTGTCAACCGGAAAGAAAATAAAAAATTTATTTAGAGATTGTCCCAGGGGAAAAGTGTAGGCAGGATGGTTAATTAAGTTTTAAAATTTTTTAGTCCCCCACCTTTCCCAAACATATCGGGGTGGGGAGTAGGGAGTTTGAGGAGGAAGGCAGCGCGCCTCTCCCAGGTTCCTGCCTGTCTCTCCTTGAGATAAATCATGTTAGATTCAGGCCCGGCCTTAGTGTTGATCAACCCCTGGATTGACGATTTTGCCGCCTATGATTTCTTCGCCCAGCCCCTGGGGTTGCTGTCTCTGGCCGGACTTCTCATTGATCGCGGCTATGCGGTCCATCTCCTGGACTGCCTGGGGGGACCCCACTCCCGCCCCGGCCCTTTCGGCACCGGCCGTTATCCCAAGGAAATTCTACCCAACCCCCTACCCTTGCAAGACATCCCCCGGCGTTATGGCCGCTACGGCATCTCGGCGTCGGCCTTTCGCTTGGAACTCTCCCGGATACCACCACCAGCGGCCATCCTGGTCACCTCCTTAATGACTTATTGGTACCCGGGGGTAAAGGCCGCCATTCACCTGGCCCGGGAGTATTTTCCCGAGACCCCGGTGATTCTCGGAGGCATCTACGCCACCCTCTGCCCGGAACATGCCCGGCGGCACAGCGGCGCCGACCTGGTGGTGAGCGGCCCCGGGGAGGAGCAGATTTTGTCTCTACTGGCCAACATCACCGGGTTTAGCCCGCCGGCCCCCAACACTCCGGACCTGGACTCCCTGCCTTATCCGGCCCTGCATCTGCAGCGCCACCTTGCCTTTATTCCCAGCCTCACTTCCCGGGGCTGTCCCTTTTCCTGCGACTATTGCGCCTCCCGCCTCCTTAGCCCCCATTACCGAAGACGCCGGCCCCTGGATGTGGTGGAAGAGATGATTATCTGGCAAGAACGTCTAGGTTTGACGGAAGTGGCCTTCTATGACGACGCCTTACTGGTACAACCAGAGGAACACCTGCTGATAATTCTTCAGGAACTGCACCGCCGGGGCGGGAATTTCCGCTTCCATACTCCCAACGGCCTGCACGTCCGAGAAATTACCCTGGAGGTGGCCAGGTGGCTCAAGCAAGCCCCCTTCGCCACCCTGCGCCTGGGGGTGGAGACCACCGCACTAGGCCCGGCCAGATACGACGGCAAACTCGGGGAAGGAGAATTGGAGGCGGCCTTAGGCCACCTTAAAGAAGCCGGATTCAAGCAGGAAGAGATGGGCGTCTATCTCCTGGTGGGCCTGCCGGACCAGGATGATGAGGCGGTGGCAGCCTCCATCAGCCGCATAAAAGAGCTGGGGGCTAAGCCGGTCCTGGCCCAATACTCCCCGATCCCCGGCACCGCGCTCTGGCCCCGGGCCGTGGCCGCCTCCCGCTACGACCTGGAGAAGGAACCTCTCTACCATAATAACTCCCTTTTCCCCTGCTGGCCCGACTTCTCCTGGGAACGCTACACCCGCCTAAAACGCCTGGCCCAGGGGGGCTAGTTGTGGTATGGTACGTGGGGGAGGGGGCTAAGGGCCACAGGCCCTTACCCCCTCC
>JBFLZI010000126.1:0-9003 GCA_040756315.1 Thermodesulfobacteriota bacterium | reverse complement strand
CAGAGTGATCAAACGTCGCTAAAGCGTCCCGCCCCGTTGGAGCCTGAGAATCATCTCGCGGCTTAACCCAAAACCCAAGGGGGGCTTGCGCCTACTTGACAACTTTCAACCATATCAGGGTGGGCACTGCCCACCGTTAAAATTCCTCAATAACACCTTTGTTGGTGGGCGGCGCCCACCCTACATGGCTTGGAGAATAAATGAATATACCCGAAGTTATTCGCCAGATGGCCGTGGAGGCCAAAGCCGCGGCCCGGAAGTTGGGAACCCTGTCCCGGGGCGTCAAAGACCAGGTGATCCTCCGGATTGCCGAGTTGTTAAAGGAACGCCAGGCTGAAATCCAGGCGGAGAACCGCAAAGATGTGGAAGCCGCCCAAAAGGACGGCCATCCCGCCGCGTTCATTGACCGCCTCACCCTGTCGGACAAGGTCATGGCCGCCATGATCCAGGGCCTAAAAGAAGTGGCGGCGCTCCCCGATCCGGTGGGGGAAGTGACCAAGATGTGGCGGCGGCCCAACGGCCTGTTGGTGGGCCGGATGCGTATTCCTCTGGGGGTCATCGGCTTCATCTACGAGTCCCGCCCTAATGTCACGGTGGACGCGGCCGCGCTTTGCCTCAAAAGCGGCAATGCCGTGATTCTCAAAGGGGGGAAAGAGGCCCTCCACTCCAACCTGGCCCTGGCCAAGCTGATGCAGGACGCCTTAGCCGAGGTCCAGGTCCCCGCCGCGGCCATCCAGGTCATCCCCAGCGTCGCCCGGGAGGCCACTCTAGAGCTGTTGAAACAGGACGAACTGGTGGACCTGATCATCCCCCGGGGCGGGGAGGGGCTGATCCGCTTTGTGGCGGAGAACTCCCGCATCCCGGTCCTGAAGCACTACAAGGGGGTGTGCCACATCTTTGTGGACGAAACCGCGGACCTGACCATGGCCGAAGAGATCTGCTTCAACGCCAAGGTGCAGCGGCCGGGGGTGTGCAACTCTATGGAGACCCTGCTGGTGCACCAGGAGATCGCGCCGGCGTTTTTGCCCAGAATGTTCGCCCGCTTCCGGGAAGCCAAGGTGGAACTCCGGGGCTGCCCCCTGACCCAAAAGCTCGATCCCCGGGTAGTCCTGGCCCAGGAGACGGACTGGGGCTTTGAATTCCTGGACCTGATTCTGGCGGTAAAACTGGTCCCTGACCTGGACGCGGCCCTGGAGCACATCGCCCGCTATAGCTCCAACCACACCGAAGCCATCGTCACCCAGGACTATGCCCGGGCGCAGCGGTTCCTTAACGAAGTGGACTCCTCCGTGGTCTTGGTGAACGCCTCCACCCGCTTCAACGACGGGGGGGAACTGGGTCTGGGCGCGGAAATCGGCATCAGCACCTCCAAACTCCACGCCTTTGGACCCATGAGCCTGGAAGAACTCACCACCACCAAATTCATCGTCTATGGCTCCGGGCAACTCAGGCAGTAGGAAGAGATGTTTGGGGGAGGGAGCTAAGGGGCGCAGACCCGCTTACAATCCTCCCCCAATCCCCCTCCCCCAATCCCTTATTGAGGGATCAGGGCCCAGGGGTCAGGGGTCAGACAATAATGGATTCTCATTACTGACCCCTGATTCCCGACCCCTGACCCCTCTTAAGCGGGTTGGGGAGGGGGGTGTGGGGGGAGGGCCAGGGACTCCCACAGGCTGGAAAGCCTGTGCTACCGGTCCCTGGCCCCTCCCCCCACAAAAAGATTCCTCCAAAGGAGGGCGGGGGACCTGCGGTCCCCCGGCCTTCCCCCCACCTCCAAACCGCCTGGGGCTCTTCGGGGGGACTTTTAATCCTATTCATTACGGCCACTTGCGTTCCGGGGAGGAAGTGGCCGAGGCCCTGGGTTTGGATCAGCTCTGGTTTGTGCCCGCGGCCTTGCCGCCCCATAAGGCCTCGATGGAAATCACTCCCTTTGCCGTACGTTTGGAGATGACTCGTCTGGCGGTAGAGGAGCACCCGGTGTTAATGGTCTCGGACATCGAGGGCCAGCGCCCCGGGAAATCCTACTCCATTGAGACCTTGCGCCTCCTGCACCAAAAACTCGGCCCGAATTGGGAGCTTTATTTCATCCTGGGGTTGGACGCCATCCTGGAAATCTCCACCTGGAAGGACTATCGGGAGCTCTTCACCTTGAGCCACTTTGTGGTGTTGGACCGCCCCGGTTATGACCGGCGCCACTTGGGGAAGGTGCTCCGCCGGGAGGTCCATGAGGGATTTAAGTCTCTGGCCGGTGGGGCGGGTTTCCTGCACCCTTCCGGGTATAAAGTGATTTTCCAGGCCACTACTTTGCTGGACATTTCCGCCACCAAGATCCGGGGCCTGGTCCGGCAGGGACAATCCATCCGCTACCTCTTGCCGGAACGGGTGCGAAGATATATAATGAACAACAAACTCTATCTAGAAGGAAGGAAGTAATCACGGCAACTGCGACAGCATCCTTGACTGCAGAGGCTCTGGTTGAGGCAGCCGCCCAGACTCTCACGGCCCACAAGGGTCTGGACCCGGTGATTTTAGAGTTGAAGGGGCTTTGCGCCTTCGCCGATTACTTTCTGATCTGCTCCGGAACTTCTCGCCGACACGTATTGTCACTGTCCCAACATTTGGAAGAGGCCCTGGCCCGCCTGGGGGTGAAACCCTGGGGAATAGAAGGCAGGCAAGAGGGTCACTGGGTCTTAATGGATTACCAGGATGTGGTGGTCCATATTTTTCTCCAACCGTTCCGAGAATTTTATGATTTGGAAGGTTTGTGGGCCGAGGCTGCCAAAGTCTTGGTTAAGGACTTTCCGCCAGCCCCCGCCCACCAGGAGACCTTCACCTGACTCGCATGGATAAGCCGGTCCTGAGCCGCATGCCGCCACTTTCCCTGCCCAAACGACTGGTGGCCTTCTTTTTGGCTGCCTGGCTGCTATTGTTGCCCGCCCGCCCCTCCTGGGCTTTTTTCGGCAGCCTTACCCTGGACAAAGAAAGGCAGGTGGGAGAAGAGTTCTTTTTGGAACTCCAGCAATATTACCCGATAATCGGCGACCCCTTTTTAAACTCCTATCTTAACCACGTGGGCCAAAGACTGGTGGCGCAGTTGGGCCCCCAGCCCTTCAATTACCGCTTTTTCATCCTGGTGGACCCCACCATCAATGCCTTCGCCGTGCCGGGAGGCTATGTCTTTATCACCTCCGGCATGATTGGCATTATGGAGCGGGAGAGTGAACTGGCCGGGGTGCTGGCCCATGAAATTTCCCATATCTATGCCCGGCATATGGCCAGACAGATGGATAAGGCCAAGTTCGTCAATATTGCTTCCCTGATAGGGGGCCTGGCCGCAGTGTTTTTGGGAGGTGGGGCTTTGGCGGAGCCTTTACTGATGGGCTCGGCGGCTCTCTCCACCACGGCCATGTTAAAGTACAGCCGGGATTTTGAACGAGAAGCCGACAGCCTGGGTTTTAAGTGGATGACCAAAGCGGGCTATAACCCCCGGGACATGATCCTGGTATTTAAGAAGATGGGGCGGCAGCGCTGGTTTGAGGGGGGGAAGATCCCCATCTATCTCAGTACTCACCCGGATATTGACAGCCGTATGGTGGATTTAGGCCACCAGCTTAGCGCGCATCAAGGACAAATTGCCGAAAAAGAAAATGATCCGGATTTTCAATATTTTACCATAAAATTGATGGCTATCTCCGGCAACGCCCACCAACTCTTGCGGCGTATGACCCAAGATAGCCTAAGGGAACCGAAGAATCCGGCCTTTCATTACGGCCGGGCCCTGGCCCTGGACAAATTGGAGCGTCCGGATGAAGCTATGGCCGCCTTTCAGCAGGCCTTAAGCCTTTCGCCGGGAAATTACCTGATCCAAAGGGATCTGGCCATCCATTACTTTAACCGGAACCGTTACCCGGAGGCCCTGAAAATCCTGGAAACCCTGTCCCCCAGCCATCCCCGGGATGAGGCCATCCTCTATTACCTGGGCCGCATCTACCAGGAACGCCGTCAAGCAGATAAGGCCCTGCCATTATTCGAAAAAATTCATTTTCTCAATCCCGCTTTTATTGAGGTCTATTACAATCTGGGCACCCTCTATGGGGAAAAAGGCAAAATCGGGCTGTCCCATTATTACCTGGGTTTCTACAGCCTGAGGGCCAAAGCCCTGTCCACCGCCCTGTTCCATTTCCGCAAGGCCTTGCCTAATCTGTCCCCCGGGGATAACCGTTATGCCGAGGTAAAACGCCAGATCGCCCGGCTGGAAAAAATGAGGGTCAAGGTGCCGAATTAAAGGGGGAGGAAAAGATTTGAGAGGAGGGCCGGGGATATAAGAAGGGGGAAAAGGGAAAAAGAGGATTTTGCCACAAAACTTCCGACCCTTTTTCCCCCTTTCCCCTGTTCGCCCTTAACTAACCTCTTAGCCCCTTCCCCCAAATAAACAGCCAGGAAAACGCCAATGCCCATCTATGAGTATCGCTGTCAGGATTGTGGGCGGGTCTCCAGTTTCCTGATCCTTAATCTGAACGAGTCCTTCGCGCCCAGCTGCCAGAAGTGCGGCAGCCCCTCCCTGGAACGCATCCTCTCCCGGGTGCATGTGCGTCTCTCCGAAGAAAGCCGCCTGGAACGCCTGGCCGATCCGGCCCTCTGGAGCGGGGTGGACGAGAATGACCCGAAAAGCGTGGCCCGGATGCTGAAAAAGATGGGACAGGAGATGGGAGAGGATTTCCCCGGGGAAGTGGACCAAATGGTGGAAGAGGCTATGGAGGGCGAACTCTCCGGAAAAGCCGGGGACCTGACCGAAGAAGGTGATTAGCCGCCGGGAACCCGAATAATAGCTCTAACTGTTCTCCATTTTAGTTAAAAGTATATCGTCTCTTCTCACCGAGATTTTTGCTTGTTGTCATTAGCTTTCTGCTTGGCCGAAGTCCCTTCTTTAAGCTCTCCCTGGTCCGCCTGGCTCTGGCGATATACCGCATAGTAGGCGCCCTTTTTATCCTTCCCTTGTTTCAAGGTCACCTTTTCCCCTTTTTTCTGCAATTCCGCCATCTTGGCCTTAGCGGCCTTGCTGTCCCGGTAGAGGGCCACCCGCACCAGGGAAGGGGAGGCCGCCTTGGCTCCCGGCTTTTCCTTGCCTTTCTGTTTTTGGGCCAACCGGGAGGGTTTCGGGGTCGGGGTATCCAGGCTGTTTTGAAACTTCAGCTTGCGGGACACTTCCTCCCGCAGACGGCGCAATTCTTCGGCCTTGGCCTGACGATCCCGGTAGGAGGCGCTATCTTTGGATTTCTTCTTCGCCGCCGGCGCACCGGGCACCGCCGCCACTGACCCGGCCACCGGCGTCGCCGGGGAGGCTGGAGCCGCCGCCACGTTAGCATTGGGGGCAGCCGGGGGCGCTTGAACTCCGGGAGAACCGGCCGGAGAAGCCGGCAGCATCAGCGGGGGCTGCCCTCCCGGCGGCAGCCAGGGCTGCACGGCCCGGGGGACCTCCGGACCTAATAAACCCCAATTATGCAAGACCCGATAAATATCCCCCCGCCCGGCCAAAGTGCCCAGGGCAAAACTCATGGACAACAGACCCAACATCCCCAGACCGGCAAAGAACAACTCCCTGACCCCTAACTTCACCTGCCAGGGAGCCTTCCTCCCCCGCTTCCCCCGACCTTCCGCCATCGAGTGTGCTCCTGGTTTTTGGGGGAGGGGGCTAAGGGCCGCAGGCCCTTACTCCCTCCCCCAAACCCCCTCCCCCAATCCCTTATTGAGGGATCAGGGATCAGTGGCCAGGGGTCAGAAAATAACGGATTCTCATTACTGACCCCTGATCCCCGACCCCTGACCCCTCTTAAGCGGGTTGGGAGGAGGGTGTGGGGGGAGATTGTAAGCGGACCTCAAGTCCCTGGCCCTCCCCCCACATAACTCTTTCCCTACATGCTCTCCGGGGCGGTGACGCCCAGGATATCCAGGCCGTGGCGCAGGATGGTTTGTACGGCTTTAACCAGCCAGAGGCGGGCCTGGGTGAGTTCGGTGTCTTCGGAAATAAAGCGATGTTTATAGTAATAACTATGCAATTGGGCGGCCAGGTCCGTCAAGAAATAAGTGAGGCGGTGGGGTTCCAGGTGACGGGCCGCGCCTTCCACCAGTTCCGGGTAGTTGCCCAGCAGTTTGAGGAGGGCCAGCTCTTCCGGAAGGTTGAGGAGAGGAAAGAGATCGGGGTCCGGTTCCCGGACCTCGATGCCTTGGGAGGCCGCCTGGCGAAAGACGCTGGCCAGGCGGGCATGGGCGTATTGCACGTAATAGACCGGGTTCTCGGCGCTCTGTTGTTTGGCCACTTCCAGGTCAAAGTCCAGATGGGCGTCGGAGCGGCGGGTAAGAAAAATGAAGCGGGCCGCGTCCTTCCCCACCTCATCCAGCACTTCCCGGAGGGTGACAAAAGTCCCGCCCCGGGTGGTCATAGCCACCGGTTCTCCCTGGCGCAGGAGGGTCACCAACTGCACCAGCATGATCTTCAGGCAATCCGGTTTCCCCAGGGCCTGGGCGGCGGCCTGCATGCGGGGGACGTAGCCGTGATGATCCGCGCCCCACAGGTCCACCACCAGGTCGAAACCCCGGGCAAACTTCTCCAGATGATAGGCGATGTCGGAGGCAAAATAGGTGGTGGCCCCGGTCTGGCGGCGCACCACCCGGTCCTTGTCATCGCCGAAGCGGGTGGAGCGGAACCATAAGGCCCCGTCGGCTTCGTAGAGGTAGCCCTGTTCTTTCAGGAAAGCGAAGCTCCGCTCCACCCAGCCCTGGCGGTAGAGGTCGGTTTCGCTGAACCAGTGGTCGAAGCGCACCCCGAAATCTTCCAGGTCCTTTTTGATGCCGGCCAGAATGACGTCCCCGGCGTAACGCCCCAGGGTGACAATTTCTTCTTCTGTTGCCGCCGGCGAAGGTGAAGGATTATGAGCCCCCAGATAATCCCGGGCCAGGTCTTTCATATAGTCACCCTGGTAGCCGTCCTCCGGAAACTCAATCTTTTCTCCCTGAATTTCCCGAATACGGAAGTAGAGGGACTTCCCCAGGGTGTTAATTTGGTTGCCCACATCATTGATGTAATATTCCCGTTCCACTTGATAGCCCGTGGCGGCAAGGAGATTGGCCAGGGCGTCCCCCAGGGCCGCGCCCCGGCCGTGGCCGATGTGCAGGGGGCCGGTGGGGTTGGCGCTGACGAATTCCACCTGCACCTTCTGCCCGGCCCCTAAATCGCTGTTGCCGTAAGCTTGGCCCAGACGGTGAATCTCCGGGAGCACCTGGTACCAATAAGCATCTTCGATAAAGAAATTGATAAAACCGGGACCGGCGATCTCCACCTTTTCCAGCATGCCTGCCGGGGCCGCCAGGTTTTTGCTGATGATCGCCGCGATCTGGCGGGGGGACATCTTGGCCGGTTTGGCCAGGACCAGGGCCGCGTTGGTGGCGAAATCGCCGTGCTCCGCCAACTTGGGGGCCTCCACTTCGAAGGGCGGGAGGGACGGAAAATTCAGTTCCCCGGCACTCCGGGCCTGCTCCAGGGCTTGGGTCAGGATTTCTCTTATTTCTTTTTTAGGACGCATAATTCTTTTCACTTCTAGGGCGGCCCCTGGCCGCCATCAATGTGCGTGCGCGGCACGCCCTATAAACTTTCGGTTAAGAAAATTAACTATGGCAAAAAGACTGGGCCACTTAAAAAATGGCCAAATGCGGTTCCTACTAATTTAAAAAATTCTTTCGCTATCTCTGATGACAACCCTAGGTCAACAGCAATCTTGAATGAAATTCCTATAACAATGTTTAACCAATCCTTCTTGCCCAAGCGCTTTGAGCATTCTTCCAAGTAACCTATTTTTTCTTTAATAAAAGCTATATTCTCTGCCGACAAATTTTGTTTTTCGCTCAAATATTTTTCTATTTCAAGCAATTTTGTAGAGATATATGTTTGCTCCTCAGTTGTGAATAATTCGTTAACCAAATCACTATCTGCTGTTGGTTCAAACATCTTTGATGCATTTAAGTAAGCTTCCCAAAAGTCTGGAGAACTTAACTCAATCTTTAAGATATTGAGCCATTCTAAAAAATTAACCTTTTGCTTTTCCCAATCGCCAGGAAACAATAACTCTTTTTCTGCCTCTAATGTTGGGTAATAATAACTTACACGCCTCCCATCATTACTAATATCGAATTTAAAAAAATAACCTGTCTGTACATGAATAAGTGTTGGTACAAAATACATTCCCATCCCACTTGCATCTTCTCCCCAATCAAATTCTCTGGGATTAAGGCCAATTTCAACTATTTCTTTAAAAATCTCATTACGGTGATATCTAAGTAATGTCTCTTTTTTTTCCAATTCCCGCACCATTTTCTTACCCTACCGTTTTTCCGTTACCTCATAAAGCGGCTCCGCCTTCAACAGTATGTCCATCCAGAATTCAGACAGTTATTATGGAAGCATCTGCCGCCATCAATGGGCGGGCCCGGCACGCCCTAGATCCTAGCCACGGACCACTTACTTTTCTTCCGGCTTCGGCGCTTCCCCTACCGGCTTGGCCTTCAGGGTCAGGTCCCGGGTAAATTCCAGGCATTTCTGGCCGTGGGCCAGGGAAAATTTCTTCAGGCAATCCTGGCGCCAGGCGCAGACAATGCAGATTTCCGGCTCCTGAAATTCAGTCTTTTTCTCCATGCTCAGGCACTCCCTATTCTTGAGGGGCCAGGAAGAACAGCCGCGGGCGGCTGTTCCCCACCCTGCCTTCCCCCAGCAACCCTTTATTACATGCTATTTCAAGACCTATTTTTTCTGTCATCCTGAACGAAGTGAATGATCTCAACCTATTGTAAATACGAGATTCTTCGCTACGCTCAGAATGACATTTGAATGCGTCTCCAGGTTTTGAAATGGCTTCTAATGATTGGTAGCACGGGCATCTTGCCCGCGCCCGCACAGGCTGGAAAGCCTGTGCTACCAGAACTATAAGGGATTGGGGGTGGGGGCTTGGGGGA
>JBFLZI010000125.1:0-9052 GCA_040756315.1 Thermodesulfobacteriota bacterium | reverse complement strand
GGGGGAGGGGGTGTGGGGGAGGGGGGAAGGGCCCACCGGCCCTTAGCCCCCTCCCCCATAGTCCTTAACCCAAGAAAAATCCCACAATATAGCGCAAGGCCAGGCCGGTGATGATTAGGCCCAGGCCGATGCGGATGATGGCACCGGAGATGAATTTTTGCAAGCCGGCGCCGGCGTACATGCCCAGAAAGCCGCCGAGGCCGAATAGGGAGCCCAGGGCCAGGTCCGGGGCCACCATCTGACCCGGGCAAAAAGGGACCAGGCAATAATAGATGCCCACCCCGGCCACGGAGGTGATAAAGGTGCCCATCAAGGCCGCGCCGGCGATGGTATAGATGGGAAGTTCAAAGATGGCGGCCAGGAAAGGGGCGATAATGGCGCCGCCGCCGATGCCGTAAGTGCCGCCGATGAGGCCTACCAACAGGGCCAGGAAAAACAAGGCCGGGGCGTTGAAGGCAAAGGTTTCTCCCAGAAATTCGTAAGAGACCCGCCTCAGGCTCCAAGAGCGGGTGCTTACCCGGGCGGCCGGAGGCAGGCCCCGGCCGGTGGTGTGGCCGGCTTCTTTCAGGACTTTTTGCAGGCGCTCCTGGACCCGGGCCTCAAATTCCTGGATTTTGGCCTTCCGGCTTTTGGCCCAGGAGGTCTGGTCATAGAGGAGCCGCCCGCCGATATAGAGCAGCACGCAGCCCACAAAAAGCTTGAAATTTTTGGGGTCCGGCAGCCACTTAATGCGGATCAGGGCCCCGAAGAGGAGGCCGGGCAGGGTGCCCAGGATCACCACCCAGGTGACCGGCCAGTTCATGCGGCCCTCCCGGATATAGCGATAGACGCCGCTGGGGATGGCGACAATGTTGAACACCAGGTTGGTGGGGCTTACCGCCGGGCTGGTGAAATTGAGGACACTGACCTGGAAGGGCAAGAGGAGAAAAGCCCCGGAGACCCCCCCCATAGAGGTGAAGGTGGAGACAATGAGGGCGACCAAGGGGGGGATGAGGGGGTTGACCTCAACGCCGGATACGGGAAAGAGCATACCCACCTCTAGCTAAAATGGATACCACTGTCAAGGAATAATTCCGCGAAGAAGCGGGTGAACCGGGGATTATAAATTTAAGCCCTCTGTGAAAATCTCAAACGCCGTTCTTTTGGATCCAAAGGGCGCGCCGGCGCCCTCGCCTACGACTAAATGCAGGGGGGACAGCGGGGGACGGCTATTCTCCCTGAGAACAGAGCCTTCATTTGGTTTTTTCTGCCACCCTTTTAACGGCGCTTGATAGGAACCCTGGCAAAAATTATGTCCAAATTGACGGGAGGTAACGGGAGATTATTATTATGTTACGCAGATTATCATGCTTATAGGGCTACCACATGCGTCAAGGAGGGTGCCTTAGAGCCTGATGTTAGCGGAATCCCTTCCCTGTCATGACCATGAACCGTCCGCGGTAGATTTCCTCCAAAGATATGGCCACACTTCTGTCGTCAGCCTGGGGTGCGGCGCGGAGATTAATCGGATTGACAACCACCTCCGTCTGCTGACCGCCTTGAATTTGCAATACTATGTGGGAATTGACCGTGTTCCAAATATCGACCTGTCATCTCCCCAGATGTTTTTAGACCCGGATGGTATTACCAAATTGCTGGGGGACTATTACCAAGGCGAGCCCCAAAAGTTTTGGGAGGCCATTAGAGTGTTTCCTAATACCTGGGTGGAGGAACTGGGAGATATTCATTGTGCGGTGGTAGTCTGTCAGAGGGTGTATCCGGATTGTCGCTGGGAGGAAATTATCCGGTCCATGCGCCCGAAGCTGGTTCTCCAGGAGGATCTCCACGGCTGCGCCAGGCAGCAGTTGCGGGGACGGGGGTACGTGCGGAGTTGGCTCAAAATCCGCCCTTACGGCTTGCAGCCCTTTCGGCCTTGGCCGATTTTCCCGGGGGAACGAAATCTGGTTCTCTGGCGGCGGCGAGATTTTGGCGACGAGGAGGTGGAAGGCAGCCGGTGGAAGGCGCTCTGGCGTCTGGGGGAGCGGTTTCTAGGATGAATGGACCAGGCAATTGTTCCTAAGGCGATGGGTCGTCATTTCACAAGAGGCGCATACTATGCGCCTCTTTCAGTAAATCCTCCCGGAATTTGGGGTGGGCCAGGCTGATGATGTCCAGGGCCCGCTCCCGGGTGGATTTCCCCTTCAGGTTGGCCACCCCGTATTCCGTGGCCAGATAGTGGGTGTCCATGCGGGGGGTGGTGACCACCGTGCCCGGGGCAAAGCGGGGCACAATGCGGGAGGTCTCCGCGTTATGCGCGGTGGAGTAAAAGGCGATGACGGACATGCCCCCCTGGGAGTTGAAGGCCCCCCGCACATAGTCCAACTGCCCGCCGGTGCCGCTGTATTCGGAGCCTCCCAGGTATTCGGAATTGCATTGGCCCAGGAGGTCCACTTCGATGGTGGAATTGATGGAAATCATCCGGTCGTTTTGGGCAATGACATGGGGGTCGTTGGTATAGGAGACCGGGTAGCTTTCCATGCTGGGGTTGTCGTGCATGAACTCGTACATCTCCCGGTCCCCCATGGCATTGGTGAACACGTGCTTCCAGGGATGGAGATTCTTTTTGGCGCCGGTGACCACCCCCTTTTTGATCAGGTGCATCATGCCGGGACAGAAGAGTTCGGTATGAATCCCTAAATCTTTATGCCCCTCCAGATAGTGGACCACCGCGTTGGGGATGCCGCCGATGCCCAACTGCAGGGTGGCGCCGTCAGGAATCATCTCCGCGATGAGCCGGCCGATGACCTCCGCTTCCGGCTTGGGGGGCGACGGCACAATCTCCAACAGCGGCAGGTCGTTTTCCACGATGGCGTCCACTTCCGAGACGTGCAGGAGCGCGTCCCCGAAGACCCGGGGCATGTTGGGGTTGACTTCCACAATGAGGCGGCGGCAATGGCGGGCCGCGGTGGAGATATAGTCATTGGTGGTGCCGAAGCTGAAGAAACCGGCCCGGTCCATGGGGGAGACCGTGGTCAGGGTGACGTCGATCTCCATGAAGTCCCGGCAGATGCGGGGAAGCTGGTGGAATTCGTTGGGCACAAAGTAGTTGCGGCCTTCCCGGATGAGGCAGCGGTCCGCGGGGCTGACGAACCAGGAATGGGAGATAATGCGGTCGGCGAGGTCCTCGGCGAGGATAGTCCGGGCCGCGTGCTCCATGGGCAGAAGGGCAAAGACCTTGATCTCCCGTAGGTCCCCGGCCCGAACCCGCTGGGCGATAGCCTCCAACAAGGCCGGCGGCTCCCCGGTAGCCATGGCGTGCACCAGGGTGCTGCCGGGGGCAATGGCCTCCACGGCCCTTTCAGGCGTAGTCAACTTTTGGCGGTATTGATGGGTGTACATCTAAGAATGCTGTCCTCTTGTTCGCAAACAATAGTTAAAAAGAGACGAGCCGCTAGTCTTCCCTGAGATAATCACCGAGAAGTCCCCGGCTGTGCTCGTCTTCGTGGCAATAAAGGCAAAGATTTTCCCAATTGGAGCCGTCCGGGGGATTATTCCGGGGATTCCCGTCCTTGTGGTGCACTGTCAAGAGATGTCGGTTCCGGTGAGTGAATTCCCTGCCGCATTTGGCGCAAATCAGGCCCTGGAGCTTCAGGGAACGCTCCCGGTAGTTTCTTTCCGGTTTCATCCTGCCGGCTCCTCTAAGAAATATTTACAATAATAAACCTCACCCAAAAAATCTGCAACCGCCCCGGGAATCGGCTCCAGATAACGGTAACTGGCTTACTTCCACCTGATATCAATTCGCCGTCGAACGTAAATTTTAATTGTAGGGGCGAATCTTGTATTCGCCCCAAATCACTGGGCGAACCCGAGGTTCGCCCCTACATTTTAATAGCCGTTTGAGTGCGAATTGGTATGAAATAAAGGGGCCGGGAGGTTATCTCCCGGCCCCTTGGATTTTTCCCTAATGTCAAAGTGTTAAGCGTCAGGATGGTTTACTTCTTGGCCTTTTGCGACATTTTTTTGATGTTGTCGCCGATTACCGCGGCAATGGATTCACCGGTTTTGCTGGCGGCATCCCTTTCGGGTTTCACCGCGGTGCACAGGCCGCCGGTAAAACACACCTGTTTGCCCACCTTATAGGGATACTGGGTCACTTTTTCCATGGCGGCCTTCAGATAGCCCAGGGCCACCTGAGGTTGGCCTTCCCTCTCGGCAATGGCCGCCAGATTGTTGTTGGCGTAAGGGTTATAGCGATCAGCTTTGATGACTTTTTCGAATTCCTTTTTGGCCAGGTCATATTGGCCCGCGGCCATGAAATCATAACCACGGTTTAGGGGAGTGTAGATGTCTTCCGCCATGGGTTGAGGTTGGGCAATTACCGGGGTGACGCTCAGCGACAAACAGAAGGCCGCCATGATGGCCAGAACCGAAAACACCAACCAGCTACGCGATCTCACCATTACTTTCCTCCCTTTCTGGATTGATTAGTTGCGGGAGTCGGCTTACTCTGGGAGTGCCAGCCGTTGGAATGCTTTCGCAGCTTAGACTGGCCCCACCTGCGCTAGCCTCACCCCTGCCGTGAGCCATTTTGTAATTGTATCAGGATTTATAAAAGATTTGTTAAGAGAAATTTCGCCCTAAAAGAAAAAAGCAGCAGGAAGCCTGCCAGCCTTTTCCGGTTTGGGCCGGGCCAGCTCTGGAATCGGCTCAGTTAATTCCGGCCCAATAAGCGTCCACCCGGGCTTGAATTTCCTGGAGTAGTTCGGCGTTGCGCTCCGGTAGGAACAGATGGGCGAAACGCCCCTGTCTTTGCAAATACTCTTCCACCGGCAGGCGGGGGTGGGGGATTTTGGTATGCATCACCCGGCCGTCCACGTATTCCTTTAAAGGCCAGACGCCGGTTTTCACTGCCAATTTACCGATCTCCACGGCTTCTTTGGGGTCAAAGTCCCAGCCGGGAGGGCAGGGGGCCAGGGTCAGGATCAAGCGCGGCCCTTTTATGTTCTTGGCCTTCTCGATCTTCCGGGCCAGGTCCAGGGGTTCGGCCCCCACCGCGGTGGCCGCGTAGGCCGGGCGGTGGGCCGTCCAAATGGCGAAGAGGTCTTTTTTATAGCCCCCAAAGCCCCGGCGGCCGGTGCTGGTGGCGGTGCGGGCCCCGTGGGGGGTGGCCTCCGAGAACTGCTGCCCGGTGTTGCCGAAGCCCTCATTGTCATAGCAAATATAGAGAAAATTGAGGCCCCGCTCCATGGCGCTGGAGGTGGCCGAGAGCCCCATGCCGTAAGCCGCGCCGTCCCCGGTCAAGACCACCACCTCCAGGTCCTCTTCCGGCCCCATCCGTCCCTGCTCCAGAAGCAGGTCCAGGGCGTCCCTGACCCCCTGGGCCCCCGCCGGGGCCGAAGCCATGGCCGTATAGAGCCAGGACCCCCGAAAGGGGGTGAAGGGATAGACCGCCAACAGGGTCAGGCACCCCGCGGCATTGACAAACACCGTCTTGGCGCCCAGGAGATCGTAAATCTCGTGCACCGCCTCCAAGCCCCCGCACCCGGCGCACATGGGCGTCCCGGTGCCCAGGAGGTGGGTGGAGGGCAGGGGTTTGGGGGGGCTAGGTTTTTTGCCGTTCATGGCTAATGTCCTCATATGAGGCTGGTGTTAAAGGATGTGTTGGTGGGCAGTGTCCACCCTACGCTTGCTTCAATATTCGATACTTCCCTTACAGCCGGTAATAGGATATTTTGTGCAGCCCCAAAATGCTTTCCAATGCTGTCCCTGTTTTGGCTTAACGAGGCGCATAGAAGCACCACATTTGGGGCATTTGGGGGCCGAAGATTTTTTTGAAGCTATTGTACTTAGCTTTTTCCTGGGTTTTGATTTGGTCCCTTTCAATAACTGAAATATTGAATCAGTGCGCTCTTCCAACATGTCCCATCGAGGTTCCCACTGGCCCTTATTTTTTGTCACATTCAAAACTTCGGCTAGACGAGGTCCAGTTTCTTCACATAGCTTCCTTGGACCTATCCAGTTCTCAGAACAATCAAAACAACTAACTGTAACCTTCTGATTTTGTTTGCTTATGGTCGTTACCAGATTTTCATTACTACATGAAGGGCATGTAAGTCCGTAGAAATCTATAACTTCAGAAAGCTCTGATTTGTTAACCAATTCCAAACGCCTCACATGGGCTCGAACATTGTGATATCCTTGGGATGAAGGGTTTCGTCTTCTATGAGCACGCACCATAGTAAAATATCTGGTTTTTATATCTCCCCAAATCCTTTCATGGCCTTCATATGGTTCTAATGCGTGGTGGAAACAACATAAGGTTATTAAATTTGTGGGAATATGCTCACCACCCTGAGAAACGGGAACCCTATGATGAATATGGAGTTCGACTCTTGAAGGACAGCCTGAAACTTGGCACCTATCTCCATCACGCTCTATAACAACCTGACGCAAGTACCCCCAAAATGGTGGATAGCCGGGCCAGTTGTTAAAGACCTTGAGAATTGCTCTGTCGCGGGGAGTAAGTTCTGCAAGTGGATCATGAAAATGCCGCAGTTGGGGTTCTACTGGGTTAGGGAACATAGATTCCCATTCGTTGAGTCTCTTTTGATGTTCTTTTTGTATAGCGCGATAAATGAAAAAAAGGGCAACCGGAACGGCTGCGAAGATAATCCCAAAGTAGATAAGAATAAGAGAAGACCAAACAGACATCCCAATAACGCCAGTAAGTTTGCGGTAGGTACAGTTTTGAATAAAGGCATCACGTGCTTGGCGTCTCGCCTCCCGTTCCTTGAAATATTCTCTTCGTAGTCTTTCATATTTTTCTGGATATTGAATACAAGAGATCTCAGCAAAACATGTTTTACAAAGATATGATCTATCATTGAGTAATAAGCCAGGTCCTTTGGTGCTGCGGCAAAGAATACATGGCTTTCCAAGCAAGTCAACTCGCGCCTCATTATAGGCCTTGTTATGTTCAATAAACTGGTCAATGTTAACCCTTGCTAAAAACTGTTTAGGGTTAAATTGACCATGCCAAGATTCAACCATTGGTAACCAATAATTGGTCTGCTAACATTATTTCAATCATATTTTACATTTTTAGCCGAACTCACATCAGTAAATGTAGTAGGTGTAGGGTGGGCACTGCCCACCAAAATTATTCCCCCAAAGTGTCATCTAAGTCAAAAGAAATATTATTCCCTCAATCATCCGGGTAGATTCCCTGCCTGACAAACCGGCGAAACGCGGAACAGGGCCAATCTCTGACCCGGGGAACCAGGCCGGGTTTTATGGGATAGTAATAATCACAATTTTCACCATGCCCTAAAGCTTGCCACCTTTCCCCCTTGAGAAAAGGCCCAGTGGCACAGGCCTCCGGCCTGTGCGGCACCGGCTGGAAGCCGGTGCCACTTGGGTTTATGAGTATAATCAGCCTGTCTTGGTGGGCAGTGCCACAATATATTTGCCTTTGGGCTGCGGCTGCACAGGCGAGACGCCTGTGCCACCGGCTCTTCTCTATTTCGTCCCGTATCCCTTAAAACAACTCTCCAAATTCCGTTCAGTTAGGTCTAGAGGACATCCGCTCCTGGTGAGGGCACAGGTTGGAAGCCTGTGCTACCTGTTTTCTTAAGGGATTGGGGGAGGGGGTGTGGGGGAGGGGGTAAGGGCCACCGGCCCTTAGCCACCTCCCCCAAAAGCCTTTCACCCCTCTCCCAGCCGCTGGCGCTCCGCCTGGGCGATGGTCTGGAGTTTCCGGACTTCCCGGAGTTCTTCTTCGGTATAAAGGAGGCGGGGTGGGGGGGCCTGGCCTTCCTGGGCGGCCTGGCGGGTGACCGCGGCCATCTCAAAGAACTCTTCCGGGGTGATGTCCCGGCCTCCCAGGCCGCCGATGAAGCTCACCAGGACCGGCTGCTTTTGCCCGTAGAGGGCCGAAGCCAGTTCCGTATAGAGGACTCCGCCCTTGCCCATGGACAGATTCTGGTCGATGACCGCCACGCCCCGCTTCCCGGCCAGCGCCTCCCTGAGTTGCGCCTCCGGATAGGGCCGGAGCAGCCGGGGGCGCACCAGGCCCACGGCCCGGCCCGCGTCCCGAAGCCGGTCCACCGCTTCCCTGGCCTTGGTGGCAAAGGAGCCTATCATCAAAAAAACAAAATCAGCATCTTCGCTGCGGTAAGTCTCCACCGCGCTATGGCTGCGCCCAAATTCCTGGGCAAATTCTTGGGCGATCTCTTCGTAAACCTTTAGTCCGTTCAAGGAGGCCAGGTGCATTTCATAACGGAAATAGGAATAAGGGGTGCCCCCCAAAACCGCCACCGCCTGGCTCACCGGCGCGCTGGCCCGGAAATGGATGCTCTCCGGGTCAAAGGGGCCAATGAACCTCTGGGCCGCGTCTGCGTCGGGAATCTCCACCGGCTCCCGGGTAAACGACAGATAGAAGCCGTCCATATTCACCAGGACCGGCAGGCGCACCCGGGGGTCTTCGGCCAGGCGAAAGGCCAGAAGCACACTGTCCAAAACCTCCTGGCAGGTGGCGCAGTGAATCTGCAAGAAACCGCTGTCCCGGGCCGCCAGGACGTCGTTGTGATCCGGCTCCAGGGTGATGGGCGCGGACAGACCCCGGGAGACGTTCACCAATACAAAGGGCGCCCGCCACCCCGCCACGGTATAAAGCATCTCCAGGGCGTAAAGCAAACCCTGGCTGGAAGTGGCGGTGAAGACCCGGACCCCTGTGGCCGCGGCCGCGCCCGCGGCGGTGACCATGGAATGCTCGGACTCTAAAGTTACCAAGCGACCGGGCATCTCCCCCGCGTCAATCCAATGACCCAGAGTCTCAATAATCTCCGTCTGGGGAGTGATGGGAAAGGCCGGCACATAATCCACCCGGGCCAACCGCGCCCCCCACGCCGCCGCCCCATTCCCCGTCAACAAAGCCCGCTTCATGATGGGTCTCCTGAGTGTGACTTGAAGGGAGGGCCGGGGGAGCAGTGGCTCCCCCGCCCTCCCCCCACACACCCCTCCCAACCCGCTTATGGGGTTTGGTTGGGCCGGGGGCCAAAGGCCCCCGGCC
>JBFLZI010000124.1:0-9113 GCA_040756315.1 Thermodesulfobacteriota bacterium | reverse complement strand
CACAGGCTTCCAGCCTGTGCTACTGGCCCTCCCCCCACTTGAAAGAGATTATTCCCTTTGCGGAGCAAAGGGAATAATCGGAAACTATAATTTTTTAACAGAAAACGGAAAACTGAAAACGGTATAATTGGTATAAGGCGACTTTCCGGGAAAAGAGGAGAAGGGCGGCGCCGGGACCCGAAGCGAGTTAAAGCTAACAGCCGGAAGGCCGACTACCTTTTATCTCCGCCATTATTTGGGGGGAAACCAGCTCTGGTATGAGGAAGGGGGGGATAAGCAGAGAAAGATCAGAGGCCCGGCCCGGGGTCCCGGGCCGGCCCTCCGGAAGCCGGTTAGGCTTTCTCATAAACCTCTTCACCGGCCGTCTTGGCCTTGGCCCGCCACATGGCACCGATGATGATGATGGCGCCCACGGCCAAGGCGATACACATGGAGATAAAACTGGCCAGGCCCAGGATGGCGATGATGCCGTCATTCAGATTGATGAGGCCCAATTGCTTCAAGTACTTGGGTATGGCCAGGCCCCGGCTCACTGCCACAATTAGCATAATGGTCCCCATGACCACCTTGATCATGTGCTCTTTCACATAGGTGGTGCCGATGGCCCCCAACTGCACCCCCAACAGGGAGCCGGCCAGAATGATCAGAGTCAGGCGGATATCCACCATGCCCATCATGGCCCACTTAATCGTGCCGCCGAAACCCATAACAAAAGCGATGACTAACTCGGTGGCCGAGGCTATCAGACCAGAAGCCCCCAGCACATAGATCATGCCCGGCACGCCGATGAAACCGCCCACGGCGATGGTGGCCGCCAACATGCCGGTGGCAAAGCCAATGGGCAGGGTAAACCACATGGAGATGCGGACGTTAGCGGTCTTAAAATACATCATGGGGGGAAGATGGATCTTCTGGAGTTTCAGGGCCAGGGAGGAGACCATCTCTTCGCCCCCCTTCTTGGCGGTTTTCCAGGCATCCAGGAAGACGTAGCCTCCGACGATCACCAGGATGACCACAAAGGACACGCTGACATAGAGGTTGGAGCCGGCCTGCCCCCAGGTGGCCAGAATCCACTCCTGGATTTTGATACCCACCAGAACTCCCAGCCCCGCGGAGGCGGCCATCACCAGCCCCAGCTTGATATCCACCTGGCCATACTTATATCTTTTATAAGCTCCGACGAGGGCCTTGGGGAACTTATGGCACATGTTGCTGGCCACGGCCACCGTCCCGGCCACCCCCAGGCTCATCATGCCCGGAGTCAGCACAAAGGCTCCCCCGGAACCGATAAATCCGCTGACCAAGCCGCCGATGAAGCCGACGACGAATAAAAACAATACCGCGGTGGTGTTTAAGTCGATAAATTGCACTGCTTCATGCACCCCTGCGTCCATAACTCCATCCTCCTTGGGAACTTCCGGTTTGCGGTCGAGGGGCCGGAGCTCGGTGGCTCCGAGCCCCTCTGCCAATGAGCCTTCGACGATTAAGCGTTCAGACGCAACTCTGGACGAGGACGCTGACGACGCACCGGCCGCTTGGCCTCCGGTCTGGGTTGCACCACCTTCTTGGTAGCTTCAATCCCTAAGGCCGACCACAAATGGTGGGCAAAAGCTCCATGAACAAAGGAGAAGGCGAATACCGTCATTATCGGTAACGCCGCGTACCAGCCCCCTCGGGTGAAGTACTTCATCACCGTCCCGGAATTAAGAAAGGTGGCGGCGTAAAGCGCGGCAGTGCCAATCCCCCAAGCGATAGTTTTCCCCCATGGTCTCATCTGTCTCATCTCCCGGCCTCCCGTGGTAATTTTTTCTTCTGAGAATCCTTTTAAGGTAAAGAAGGGGAGGTTAACTTCGGCCATTACTTCGGCATCGGTGATGTCGGTAGCGGTAATGACCAGCTCCACCCGTTTAATCTCATGGTTAATTTGTTCGATGCTAGGGCCCAGGTCCCCGAATTTCACCAGGTGGATGAAATTAAGGCCTTGGGCGGTAACCCGGTCTTTAAAAACCCTGGCGGCCTCCCGGGCCCGGCGGGAGAATTCATCCCGCTGGTACTTGCGGTAAGGGGTCAGGAAGGTGGCGGCGGTGGCCGGTCCGGGGCCGACATTCAAGGCAATCAGGTCATAACCCAACCGCTCCGCCAGATTCAGGGCATAATCCATCTCCGCTTCCTTGAAAGAATCCCCCTGGCCCACCACCAGGATTTTCCGATTCTCCCGGGGCTGGGGGTATCCTTCCGCCTGGCCGGGATTTCCGGCCCTTCCGGCGGCGGTTTGGGCTTTTCCCGCCCTTCCCTGAAAACGTTCTTTAAATCGCCGTAACATGGCTGGTGCTCCTATTTTTTCTTGTATGTTAGGAGTCTTTTGGTTTCTTATATTTCAAGATCGATGCCAACGCGACCTATTTGGCTAACTAGCTGTAATGAATGGCTAAATAATAAGACCGGAATTTCTCCGGGGCACATCTCCTATTGCATCTTGCAACAAAAAATTTCTCTGTCAGCAATTAACGAGGTTAATCAACTAGATAGTCGTTGTTACATTGAAGGTAGCCAAATATTGCATTATGAAACAGGTGTTATTCAACCAAGACCACAGCTAAGAAAATTATTGGAAAATCATCAGATTAAACGACTCCAGCCTCTGTGCCCAAAGTTGCTATCCGGGAGATTTTCCTTTATAGTTAAATCGGTTAATCACCAGAAAGGTGGGGCAGGATGTTTTTTCGGAAGACCGAAGAGGAACGGCCCAAGGTAAGCCAGGAACTGGTGGATCTGCGCGCCGCGGTGCAGAAGGCCCAATTACCCGAGACGGTGGCTGGCGTAGCCCTAAAGGAGCTGGAACGGCTGGAAAAAACCGATCCCTCCGTGGCCGAGTACTCCATCGGCTTGAATTACCTGGAATATCTGCTTGCTCTCCCCTGGGATCGTTTTACGGAAGATAACCTGGACTTGAAGCGGGCCGAGCGCCTCTTGAAGGCCAAACATTACGGCCTCCAGCATGTCAAGGAACGAATCCTGGATTATCTGGCCGTCCGCACCCTTTGCAGTCTCCAGTCCCCCCAGGTATTGGTGGTGGACGACGAGGAGATCGCCCGCACCAACCTGGAATATATCCTCCGGAAAGAGGGCCACCAGGTGAGCACCGCGGCCAACGGCCAGGAGGCCCTGGAAAAGGTGAAGGCCCAGGAGTTTGACGTGGTGGTCACCGACCTGAAGATGGAGCGCATGGACGGCCTCCAACTGCTGGAATCGGTCAAGCAGATCACCCCTCAAACCGAGATCATCATGGTTACGGGCTACGCTACGGTCAGCACCGCGGTGGACGCGTTGCGGAAAGGCGCGGCCCATTATCTGTCCAAACCCATCAAGCTGGATGAGCTCCGGAATACGGTGCGTGAGATCATGGACCGCAAACGGCATATCCAGAGGACCCGGGGACCCATCCTCTGCTTTGCCGGCCCTCCCGGCACCGGCAAGACCTCCATCGGCCAGGCGGTGGCCGAAGCCCTGGAAAGGAAATTCGTGCGCCTGTCCCTGGCGGGCTTAAGGGATGAAGCGGAACTGCGGGGCCACCGGCGCACCTACGTGGGCGCCATGCCCGGGAGGATTATCAATGAAATCCGCCGGGTGGGTCTGATGAATCCGGTATTCATGCTGGACGAAATCGACAAGATCGGCCAGGACTTCCGGGGGGACCCCGCCTCCGTCTTACTGGAAATCCTGGACCCCGAACAGAACAGCCACTTTATCGACCATTACGTGGACGTGCCCTTTGACCTCTCCCGGGTCATGTTCATCGCCACCGCCAATATCGTGGAGACCCTCCCGGCTCCTCTCCTGGACCGCCTGGAAGTCATTAATTTCCCTGGTTACACCGAAGGAGAGAAAAAACAAATCGCCGAAAAATACTTAATACCCCGGCAGGTCAAGGAACACGCCCTGACGCACCTGAGGGTGGATTTCCCCGAGGCCAGCCTCACCAGGATCATCCGGGATTACACCCAGGAGGCGGGACTGCGCCAACTGGACCGGGAGATCGCCACCATCTGCCGTAAACTGGCCCGCCTGGCTTTGCACGATAAGAGCACGGCTGCCGTCACCGTGGACGAAGTGCTGGTGGAGCGCTTCCTGGGACCCCGGAAGTTTACCCATGAGGTAACCGAGGGCCAAAACCAGGTCGGGGTGACCACCGGCCTGGTCTGGACCGAGTTCGGCGGGGAAATCATCTCCGTGGAAGCCACCCGCATGAAAGGGAACAAGCAGTTAATCTTAACCGGGTCTTTGGGAAACGTGCTTCAGGAATCGGCCCAGACTGCGTTGAGCTACATCCGCAGCCACGCCGAGCACTTTGGCCTGGACCCCGACTTTTTTGCCCAGAGCGACATCCACATCCATATCCCGGCCGGGGCCATCCCCAAGGAGGGGGCCTCCGCGGGGGTGACCATCGCCCTGGCCCTGCTCTCCCTCCTCACCGGCCGGCCGGCCCGGCGGGACGTGGCCCTCACCGGGGAATTGACCCTGAACGGCCGCATCCTGGCAGTGAGCGGGATTAGGGAAAAAATCCTGGCGGCCCAACGGGCCGGTGCCCGCCTCGTGGTCTTTCCCAAACAGAACGAAGTGGATCTGAATAACCTGGAAGACGAAGCCCGGGAAGGCATCGAAGTGATTCTGGCGGACGATATCACCAGCCTGGTGGACCTGGTGCTGCTGCCTCGGGAAGGGTGAGGGTTAGTTGTGGGGGGAGGGCCAGGGACCTCAGGTCCCTGCCCTCCCCCCACATCCCCCCAACCCACTTATGGTTATGGCGGGCAGTGCCCGCCCTACATTATGAGCTTTATGGTTGCCGGCACAGGCTGGAAGCCTGTGCTACCAAAGGTATAAGGGGTTGGGGGAGGGGGCTAAGGGCCTTTGCCCCTTAGCCCCCTCCCCCAAAAATCCCACCTTCCCCCTACTTCAAGGTCGCCTGGTAGCGCCGCACATTGTGGTGATAATTGTCCACATAGTGATAAGTGAAGTTCTTCAGGTTCTTCCATTCAGGTCCGGAGGTAGGCAGATAAGCCCCGTAAACATAAGGGCCTTTATCAAAAAACACCACCTTTATCCGGGATGCCGCGCCCCGGGGCTGGGTCACCCTAGTGGCTAAAGTGTCCATGACCGCCAGCGGCCCGAAGCCCGTGATCTGGGAAGCCTGGGGCAATAACGGCACAATGTCTCCCTTATTCACATAAACGTTAATTCTCTCAATACCCTTCTCCCTGGCCAGCCTTTCCAGATTATCCATATTCGTCAGCGTGCGATCTCCTCCCAAGAGGGTGAGTTCCTTTACCTGGATATCATTATTTTTGAGGAGCACTTCGGCTATGGTGGCACCGTTGCTGTGGGCCACCAGATGGTTGATGCGGGCGCCTTTCAGTCTGGCGCATTTCTCTAAAGTAGCGGGGCTGAGAAGATCTCTTTCCGCCTCCAAATGATCCGCGATAGCCCGAGGCAAGTCTTTAGACACCCCGTGTTTCCCGAAACCATAGATTTGCTCATAGACTTCCCCGGTCACCGGGTTGCGGAAATGCTTCCGCAGGTAGGCGTCGGCATCCTCTTGGGAGTTGCCGGTTCCCATGAAAAGAACCGTCTTATATTCCGTCACCGGCGGAGTCTGGGCCGGATAACGCTGGAGGGCCTGACCTATCTTGTCCATGGTCTCCTGGCGTTGTTTCAAGTCCCTCCGGACGAGCCGGTCCACCTCTTCTTTGGCCTCCCGGGGCGGCGGTTCGCCGGCTAGATATTTGCTCAACGCCGGATCATCTAGAGGTTTGGCAGGCTTTTTTGGAACAGATTCCTCAGGGCCAAGATACTTGGCCAATTCCTTATCATCCAGCGGCCTGGTAGGCTTTTTCGGAGCAGGTTCCTGGTGACCTGGAGGTTTGGCCAACTCCGGATCATCCCGTGCCCTGGCAGGCTGTTTCAGGGCCACTTGCCGACGCGCTCCCCGGGTGGTCTCCGCCAGCCTTTGCGCCTGCTGGTCCAGTTGCTTCTTCCGGTCCCAGAAAAAGGGACTGAGCCCCTTGATTTTCACCCGCACCTCTATTTTATCCAGCTCCTCCCGCCCTTCGGCCAGGGCCACCGATTCATTGATCATATTCTTGCCGGTCCGGTATTGGTCAGGGTTGATGGTATGTTGGGTGCGGACGAAATCCAGGTTCCTCATGATATTCCGGTTGGCATCATTCCAGATAAGGTCTTTCAGTTCTCCCGGCTTGAACTCATGGTAGTGGTCGGCGAACTCGGCGAACTCATTGATGTTGTTCAGGGCATCCAAAAGCTGGTTCATCCGGGCCGGGTTCGCCTTTTTCTCTTTGTACCAGTCTAACAGGCCCTGGGAGCCCGAGGCCAGGTCGCCCCGAAAATCCATGGCCAGACTCAGGCCCCGGAGCATGCCCTCCTGGGCAACCTGGGCCAGGCTCCGATCCCAGGCCTGAAGGTCCTGCGGTGAAAAATTCGCACCTTTCTTAACCTTCTCTGACAGGTCTTTGCTTTTTGCAAGCTTGTCTTCAAGCTTTCTCAGGTTGGCGTCTAACTTGGCAGGGTCCTGGTTTTCCTGGATCATCTTCTCCAGTTTCTGGGCGGTCTTGGACTGTGGAACGAGTTTGGACGCCACCTTAGCCGGGGGCTTCTTTTTGCCGTCGGGAATTTGGGGGGTATCCCGGGCACGGTCCCGCAGGTCCACCACCGAAGAATCGCCACCTTCGCCAAAAAACGGGGTCCCTTGGGGACGAAGGTCCACCACCTTGGGATCGCTCAAGGCCGAGGCCAGGTCCGGGGACCCCTTGCCGCTGTCCCACCGGTCACTCATGGCCTTGGCTATTTCATCCAGGCCGGCTTTGCTTTCCGCATCCCTTTGGGCCCGTTGTTTAGACACCATTTCGGCCAGGCGCTGTTGCTCCTCAGCCAGCCATTGCTGCATTTCTTGGTAATGAGCCTGTTGCTGTGCCCGGACCTGGGCATTGATGGCCGCGGTCATCAAGCCCTGCATCGCTGCCCCTAAGAGGCTGGACATCATCATCATGCCGCCCATGGCAGCCGGCATACCCCGGACTGACATACCCCTGGCACTCCCCGCGGTCCGAGGCATCCCGTGGTAAGTGAAGGTGCGGAGTTTCTGGCCCGTCAGGGCCTCTAATTGTTTCCCGGCCGACCCCTCCCATGCCCCGAGGATTTGGGGGTTAGCAAGAAAAACCAAGGAAAGGGCGGTGATTAAGACTAAGGTTATGCGGCAGGATCGATCTGACATGGCTAGCCTCTCCTTAATTTAGGCAAGGATATAGGCCGAAATCAGACTTTTAGCAAAATTTTACCATTTCCAGCCTGGGCCAGCAATTTCTTAGAAAAGATTAACCTGAAAAGATGAATTTTGGGGGAAGAGCAGGAAGGGGCGGTTGGCAAACCGCCCCTTCCTGGCCCTACCACATCATTTACCCTGTAACCCTATCGCTTACCCGCCCTTCTGGGCCGCGGCCTGCTTGATGGGGCCCAGCAAGACCATCAGGATGGTTTTGCGCTGCTCCAAGAGATGAGCGGTTTTGAGCGCGCCGGCGGGGGCCTTTTTCGGCGCCTCGGCCTGCCCCGGGGGGGTCACCTGCCGGGCGTCTTCGTCCGCGGCGTCCTTTAGTTCCTTGGCCTTCAGGTCCAACTTAAGGATGGCCTTCTCCAGCTTTACGGCCATGTCCCGCAAGGCGGGGCCGCTGCTGGTGCGCAAGAAGTCGGGAAAGCCCCTGGCCTTCCAGTCGATGAGGGCCTCGTTCAGGTAAGCCTCCAGATCGGCATTGGTCCGGGCGGCGTCCCGCAAATAATGCCGGGGCAACACCTCGGCGCTGGTCATTCCCGCCAGGATGTCGCTCAGCTTCGGCTCCCAGGGGGCCAAGGTCAAGGCGGTGACCCGGCTGTCCGCCTGGGGGTCGGTTTTATAATCGGCGATCATATAGAACCTGCCCTTGAGGGGCCAGGGGCCCCGTTGGAAATCCCAGGCGGCCTGAGGCCCCTCCTTGGAGCCGAAGACCCACACCGCCAGCGGCCGCGCCCCGGTCCCCGCCGGGTCGGTATCATGAATCTCCAGAGTCGCGCCAGTGACCACCGTCCCCCCTTTCATGCCGTTGAAGCGGTCGTTCACCAGCCAATAATCCCGGTTGCCGATGCGGGTCCGGATGGGTTGGAAGAAAGGAGCATTGTGGTTGACCGTTGTTGGCAACCTGCTTATGCAATCCTGACAGACCGCTCCAAAGGGGTTGGTAACCACTTTCTTAAAATGGCTCACATCCCCTTGATTCAGAAAAGCATACTTATAAGTACCGCCGGTGCCCGCGGCCTGCCAGTCCAGCACCACATAATTGAGGGCCAGGACGACCTGCTCGGTGTCAAACTTGCCGGGGAACATGGTCTGGGGCAGATACACCCGGCGCACCACGCCATACCCCCCCTTGAGGTGGTCCCGAACCATAACGCCGACCCGGTCCGCCGGGGCAAAGGCCTGAAACCGTTCCGGGGGCGGGTCCCTAAGCACGTGGTGCACCCCGTCGGCCAGGATGGAGGGGCGGCCGCCCGGACCGGCGCAAGCCACCACCAGAAGCGACAAGCAGCCTAGCATTACCGCAAGGTAAAAGTGACGGCCCACAAGTCTTTTTTCCCTCATTTTCTTCTCCTCCGCCAATGCCAGAGGTTATGATTGGTTGCGGGGGGAGGGCCAGGGAGATGAGCACAGGCTGGAAGCCTGTGCTACTGGCCTTCCCCCCACACCCCCCTCCCAACCCGCTTATGGGGTTGTTTGGGGCCGGGGATAATGGAGGACAGGCGCCTTCGCCCGTCCAGGACAGCCGGGGGCGGCTGTCCTCCACCTGCCTTGCCCCCAGACTCCCCCACCAGCCCCCTTAGGCCATAATTTGCGTTACCAAGTACAACTTGGGAACGAGAAATTATGTAGAGCGGGCACTGCCCGCCAAATCAACCTGTCCGGCAGGAGAATGGTTATGGCGGGCAGTGCCCGCCTTACATTATGAATTGACTTCATCGGCCCGGATAGCACAGGCTGGAAGCCTGTGCTACCAGATATATTGTGTAAGGGATTG
>JBFLZI010000123.1:0-9174 GCA_040756315.1 Thermodesulfobacteriota bacterium | reverse complement strand
CTTGGGGGAGGGGGTAAGGGGCTATGCCCCTTAGCCCCCTCCCCCAAATCCATCCGCCCCCACTCTAACCCTCAGACGTGATTCCGCAGTTTGAGTTCAATGGGGTGGGGCTGGAGATAGTATTGACCCTTTAAGTAAGGTTGGTCATATTTGCGGACGTAGTGATTAATCAGGGTCACCGGCACAATCAGGGGAACGTAGCCGTGCCGGTAATAATCGATGGTTTCCAGCAATTCCTGTTTCTCTCCTCCGGACAGGACCTTCTTAAAATACCCCATCAGATGATAGAGAACGTCGATATGCTTCTTCACCGTGGTTTGCAGGCGCAAGGCCTCCAGGAGCAGCGTCTGGTAACGGTCAAAGAGTTCCTCCGGGGGCAGCGCCGTAACCTGGGCCACCAACTTGCCCATCAGGCGCAGGTGCCGTGGGCTGTGGGACAGGATGAGCAACTTGTGCCGGGTGTGGAAGTCCACCAGGTTGCCCCGGCTTTTCCCCTGCTCCAGGTTCTCCCGCCATCTCTTTAAGGTGAAGATAGCCTCGATAAAATTTTCCCTGAGGCCGGGGTCATGGAGCCGCCCTTCATCCGTCACCGGCAGCAAAGGGAAATGCTCCATAAACCGGCGGGCAAATAGGCCCACCCCTTTTTTTACCGGCGCCCCTTCAGAACCATAGACCTTCACCTGGACCATACCGCTGCTGGGAGAGCGGCTTTTGAAGATGAAGCCGCAAAGACCTTCCTGTGCCAACTCCACCAGACGCCGGTCCGCCCACTTCTCCATTTGCTCGGTGAAATCCCGGTGGGTCTGGCGAGTGACCAGGCGGGGGGCCTCCACCTTCCCCTCCAGGCGCATCGCCTCCCGGGGGACGCCCAGGCCGCATTCCACTTCCGGGCACACCGGCACAAATTCCACGTAGCGGCCTAAGGTGTCGGTGATAAACCGATCCCACTTATGACCGCCGTCATAGCGGACCTTGGCTCCCAACAGGCAGGAGCTGATGCCCAGTTTGATCTGGCTCGGGGGGTCGATGGGAGAGTCCTTTTTCATTAACCGATTATTCCCTCTGCTCCGCAGAGAGAATAATGTTTTTAGGTGGGGGGGAGGGCCAGGGACCTGAGCACAGGCTGGAAGCCTGTGCTACTGGCCCTCCCCCACTCAGCCTACTTCTTTCTCCAGTTCCGCCGCGGCGTTCTCGGCCTGGTGGATGACTGCGTCGAAGTGGTCGGTGCGATAAGAATCATATAAGCCGCAGCCGCAGTCGGCCAGCTTATCATAAACCTGGTTTTCCTTAATATAGCTTACCAGCGCGCGGGTGGCCCGGATAAGCCCCAGAGCTTTGTCTTTCACCATCTTCCTCCCAGCAGCCTGCTTTCCAGGATAAAGTCTCCCAAGGTAAAAAGGGGGCCTCCGCCTCTGTGTCCCAGGATGCCGGAGCCTCCTTAGGAGAAATTTTATACAGGTCCGTCAGACTTGGCATTATAAATTTCCGTTGGGAAAAATTTTGCCTGAACAGGCTGGAAAGCCGGTGATATCAATACTTTTCCTAGTTCCCGGGGAGCCGCCGGCTTAGGAATGACTGAAAAAATTTGGGAAAGTCCTTAGAGAAGTTAAGTTAAGCAATCTTCCGGGCTGGACTTCCATTTTTTTTTAATAGAAGTATAATAAATATTTATCTTTATTGAGGTTAATCGCCCGTGGCGTTGATTGTCCAAAAATATGGCGGCACTTCGGTGGCCAACCCGGATCGCATTGCCAATGTGGCCAACCGGGTGGCCAAAGGCTGGCGGGACGGCCAGAAGATGGTAGTGGTCCTCTCCGCCATGGCCGGAGAGACGGACCGTCTCATTACTCTGGCCAAGGAATTGGCGGATGAGCCGGACCCCCGGGAACTGGACGTACTTCTGGCCACGGGGGAGCAGGTCACCGTCTCCCTGTTCAGCATGTTTCTCCGCTCCCAGGGCATCCCGGCCACTTCCCTGCTCAGTCACCAGGCCCAAATCTACACGGACCGGTCTTATGGCCGGGCACGCATCATCGGCATCGACACCACCCGCATCCGGGAGGAACTGAAAAAAGGGCGCATCGTCACGGTGGCCGGCTTCCAGGGAGTGGATGAAGTAGGCAATATCACCACCCTGGGGCGGGGAGGCTCGGACACCACCGCGGTGGCCGTGGCCGCGGCCCTGAAAGCCGATCTCTGTGAAATCTATACCGACGTGGACGGGGTCTATACCACCGACCCCCGGGTCTGCCCCCAGGCCCGGAGACTGGATCGCATCTCTTATGACGAGATGCTGGAGATGGCCTCCCTGGGGGCCAAGGTCCTGGAAATCCGCTCGGTGGGCTTTGCCAAACACTATAAGGTGCCCTTACGGGTGCGCTCCAGCTTCAGTGACCACCCCGGCACCCTGGTAACCCTGGAGGATAATGAAATGGAAGCAATTCCGGTTTCCGGCGTGGCCTTCAGCACCAATGAGGCCCGGGTCAGCATTACCCAGGTCCCGGATCGACCGGGGATCGCCATGCGTTTTTTTCAGCCGGTGGCCCAGGCCAATATTGTGGTGGACCTGATCATCCAGAATACCAGTATTGATGGTCTCACCGACCTCACCTTCACCGTGCCCAAAGGGGACCTCTCCAAGACCCTGGAACTGGTTAATCAGGTGGCTAAAGAGATCGGCGCCGAACAGGTTTTGAGCGACACCGCCATCGCCAAGGTTTCCATCATCGGGGTGGGCATGCGCAACCAGGCCGGAGTGGCCGCCCGGATGTTCCAGGCCCTGGCCGAAGCCGGCATCAATATCATGATGATCAGCACCTCGGAGATCAAGATCTCCTGCGTCATTGAAGATAAATTTACCGAACTGGCGGTCAGGGTGCTCCATGACGCCTTCGGTTTGGAGAGCCCCCGGCCCCAACCACCGGCAGCTTAGCCGGGTCTGGGGGGAGGCGGGTGGTGGAACCGCCGCCCTCGGCGGTTATCTCCCGCCTTTTCCCGCCACAATAATTTCCCTTAACTCGATAAAGGGATCAGGCCATGCGACTGGTAAAAATCTACGACACTACCCTCAGGGACGGCACCCAGGCAGAGTATTTCAACCTCTCCCTGGCCGACAAAATTCGCATCGCCCGGAAGCTCTCCGAACTGGGCTTTCATTACATCGAAGGGGGCTGGCCCGGGTCCAATCCCAAGGACGAAGAGTTTTTCGAGGAAATCCGCAATTACAACTTGGGGAAGACCCGGGTCGCGGCGTTCGGCAGCACGCACCACAAGGACCGGCCCCCGGCTTCGGACCCGGTCTTCCAGGAGCTTCTCATCAGCCGGGCGCCGGTGGTCACCATCTTCGGGAAGTCCTCGGTCTTCCAGGTCAAGGAGGTGCTGCGCACTACTCTGGAGCGCAACCTGGAACTCATCAGCGACTCCCTGGCCTACCTCAAACCCAAGGTGGAAGAGCTCTTTTATGACGCGGAGCATTTTTTTGACGGGTTTAAGGAAGACCGGGACTATGCCTTGAAGACCCTGGAGGCGGCGGTGGCCGGCGGGGCCCGCTGCCTGATTCTGTGCGACACCAATGGCGGCACCCTCACCACCGAACTGGTCAAGATCATCAAGGCGGTGAAAAAGCATCTCCCCAAAGTTCCTTTGGGAATTCACGCCCACAATGACTCGGAGATGGCGGTGGCCAACAGCCTGGCCGCGGTGGAGCTGGGCTGCGGGCAGGTCCAGGGTACCGTCAACGGCTTCGGAGAGCGCTGCGGCAACGCCAACCTCATTTCCATTATTCCCGCGCTCAAGCTGAAATTAGGCATGAATTGCATCAGCGACAAGAATTTGAAGCGCCTGACGGAAGTGTCCCGGTATGTTTACGAGTTGGCTAACATCAACCCGAACCGCTACCAGCCTTATGTGGGAAAAAGCGCTTTCGCCCACAAGGGGGGCGTGCATGCCGCCGCGGTGCTGCGCAACCCCAAGGCCTACGAACACATCACCCCGGAAACCGTGGGCAACAAGCGCCACATCCCCATCTCGGACCTTTCCGGCCGGAGTAGTGTCATCACCGAAGCCAAAGCTATGGGTTTGGAGGCGGAAGAGCATGATCTTAAAGTAGAATCGGGACAGAAAGTTCTCAGGGATCAATTAAAGCGCCTTATCGAAGGGATCTGGGCCGATGCTCCGGACCATGAGTGGGCCCAAAATTACTTAAAATACCTTAAGCAGCTAGATGAAAACATCGAATTTCCCGCCCATGAGAGCAGCGCCAAAGTGGCGCTGGATAAGATTAAAGAACTGGAAGCCTTCGGCTATCAGTTCGAGGAGGCTGAGGCCTCCCTGGAATTGCTCATTCGCGCCGCGCTCGGGGCGCATTACAAGGAATATTTCCGCCTGCTTAACTACCGGATTATCGACGAGAAAGTTTCCGGGGACATTCCCCCCATACCGGAAGCCACTATCCGGGTTAGGGTGGGGCATCATGAGGTGCACACCGCCGCCCTGGGCAACGGTCCGGTGAACGCCTTGTTCAACGCCTTGTTAAAAGCCCTGGTGCGGTTTTATCCCCGGCTTACGGAGATGCGCCTGGAGGACTATAAGGTAAGGGTGCTCCCCGGCACCGGCAGCACCGACGCCAAGGTCCGGGTGCTCATCGAATCCCGGGACGCCCATGATTATTGGCGCACCCTGGGGGTTTCCGCGGACATCATCGAGGCTTCCTGGCAGGCCCTGGTGGACAGCATCAACTATAAGCTGTTCAAAGACGAGCAGAAGGCCGGTTAGGGCGGCTGTCGGTTTCTATTTCCGATAATTCCGGCGGCCAGTAATGAGGCCTCCGGTTGAGGGGGAGATCATCGGCGGCACCAGAGTCCCGCCGGCGCGAGAGGCCGGGGGCGCGCCGCGCCCCCGGCCTAGATGGCGGGCGATGCCCGCGCCAAGAAATAGCACCCATGCCCTATTTCAGCCGCGCCCAACAGGGAATTATTTTATTGCTGGGGGCGGCTCTCTTGCTTTTATGGGCCTGGAGGGCCAACTTCGGCCAGCCGCCATCCCCGCTTCCGCCTGCCTCCGTAAACCCCGTGTTCGTGGAAGTGGGGGGCGCGGTCTCCCGGCCCGGTGTCTATGCCTTTGCCTCGCCTCCCACCCTGCCGGACGTCTGGCGTCAAGCGGGCGGGCCTGGTCCGCCGCCCCCGGGAGCAGGCTCAATTCCCTCCGGCAGCCGAATAGAATTCGCCCAGGCAGGTCAATATCAACTGGACCGGATGCGGGGGGCCCAACTGCTGACCCTGGGCCTGGCCCTGGAGTTGAACCAGGCAACGAAAGAGGACCTGGAAGCCTTACCCGGTATCGGCCCGGCCCTGGCCGGGCGGATTGTGGAATATCGCCGGACTCGCGGCCCGTTCCGGAAGATCGAGGACCTGGAACGGGTCTCCGGCATCGGCCCTAAGAAGCTGGAGAAGGTAAAACCCTACTTATCCATTGGGGAATAAGGAAATTATTGATCTCACGCCAAGACACAAAGAAAGCTAAATACAGGATTTCTTAAATACGGTAACGTTTCCTGTCGGCCCCCCTCACCCCAGCCCTCTCCCCCCGGTCCAAACAATTGGGGTAGAGGGCCAGGGTGAGGGGGGTAATAAACAACTCTTCCGCTCCCCTTAATTAATACGTTATCGAATTTATGAATCGGGCACTAATTTAATAATCTTGACGTAACCTTTTTTCGTGACCCGAAAAATGCTAATTCTAGGCATCGAAACCTCTTGTGATGAAACTGCCGCGGCGGTGGTGGCCGACGGTCGCCGGGTCCTCTCCTCCGTGGTGGCCACCCAGTTTGAGCTCCATGCCCAGTATGGCGGGGTGGTGCCGGAATTGGCGGCCCGGCGCCACCTGGAAAATATCCTGCCGGTCATTCAGGGGGCCCTGGACCAGGCCGGCATCACGTTGAAAGAGCTGGAGGGACTGGCGGTGACCCAGGGGCCGGGGCTTATCGGCGCCCTGGTCATCGGCATGGGGGTGGCCAAGGCCCTGGCCTTCAGCCTGAACCTGCCCCTGGTGGGCGTGCACCACCTGGAGTCCCATATCGCTGCGGTTTTTCTGACGGATACGCCTCCCCTGTTCCCTTTTGTGGCCCTGGTGGTTTCCGGAGGCCATACCAATCTCTACCAGGTGCAAAGCTTTCAGGAGATGGCCCTCCTGTCCCGGAGCCGGGACGACGCCGCGGGGGAGGCCTTTGACAAAGTGGCCAAGCTCATGGGACTGGGCTATCCCGGGGGCGCAGTAATCGAGACTCTGGCCGCGGCGGGGAATCCGGCGGCCTTTCCCCTGCCCCGGCCCCGCATCCCGGAGGAACCCCTGACCTTCAGCTTCAGCGGCCTTAAGACCGCGGTGGCCTATCAACTGAAAAAACAACCGGAGATCCTGACTGATGCCAACGCCCGGGCCGACCTGGCCGCCAGTTTTCAGGAGGCGGTGGTGGAGAGCCTGGTGAGCCGGGCCTGGCAGGCCCTGGAACTAACCGGCCACCAGCGCCTGGTGGTCTCAGGGGGAGTGGCCGCCAATGGGCGCTTGCGCCAAGCCCTGCAAGAAAAGGCTGGGGCTGATGGTATCGAACTATGCCTGCCGCCCCTCACTTTGTGCACCGATAACGCGGCCATGGTGGCCGCCCTGGGCTATCACCGACTCTTGGCGGGAGAGCGCCTGAACCTGGCCGGGGACGTTTTTTCCCGGGGGTAAACAAAGCAAACTAAATCTTTTCTGGCCGGCAGGTTCAATTATTTATATTATGAGAACTCTGAAAAAGCTTTTTTTGTTATCCTGAGCGAACCATCATGAACTAAAGGTCACCACGAACCATGAAAATGTAAAACCGCCGCCCTTGGCGGTTACCCCGCCGCCGGGGGCGGCGGCGCTACCTTTTCATATAAAACGAAGGAACTCTCGTATTTCTGAGATTCTTCGGTCGCTTTGCCCCCTCAGAATGACAATACGGGCCTCTTTTGCAGAGGTCTCATTATGTGTTAATCTTTGTTAGCCTAATAGGTGTTAAGGGGGACCTGAGCACAGGTTGGAAGCCTGTGCCACCGGCCCTTAGCCCCCTCCCCCAAAAACCTTAACCGGTCCGAGATGGCAATGGAACAACCCCCCGTGGGAGCCCGTCTGGCCCTGTTAACTGACCTTTATCAGTTGACCATGGCGGCCTGCTATTTTGATCAGGGGATGCAGGAGGAGGCCACCTTCAGCCTGTTTATCCGCAAGTATCCCCCGCATCGGGGCTATTTGGTGGCCGCCGGGCTGGAGGAGGCCCTTAATTATCTCACCTCCTTAAAATTTACAGAGGAAGACCTGGCCTATCTGGACTCCACCGGCCTCTTTCAGACCCCCTTCCTGGACTACCTCAAAGGGGTGCGCTTCACCGGGGAGGTCCACGCCCTGCCGGAGGGGAGCATCTTCTTTAAAGATGAACCTATCTTAGAGGTGAGCGCCCCCATCATCGAAGCCCAATTGGCGGAGACCTTTATCATCAACGCGGTGAGCCTCCAGACCCTCATCGCTTCCAAGGCCTCCCGTTCCACCTACGCGGCCCAGGGGCGGCCCCTGGTGGATTTTTCCCTGCGCCGCACCCAGGGCGCGGACGCCGGCCTGAAGGTGGCCCGGGCCAGTTTCCTGGCCGGATTCATCGGCACCAGCAACGTCCTGGCCGGCAAACTCTACGATCTCCCCATTTTCGGCACCATGGCCCATTCCTACATCACCAGTTTTCCCCGGGAAATCGAGGCCTTCCGGGTCTTCTCCCGGGTTTTTCCCCATACCACCACTTTGCTCATTGATACGTATGACAACATCCATGGCGCGCGCCAGGCGGTGCAGGTGGCCAAGGAAATGGAGGCCCGGGGGGCGCGTCTTCGCTCGGTGCGCCTGGACAGCGGCGATATCGCCGCCATCAGCAAAGAGGTGCGCCGGATCTTCCGGGAAAATGGGCTGGACTATGTCCGCATCTTCGCCAGCGGCGGCTTTGACGAATTTAAGATCGCCCGGGTCCTGGCTGCGGGCGGGGAAGTGGACTCCTTCGGGGTGGGGACGAAAATGGGGGTCGCCGCGGACGCCCCCTATTTCGACATCGCCTATAAACTAGTAAAATATGGGGAACGGCCGGTGATGAAGCTGTCCACCGGCAAGGTGACCCTGGTGGATAAGAAGCAGGTCTTTCGCAGTTATGACCCTGACGGGAAAATGGCCCTGGATACCATTGCTTTGCGGGAAGAGAGCGGGCTTGCCGGAGAACCCCTGCTGCGCCAGGTGATGCAAGGAGGCCGACTGACCCGGCCCTTACCCTCCTTGAAAGAGTGCCGGGAATATTTTCTGGGTCAATTTGACCGGCTGCCCGAACCCTATAAGGCCCTGGAAAATCCCGCCGCCTATCCGGTAAGCCTCAGCCCCGGCCTTACCGCCTTGCAGGCCAGGGTGGAACAGGAAATCCACAAGTTTGAATTGGGAGAAAGCTAAAGGTATATGGGACTGACGGAATTTCTCTGCCACTACAATACCCTGCTCATCTTTCAGTTGGGTTATATCGGCATCTTTGTGCTCATGGCCCTGGAGAGCATGATCGCGCCGGTGCCCAGCGAACTGGTGATGCCCTTTGCCGGGTTTCTCATCTTCACCGGCCACTTCGACCCCTGGATGGTGGTCATCGCCAGCGGCCTGGGGTCCATCTGCGGCTCCCTCCTGTCCTACTGGATGGGGGTATTGGGAGAGCCGGTGGTGCTGCGCTACGGCCGCTATCTCCTCCTCAACCCCCACCACCTGGAGTGGACCAGGAACTTCTTTGCCCGGCACGGCGGCAAGACCATCTTTATCTCCCGCTTCATCCCGGTGGTGCGCCACCTTATCTCCATTCCCGCGGGCACGGCCCACATGGCCCTGGCTCCCTTCATCCTCTATACCGCGGTGGGGGCCACCCTGTGGAACGCGTTCCTCACCTACCTGGGGGTGCGCCTGAAAGAAAACTGGCGCCTGATCCAACAATATACCCACATCCTGGATTTCCTGGTAATAGCCGCACTCCTCACCGGCGCGGCCTACCTGGCCTGGAAACTCAAAACCTCCCGGACCTCGGCATGAAGAAGAAGAGATTTTTGGGGGAGGGGGCTAAGGGCCACAGGCCCTTACCCCCTCCCCCAA
>JBFLZI010000122.1:0-9245 GCA_040756315.1 Thermodesulfobacteriota bacterium | reverse complement strand
TATGGGTGTTGGATAAGGCGGGGCCTGAGGCCCCGCCTTATCCAACCTTCTTTGACCCATAAGGGGTTGGGGGAGGGGGTGTGGGGGAAGATTGTAAGTGGGTCTGCGACCCCTGGCCCCCTCCTCCACTCCACTCTCCTCCTCCACTCCACTTTTTGGTTAAGGTGCGTTGGGCCAGGTGGTAGGTAAGGAAGAGCCAGTTTTTCAGGGTGGTGGCGAAGTAGCCCTGTTCCAGCCAGCGGCGGCCGGAGCTGGCCACCGGGGGCGTGAGAACGCGGAGGCGGGTATGGCGCTGCAAGCGGATCACCAGGTCCAGGTCTTCCGGGCGGCGCAGGGTAAAGCCCCCCAGGTTAAAAAAGAGTCGCCGGCGGACGCTGAGAACCTGGTCGCCGTAGGGTAGGCCCAGGAGACGGGTGCGGAGGTTGGCCCCCCAGGCGATGAGGCGGAGGGCCGGGAGCGGCGGCATTAAGGCAAGCTCAAAGGCCCCCGCCATAAACCCGGGGTCTGACGCCAGGCTCCGCAAGGTGGTCAGGTGGGCCGGCGTCAGGTGGGTGTCGGCATGGAGGAAAGCCAGGATTTCTCCCCGGGAGGCCAGCGCCCCGACATTCATCTGCCGGCCTCGACCCCTGGGACTTCTCAGGACACGGAGATAGGGAAAGTGGGAGGCTGCCTCCAGGGTGTTATCCGTGCTGCCCCCGTCCACCAGGATGATTTCCAGGTCCGGGGCCGGGGGAATCCCGGCCAAAGTCTCCCTTATAACCCCGCCCTCATTAAGGGTAGGGATGATGATGGAGATGTGGAGTGAGGGCCGTGGAAGAGCTATTTTCGATTTTCGAGTTTCAAGTTTCGAGTTTTTAGGCATGTCTTTAGGGCAGGCCAATGCCTATCAGTGTAAAGAATAAGGGTTGGGCCACGACTTGCAGTGCCCACTGCACGGTAAAGTTTGCGGTTACCTTTTCTTTAGGCGAAACCTAAGCAATTATTGATGGCGTTGCCGATAACCTTAGTTACTTTCAACTCGAAACTCAAAACTTAAAACTCGAAACTTACATGCCGCGTATGCGCACCCTGCTGGTCATTTTTGCCAAGGAACCGGTCCCGGGGCAAGTAAAAACGCGTCTTTGTCCGCCTTTATCTCCGGAGGCCGCGGCGCAGTTGTACCATGGTTTTCTGGAGGACATCCTGGAGGAGATGGGGAGAGTCCCCCAGGTTGATCTGGCCCTGGCCTTCGCCCCGGATACGGCCGCCGGTTTTTTTAAGTCACTGGTTCCTACCGAGGTCTTTTTAACGCCCCAGACCGGAGAAGATTTAGGAGAGCGGCTGATTCGGGCTTTTGCCTGGGGTTTCGGCCTGGGTTTTGGCGTGGTCCTGGTGCGCAACAGTGACAGCCCCGATCTGCCCCGGGAGCTGGTTATCGAAGCGAAGGGGGCTTTGGCTGCCGGCGGCGCTAAAGTGGTCTTAGGGCCTTCCCCGGACGGCGGCTATTATCTGGTGGGCCTCCGGGCGCCGCAGCCGGAACTCTTCCGGAGCCTGGCCTGGTCCACTGCGACGGTGCTGGCCGACACCCTAAACCGAGCTCAGGAGTTATCCCTGGCAGTGCATCTTTTGCCGCCCTGGCCGGACATCGACACCTATGAGGATTTGGCAAAATTCCTGGCCCGGCCTCTCACTCCTCATGCTCCCGGTTGGCGCAGTCACCGCTGGGCTAAAACCCGGTTGTCTCCGGATTTCCCTTGATAATCCCAGGATAGCCAAGATTGCCGTGAAGTAGTTAATCGAGATTATGGATTGACAAGGACAAAGTATTTTTATAAGCAAAGGTTCATAATTATTGGATGCTTAAAAAAATACATTTTCAGGCCAAATCTATGAGCCCAAGAGGGATCAATGATCGTCACTGCCAAGACTCCCTGTCGCCAATAATTCTGACTCTGACCCAGGCCGGTCAGATGCTTAAGCACCAGTTCTATCCTATTAAAATTTAGGAGGAATCAATGAGAAACCGAAACTTGCTTTTCATTGGTTTGCTTGCCATCCTGGCGGTGGCGGCCGTCCTGGCCTGGACTTTTCCGGCCGAGGCCGGCAAGTTGGAGGAGGCCATTGCCAAGACTCCCCAGGGCGTGGGCAAGGGCATGATCGATCCCAACGCCCCTCCGGGCTTCATGGGGATTCCCGGGGCACCGCATTCTTTCTGGCTCTACTATATCCTCTGGGGAATCTGGGTGGGCTGGATCTTCTCCTCGGTGGGGGCCTTTGGGGGCATTATGGCAGGAGTCGGACACCTGACGGTTTTTGGATTGGCGGATTACGGCAGAACGTTTAAAAACACCAGTCCCACTTTGAATAAGCTGCTCACTGACTCCATCCGGGTATCCAATCAATACCTGGTGGCGTTATCAGCCCTGATCTCTTCCTCCACTTATTACCGCATGGGCAGGCTGGTTCTGCCCCTGGGACTATGTTTGGCCGGAGGCGGCATCCTGGGAGCCTACCTGATCCCGGTGTTGACCGCGGGTAAGATAAATCTGAGCGCCTATTTGGGATATTTCGGCCTGGTGGTCTTTGTGATTGCCGGCGTGCTGTTTTATGAAACCACGCCCAAGGGGCAAGAGAGCCGCAAGGCCGCCCGGGCTGCCTCCAAGGCTTTTGAAGAAGCCCATATTAAAAAGGCCGCCGGCGGCCAGGAGCAGGCCGTGGAGCATGTCACCGGGGTTCATGTCACCCATTGGGGTCTTACCAAGATCTCCTTTACTTTCTATGGCGTCGAATTCTCCTTCAATCCCATCTGGCCGATTCTTGGCGGGTTCGTCATCGCCGCCATCTCCGCCTTCATCGGTGTGGGTGGGGGTTTTCTCTATGTGCCTTTCCTGACTTCGGTGGCCGGACTGCCCATGTTTATTGTCGCCGGCACCTCCGCGGTGGCGGTCCTGGTGAGCATGATCACTTCCATTTTTTCTTATATGTTTATCAAAGGGGTGCCCGTTGACTTTCTGATGATCGGCACGGAACTGGTGGGCATTGCCATCGGCTCTGTTCTGGGGCCGCTTACTTCCAAGCGCATTCCTGAGGTCTGGCTGAAACGCCTGTTCGTGGTCCTGGCGCTCTACGTGGGACTGCGTTACACTACCAAGGGCTTCCTGGGTTATTCACTAGTGCCGCCATTTTAAGGCAACGACCCATTGAATTAATAAGGGGCCGGTCTTTACTGGCCCCGCCATACTGGCGCCTCAGCCCATGGAGATGCATCCTTTCTTCCGGGTCTTGGACCCTTTCTTGATCTGGTCATACCGGCTCACCGGCTACGCCTGGGTGGACTTTTTTATCGGTACCGTCACTCTGGCTTTCCTGGCCCTGGCAATCGGCGAATTTAGCCGGTCCCTGGCTTTATTGGCCTTAAGGAAACACCTGGACCGGATCACCCAAGAGACCGTCAGATACCAGAACCTTTCCGTGGACGCATTGGGGGCTGGTGACAAGCAGGCTTATCGCGCCGCCAATAAGTTGGCCAATGAAGCCTTTGGCCAATCCTTTTTCAATCAAATCGCCCTGTCGGCTGCTTTTCTCTGGCCGGTCTTTTTCGCGTTGGCCTGGATGGGGTACAGGTTTTTTGATTTAGAGGTTCCCGTCCCCTTCACCGGTTATAATTTCGGTTACATCGGGGTTTTCATAATACTTTATGTAGCCGCGTATCCTTTATTTAATCGAGTCAAGGATAAGCTGCCGTTTTTCCGCCGGATCAAAGAAATCCAGGAGGCAACCAAGAGCTGTGCCCGTGCAATGAAAAGCTTTGCTGATCTCGGCTCCCCGGCAACGCCCCTGCAGGAATCCGAAAGAACCACAAGAAAAGCAAGCCCTTGAAAGGAAGACAATTTCTTTCTGGTGAAAAAAATTTGGCAAAAGGAGTAAGTTAGATGGGACTCAAAGAAGCCATCGCCGAAATCGCTCTAAAAAGTGAGGATAAGTTGACCTACACCGAGGTGGCGGATACCTATATCTATTACATCCGGATCGATTTTGACCCGGTGGGTATCAGGTACTGCTTCGATGAAAACGAGATTCCCCAATATCACCTGAATGCCAGGGCCAAAGCCAAAATTACCTACTGCCAATATCTGGCCATGGTCCGGGGCGGCCTTAAAGCCATGTTCATGACGCCGAGCCAGCTCTTGTGTGAAAATGCCGAACCGGTCTTCGGCTTCCGGGAGTTGGATAAGGAAAAGGACACCAAACGGCATATGAAATATCTCCAGGACGAAAGTCTGGCCTGGCAGGCGGCGGTGCAAAAGGACAAGCTGCCCCTGGGGAAGTGTAAAGGCATTTATGTGGCCCCCCTGGCCATGTTTGACCAGTGCGGCCTCGATCCCCACCTTGCCTTTTTTATGGCCCTGCCTTACCAGGTTTACCATATTTTAAACGACTACATGGCCGCTACCGGCCGCAGCAGCCTGCAGTTCAACCACACTCCCAACTCCGCGGTGTGTTCCGGTTCAGTGTGGGCCTATAACCACAATACGGCCAATATGACCACCATGTGCGCCGGGAGCAAGACTTCCGGTAAATCCGATATGAGCATGATGAACCTCTTTATCCCGGGCTCCCAGATAAAGCCGGCCGCGGCCCAACTCTTGAAACGGGCGGCGAAAATGGGCGGCCCCTCGGTGCTGGGCAAGGGCGGCCAACCCTGGCCGGGTCTGGATGTCTGCAAGGCCTGTCCCCTGTTCAAATATGAAGAGGTTTAGTGCACTTTTGGGCAACCAAAATTAGGCAAAAACTGCTTTTTAATATATGATAATAATGTTTTTCCTTAGTAACGGCAGCATTCAAGCTGAGGGAGGGGATCGGGGTCCCGGGCGTCTGACCCCCTCCCCATCATCATCGTCTGAATCTGAAATCGCTAAATGGCCAACGCTCAACCCCCTAAGACTAAGAAACCGTCAATTATCCGCCCCCTGATCTTCCTGGGCATTTTGGTGGCCGGTTATTTTGTCCTGCGCTACTTTCACCTGGAGCAGTATCTGGAGAAAGAGCGCCTGCGCCAGTTTATCGCCGCGTTTGGCCTTTGGGGCCCCATAATCTATCTGGCCATCTGGTCGGTGGCCCCCATCCTTTTCCTACCCGGTCTCCCCATCACCATAGCCGGCGGCGTCCTCTTCGGACCTATCTGGGGGCTGGTCTATACCGTCCTGGGAGCCACGGTGGGCGCGGTCACCTCCTTTCTGGTGGCCCGCTACCTGGCCCGGGATTGGGTGGAGAGCAAATTGGCGGGGACCAAACTGCTCAACCTGGATTACAAAGTTTCCCAGGAAGGCTGGAAGATCGTCTTCTTAACCCGGCTTATCCCCTTCCCCTTCTTTGTGGTCAACTACTCCTTCGGGCTGACCAGGGTTTCTTGCCTGTCCTATACCCTGGCCACTTTTTTCGGCATTATCCCTTTGACTGCTGTGTTTATATACTTCTCGGCCAATCTTCTGGACCTGCTGCAAGGCAAAATATCCAAGGAACTGGTGATCGGGGCCTTGCTTGTAGTCCTGATCAGTCTCATCACCCTGGCCTATAAAAAATTCAAGGCAAAAAAGGGAGACACCCTGGAACTTTGAATCCTAGCGGATGAACTCCCGGCTTGCCCACTGCCCCTTTTCCCCTTATCGCCAGTCCATGAGAAAACGGCTTCTTGGGTTTTCCGATAGGTTCTAACCTCTCCCCTTCCGTGCCGGACCTGTCCGGCCTTTTTTCCGGGACCGGAAGGATTTTTTTTGCCCTTTAATCCGGCTTGGTTTATCATGCAAAAACTTTATCTCCTTAGAAGAAGAAAGGATTGCCATGAATCGTAAGAGTGGTGCGCTGATCTTGGGAATTTGTCTGGCTTTGACTCTTTTCTTGTTTACCTCCTGGGCGGCGGCCCAACCTAAAGAAGGGGAAAATGTAGGGAATTTGAAATTCGCCGCGCCCATCTCCCCGGACGATTCCAAATACCTGGGACTGGCTCAAGCGGGCCCTTTTAGCCTAAAGGATATTAAGGCCCAGTACGTGATTTTGGACTTTTTCAGCACTACCTGCAGCCACTGTTTCCATCAGGCCCCCACGTTAAACGCCCTCTATAGCCTGGTGGCCCAAAACCCCAAACTCAAGGACAAGCTGAAGTTCATCGGGGTGGGTGCCCATGACAACCCCTTTAAGTTGCAGTACTGGAAGCAGAACTTTAAGGTTCCCTTCCCCCTGATACCGGATGTGGAAGGCGCCATGTTCAAGTCCCTGAAGATGCCCGGCACCCCGATTATGTTGGTCGTGGATAAAGACGGCAAGGTGGTTTATACCCATCTGGGGGCCATCGAGAGCGCTGACGGCACCTTGAAGGAAATCCTGGGGAAGATAAAGCTCTAGGCTAGGCTGAGGACCTGTGCCAGGGGAAAAGGCCTCCCGGAAACCTTTCCCCTCGGCTCAATCCAGACACGAAAATCAGCCGGTTTACTCCGCCTCTCAGCGGCAGGGGGAAGGACGCCCTGATCATGGAACTGCAATCGATACTGGTAGCCACTGATTTTTCCGATTGCTCTGCCACCGCCTTCCAGACCGCCAGGAAGCTGGCCCAAACCTTTCAGGCCAAAATCATTCTACTGCATGTAGTCAGCCAAAAACGGGTTAATGTTTTGGCCGAATACCTGATGGTGGAGCCTGACAGCCTGATCCCCAACCTGCGGGAGAAGGCCCAGGAACAATTGGCTGAGTTTATTAAACGCTTGGGCACCGAGGGCGTCGGAGTGGACACGATGGTGACCGTGGGCTTGCCTTTCCAGGAGATCGCCGTCATTGCCCGGGACCTGGCGGTGGACCTGGTGGTCCTGGGCGGCAGCGGCCGCCGCGGGCGCACCTATCTCGAAGACGTCTTTTTCGGTTCCACCGCGGAAAAAGTGGTGCGCCTCCTCCCCTGCCCCGTGCTGTGCGTGCCGTTAGGCGAGGGGGAGAAATGATCCTGGGGGGAGGGCCGGGTAAATCAGTAATTAGTAAGCAGTGATCAGTGATCAGTAAGTAATAAGCAGTCTTGGTATTTTTTTACTGATTACTGATTACTGATCACTCCTTGACTCCCTCCCCCGCCTCTCTCTCCTAAACCGGAAAATCCACTTTTATTTTGAAGACTTCCTGGGCCGGTAGGCTGAGGATTTCCTGAACGCCGGTGGCTTCGGAGATCTCCGCCAGGACTTGGTGCAGGCGCTCTTCCGAGGGGGCGATCAGGGTGAACCAGACGTTGTAGTGGTGGCGCCGGAGGTAGTTATGGGTGACACCGGGGTAACGATTGACCACGTCAACGAATTGTGCCAACTGTTCCGGGGGCACCCGGGCGGCGCAGAGGGTGCTGGTATAACCCAATTTGCGGGAAGTAAAGTTGGCCCCGATCCGGCGGATGATGCCGGCGTTCGCCAGGGCCTGGACCCGCCGCAGGACCTCTTCTTCCGAGGCCCCTACCCTCTTTCCCACCTCGGCGTAGGGCCGGGAGACCAGGGGGAAATGGGACTGGATTTCGTTGAGAATGGCCCGGTCCAGGTCGTCCAGGGCATTGTCCGATCCGGTTCCTTCCCGGGCAAGTCCCTTTTTCTTCTCAGGTTTTTTCACCATACCCATTTGTTTTCGGTTTAAAAAGGAATTGGGGGAAGAGCTAAAAAGGGGCTTGTTTGCATAATTCTTCTTTCTCCCTTTTCGCCTTTTAACCTTTTCCCCTTTTCGCCCTTATCTGCTCCCCCGGCCTTCCCGGCAAATTTCTTCATCATACCTGGCCCGGCTCATACGGGCAGATAGGGTCGTCCCCCAGGACGTCGCCGGTTAAGGCATAGGCCCGGGCCCGACAGCCGCCGCAGACCTTGCGGTATTGGCAGGCCCGGCACTTGCCGTGGTAGTCGTCCACCGCCCGGAGTTGCCGGAACAGCTCAGAGCTTTCCCAAATTTCCGGGAAAGGGGTCTCCCGGATATTGCCCGCCGTTAGTTCCAAATAGCCGCAGGGCTGGACCTCCCCCCGGTAAGAGACAAAGGCGAAGCCCTGGCCGCCCAGGCAGCCCCGGGTCATGGCCTCCATGCCGTGGGTGGCCGGAGTGATCTTCTCCCCCCGGGCCGCGGCGTCCTGGCGCCAGAGGCGGTAGAATTGGGGGGCGCAGGTGGGCTTGAGGTGGAGGAGGCCTTCCCGCTGGCGCGCCAACAGCCAGCGCAGGGTCTCTTCGTATTCCCTGGGAGAAACCAGTTCGTCCCGAAGATGCTCTCCCCGGCCGGTGGGCACCAGAACAAAGACATGATGGGCCGCGGCTCCCAACGCCAGGGCGATGTCGTACAGGGCCGGCAGTTCCTTCAGGTTGGCCTTGGTAATGGTGGTGTTGATCTGGAAGGGCAACCCGGCCTCCCGGCAGGCGGCGATGCCGTTTAAAGCGCCCCCGAAGGCCCCAGGCACGGCCCGGAGGCGATCATGAGTGTGGGCGCCGGCCCCGTCCAGGGAGATGCTCACCCGTTGGATGCCTTTGGCTTTAAGGAGGTGAGCCACCGGGGGGGTGAGCAGGGTGCCGTTCACCGCCATCACCACCCTCAGCCCCAGTTTGGCGCCGTACTCGATGAGTTCAAAGATATCGTCCCGGAGGAGGGGTTCCCCGCCGGTCAGGATAAGCACCACCTGGCCCATCCGGGCCAGGTCGTCCAGGAGGGCCAGGCCTTCGGCGTTGGTCAACTCCCCGGGATAAGGTCCGGAGCCCGCCGCGGCCCGGCAGTGCAAACAGGCCAGGTTGCAGCGCCGGGTCACCTCCCAGGCCAGGAGGCGGAGGGGGGGAGTCTTTTGGGGGGCTGGAGGCTCGGCGGTCTTCATAGTTATGATTAATCAATTTAACAGACTTTTTTTAACGTTGCCAGGCCCCTTACTCACCGAATTCCCCTGGCTCAAGGGAATGGCCCACGTCACTTTTCTGGGCCTAGGGTGCGGCCTGAAAGCGGCCCTGGACCCCTGCCACCTGAGGCTGGGTCTGCCAAGGCATGTAGCGGGAAAGCGAAGCGCCTCCCGCCATTAGTGTTATGCTACTTATAAACTGCGTACGATTAATATTTTCCACCCAGGCGAATAAATTGCGGCAGAAGTGAGGTCAAACCGGAATTGCCGAAGGCGGGAGGCGCTTCGCTTTCCCGCCCTACGCCTACGCCCTTCCCTCCCAACCCCCGCAGATAGGTGGCCGGGGAAGACGGGGCATAAGTCTCCGGCTTCCCAGGCCATTTTTATC
>JBFLZI010000121.1:0-9327 GCA_040756315.1 Thermodesulfobacteriota bacterium | reverse complement strand
CCCTCCCCCCACACCCCCCACCCAACCCGCTTAGGGGGGTTGATTGGGCCGGGGCCAACGGCCCCGGCCCAACCAAACTTTTTTAACCCTTTAAGGGATTGGTGGAGGGGGCTTGGGGGAGGGGGTAAGGGCCCACCGGCCCTTAGCCCCCTCCCCCAACCTACTCTTACTTGTCAAAGGTGACGGAATCGATGATCCGCTGCAAGACGGCCCGATGCTGGGGGAACTGCCGGGGATCCGCGTGGGCTATGAAACTGTAATAATAGTTATTGCTATCATAGCACTGCCACTGAATCCGTTGGATACCGCCGGAGCACTTATCCGGCGTCTCGATGGTCTCCCAGCCGATGACTCCGTGCTTGCCGCCTTGATCCCGTCTTTTTACCATCATGTATCTGCCAATGGTCATCTCTTCTCTGGCATGCTTATAGGAGGCGTCCACCGAGGCTTTCCTGGGAAAGCTGGGCACCATCTGAGTGAAATGAAAGACAAAACCCGCGGTGGTTCCCGGCAACATAAACTGGGCGTTCTTCCCGGTGGGGTCTCCGGAACCCTCTTGGCGCCAGCCCGCGGGGATGGTATAGGAGAAAGGTCTTACCCGGTTCTTGAAAGTCGTCGTGGTGGCCAGACCCTTGCCCCCCACCGCTTCACTGGCAACATTATGGGGCCCGGGCGCAGGGGCTGCAGGTCTCTCCCTTTCCTGGGCGGCCCGGCGGGCGGCATCGACGCCGGTGCCGATGGCGCCCCACTGGGCTATGGTCTCTGGCGGCACCACCAGGAAAAGAGTTAGACCAAGAATACTTATCACGCCTAAGACCAAAAGGACTTTTCTCATCGGCACCCTCCCTCGCATTTTCCCATAATTTTAAAATAGCCTGATCAAGAACACCACCAGAATAACCCCTACTCCCACCAGTTCCCACCTGGCCAACCGCTTCATGACGATCCTCCTTGATCTTAATTACGTCAGGCTCCCCTCCAGACACCTGGACCTTCCCTGAGCCTGAGGCCTCAAGAGGCTTTACCCCTTTTTATCGTCTCTCCCTTGAATAAAGATTAGCCCTGGCACCAATTCGGGACTGCGAAAGTCTCACGGAGGATAGCCGCCCGCGGCTGTCCACCCTACATTTAGTCCCAGGCGGGGGCGCCTGCGCTCCATTTTGATCCAAAAAAAACGGCGATTGAGACTCTCGCAGAAGTCTCAATTCGCCAGCAAGGGTAGGTTTCTGTCCAAGGGGCGAATCTGGTATTCGTCCTGAATTGGCGGGCGAACTCCTGGTCCGCCACAGGTTAAAACCCTTTGAAAGCGGATTGGTATTCGGAGGCGGGAAAAACCACTTTTAAGATGATGCCGGTCCCGGCCACCTCCCCCCCAACCTGGGTCAATCCTACCAATCCAGGTTAAACAGGACGTCGGCCCCGGAGTTGCGGCGGCCCAGTTGCGACTCCACGCCCAGATAGCGGTTGATCCGGTATTCCAGACGGAGCTGGTTGGCGTCATCCCGATACACCGGGTCAGTCTTGCGTTCCAGGGAAACGGTGATGTCTTTGGTCAGGGGTTTGGCCACGCCGATGGCTTGTTGGCCGGTGACGGTGTTGATATCGCCCACCAGGGGAAAATCTTTGCCCAAAAATTCCTGGATTTTTTTGGCGGCCACCCCGCCCAGGATAGTGGCGGCTTGCTGGCCCACGGTGGAATATTCTTCCCGGGTCAGGGCCTGAGCCGGACGGCCGAATAACAGGTAGGCCAGCACATCCGGGGGCGGCAGCGGGGGGATGCTTCCCATGCGCACCACCGGCGCGCTGGCCGGACCGGAGGCATCCACCACCAGGGTAACCTCCCCCATTTCATAAGTGGCCCGACCTTCCAGGGTGGTGGTGGCCCCGGGTCTCCCCGGCAGGTGAATCATGCCTTCCACCACTTTAAAGGGGCGTCCTTGAATTTCCACCGTGCCTTGCAAGGCTTTGAGGTCTCCCCCCACCTGGGCCGGCTGGCCCGGGGTTTTGCTGGCTTTAAGGCGCCCCGCCAGTTCGATCTTGAGACGTTTATTCTTGACCCACACCCCCCCGGTGCTCTCCAAGACCAGAGCCATACGCAGATTTCTCTCAAAGGCCGGGGCCCGGGTCTTAGGATGTGCGGGCGTCTCCGGCTTTGAAGGTTGACCCACCAGGACAATGTCCTTGTGGATGGAGGTTTGGAAAAAACTGGTGTTGAAAGTGGCCTGGGTGACCAGGAGATGGCCTTGCAGCAGCGGAGCGGACCAGGGGCCGGTGAGGGTAATGGTGCCGTCGCCCACGGCTTCGGAGCCGATCCGGCCCAAGGCCTTAAAATTCTGGAGTTGGACCCGGGCGTCCAGTTGCTTGGGTAAGAAGCCCGCCAGAGTGATGTTGCCGGTTAAGGTGGCAGTGCCGCCGCTTACCAGGGTTATGGGGGGGATGGTCAGGCTGTCGCCCGCCAAACGAATCTCCCCAGGCTCCAGACGGTAAGAGAGCCCGGCCTGGCGAGGAGTGATCTGTCCCGGCCCCCAGCGGATCAGGCCGGATACCTGGGGCTGGCTGGCCCGTCCCCGCCATTCGGCCCGGATATCCAGAGGCCCGGCCGCGGCCTGCACCTCCGGAGTCAGGGCCGCCAAGAGAGAGAGATTGGCGTTTTCTCCCTGGACCTGGAGGTTCACTTCTTCGTCCCGTAAGGCCATCTTAACCGGGTTGAGGGAGAGATCGAGGGGCAGATGGCCCTGCCAGACCAGGCGCGGGCCGGAGGCCTTTTCTTCCAGGCTGCCGGCCAGTTCCAGGCGGGTGTCTTGATAATTCAAGGTAGTGCTCAGGGAATTAAACGGGAAATCCCCCCAACGTCCCGACTTCAGGGCGAACTGTCCCTGAAAGGTGGGGCGGCTGGCCTTCCCTTGCAAGGTCACCTGGCCGTTGATCTTTCCCGCCAGGGGGATGCCCTTGAGCCGAAAGACCTCTCCGGGCAGGTCACCGGCTTCCAGATGGCCGGAGACTTTGTCGCCCTGAACCCGGGCGGCCAGGGTTAATCTCCCCTCATTTATCTGAAAGGTGGCCGGGGCCAGTTCCAGGCCGGGGAGTATCCGCACCTGGACCGGGCCGGTGTTGTGGCCGGAGAATCCCTCCAGTTGAAAACCGCAGCGCTCCAGGCTAATTTGGTAAGGGCGGCGGGCCAGATCGGCAGCCCCCAGGAGCTCGACCCGGGGGCCTTGGGGAGAAGCGGCTTTAAGATTCACCCGCCAATGATCCCCGCTGCCCTGGCAGTAGAAATAGGCCTGGGAAAAGTCTCCTGCCGGGGTAATCAGCCCTTTCCCCTGGAGTGACAGGGAGCCGCAATGGGGGGGCCAGCCCATGCCGCTGATATTGATGTTGGCCCGGGCCAGCCGCCAAGCCCCCCAGGACAGGGACCGGCCCTGGGCCTTCAAGGTGAACAAGGGCCGGCTCAGAGGACCGGTGAGAGAGCCTTCCCCGGTCAGGCGGCCCCGGCCGGCAGGCAGTAAAGGCCAGGAGCCGCCTGGAGACAAGCCGGCCCGATAGTATAAATCCACCCTGTCCTTATCCAGGGAGCCTTGCAGGTCCGCCCTTAATTCCCCCACTTGCAGCCGGGCCTGGGGGATTCCCAGTCGAGCTTTCTCCCAGACCAGGCGGCCCCGCAATTCCTTTAGGGACTCCCGGCCCAGGCGCCCGCTGGCGGCCACTTCCCCGGAAAGGGAGAGGCTCGGGAGAGAGGGGAGTTCCGGCCAGTGGAAACGCCCGGTAAAGTTGCCGTTGAGCAGACTTCCCGGGGGGGCGGCCAGGCCCAGGAGGGTGGGTTGACAGCCCTCCGCCTGGACCTTCAACTCTCCCCGGAGGTGGGCAAAAAGGGGACCTCGGGCCAGGAGAGTGAGGCGGCCGAAGTTGCCCTGGATCAGCCCCTGGATCTGCTGCTCCCGGTCATTCCCCGCCAGGCTGATTTTCAGTTGCTCCAGTGGAGCCGCTCCCGGCTTTACGGGAGAACCTTCCAGGGTCCAGGCAAATCGGGGGGGAGGCCAGGCAAAACCACTCCCCTGAAGGTTAAGCCGGGCGGTTAGGGGACCTAGGCCCCTGACCTTTTGGGCCCAGAATTTATTGACCGGCTCCAGCATCTCCCCTCTCAGGCCATCCAGGTTCAAGTTAAGATCGTAGTCCCACTTTTCCGGGTGGCGGGTCAGGAGGCCTTTCAGGGTATAGGCCACCGGATGCAGCCGGCCGATGCCGGTAAGCTGGAGCCGGGCCGGGGTTCCCTGGACCTGGAATCTGCCGGCCAGCTCCCAAGGGGCAGGCCACCCGCCCCAAACCCGGCGCATCTCCTGGGCCGTGAGGGGACCAAACTCACCGGCCAGTTGCAGGACGGGCTCTTTCTCGTCCAGGCGGACTTCTCCCGTCAGGGCCAGCAGATCCCGGTCCCAGGCCTCCACGGTTAAGGCCAGCAGGTTCAGACGTTGATGGCTATAGGAAAAACGGCTGTTAAGACCCAGGGGTCCCCAGGGAGAGGTGACCGCCAGGGAGGCCCGGCGCACCAGGACGGCTTGCTGGGGCTGCAGGGGGTAAAGCACGGTTAGGGACAGTTGCAGAGACAATTTTTGCCAGCGTTGGGTCTCCCCGGCCTGAAAGAGGGCGATCTCTCCATCCTGCACCAATATCTGGGAAAAGGTCAGGGAGCGGAAAGGAATTGCGGCCTCGGGGGCTCCCCCAGGCTTCGGGAGAGGCCCGAGCCTCCCCAGGCTCTCTTTCCCGGCCCGCAGGGTCAGATGAGGCTCATAAACAGCCAGGCGGGCGATCACCGGCTGTAACTTCACGAAGGACCAAAGGGAGAAACGCATCTCCAGCCGGGGGACCCGCAACACTTCCCCCTGGGAATCTGACACCACTATATCGGTAAAGGTGAGTCCGGTGAGGGGATTGCCGTCTATCTGCCGGACGGTGAGTTTCCCGGGCAGGCGTTCCTGGGCCAGGCTCACCAGATAGCGCCCCCCCCAGCTCCAGAAGAAATCGGCGCGCAGCAGGAAAGAGCCGCCTAAGCCGACCAAGAAAAGCAGGAGCAGGATGGCTAGAAGAATGAACCGGATACGCTTCATGGAGAAAGTTTTTCCTTAAGGGGGTAGGGAATAGTTTCGAGTTTTAAGAAAAGCATGTCTTACTCGAAACTCGAACCGAAAACTCGAAACTCACTGGTTCCTGGCCCCTCCCCTCACAATCCAGTTCCTCAGACCTCTTTAAAAAGATTGCCCGATGGTTAAGTTAATCTGATATTTGTCCCGTTGGGGGTCGATGGGGTTCAAGGGGAAGCCCACGTCCACTCCCAGGGGGCCGATAGGGGTATTATAACGCAGACCGAAACCGGAAGCATACTTCAGTTGGCCTACATCCAAATCCCGGATTTTCAGATAGACATTGCCGAAGTCCAAAAAACCCACGGCGTGGAATTCCTTATAAATGGGTACGCGGGCCTCCAGACTGCCTTCCAAAAGAGCGTTCCCGCCGATGGGAAAACCTCCCAGATTTCGGGGACCTAGGTAGTCCAGGCGATAACCCCGGACGCTGTCCGGGCCGCCGCAGAAAAAGCGGTATAAGATGGGAATATCACTGGTGGCCTGCATGGGTTCCATCATCCCCAGTTTAACCCGGCCGGCCAGAATGTAGTCCGTTGCCCCCAGACTCTGATAGCGGCGGGCCTCCAGCAAAGTGCGGGCGTATTGCAGGTTAGAGCCGAAGAAATCCGGGGCGGCTTCCCCCACCGCGGAGAGGATTCCCCCCCGATGGGGATAGACCGGATTATCCGTGGTATCCTGGCGCAAACCCAGGAGGGCCTTAGAGGTGCGGTACAGCCTTCCGGTTTGGGTCTCCTTGAGGAGCAGCAAGGTATCCAAGGGAATGTTGAAGGGCCGGGCAAATTCGAGGCCGTGCCCCACATAACCCCGGAGGTGCCAGGGCAGGTCCCGCTCCAGCCGGGTCTGGGTGAAGACGGAACGATCGGTAAACCCGGGCAGATAGCGGCGCACCAGGCCGCTCTGGAAGACCAGGTCGTTTCGGGTGGCCCAGAGTTGCGGGTTGGTAAAGGTGCCCATGACCCGGCTTTCCAGGGAAGAGTACTTGGCATCCAAGTCCAGCAGGCGGCCTCCGCCCCCCAAATTTCTCAAGCGGAGTCCCACCCGGGCCCGGAACTCATCTTCCGTGCCATAGCCCAACCCCAGTTTTAAAGAGCGCTTCTTTTTCTCCTGGAGGTCAATGGCAACGGGTATGGAGTGTTCCCCCGGCGGCACTTCTTGGGGCGAAAGGGTGACACTACTGAAGAGGTCCAGGGCATAGAGGCGTTTTTGGCTGTCGTACAGGGCATTATAGGAGAAAGGCTCCCCTTTCTTAAAGGTTAACTTCCGCAAGATAATGTAATCCGGGGTCTGTAAGTCCCCCCGGATGGTAACTTCGCCGAAATAACATAAAGGGCCGGGCTCAATTTTGAGGAAAATCCGGGCGGTGTTCAGCTCTTCGTCCAGGAGAACCTTGCCGGCTATTTTACCCCGGGGATAACCATGGTCCAGGAGGTAGTTCAAATAAAGATTTTTCAGTTCTTCATAGCCCTTTTCCGTAAACCGCTCCCCCAGCCTCAGGGGGCTTTTGGCCTTAAGTTCGGTAAGTTCAGGTTCCAGGGAAGCCACCGGCACTTCCAAGTCCAACTTTTCCACCATGACCCAGGGCCCCTCGGTGATGTCCAAGACCACGTCCACCTGGCCGGCTTCATCCTGGTGAATCGTCGGGACGATGTGGGTATGATAAAAACCCTGGGTGCGGAAGAAGACCGGCAGACGCTCCAGGTCTCCTTCCAGTTCCTGGGGCCGGAAGGGGGGCGGGGCTATCCAGGGCCAGCGGGAGGGCAGGGGCAGGGTCAACTCGTCCTTGATCTTTTCGCTGGAGATAATCCGGTTGCCGGTGATCTTCAAGGACCGGAGAATGAGATGGGGAGCGGCGGGGTTATCTTCGGCCCCCCCGGCGGCAGTGCCCAGCAGGGCCAGGAGCATCAGGCTAAGAACCAGGAAAGGGCGGCCCGGGCCGAAACGCTGGTAGGATGGCTGCATATCGGCGGATAACTTGCTCAAATTATTGCCCTATTCCCTGATTACATCGGCATTGGCCATCTTCCCGGCTCCCCTGCGGCTAGCCCAGAGGATAGCATATCCCTATTTCCCTTTCAAGACGACCTCCCCTACCGCACTATTCGCAGCCCCCCCATCAATAGTTTTTAGTTTGGGTTAACAAATAATTTAGTATCAGCAGGTATTATAGATGACGGAAGTGGATACTTTACCGAGGTATAACTAGCCATTACTATTATGGCGCTACCATTTTTCTGTAAATAATATGATCAATCTTAATGTATTATTGCTTCAGCCAGCCCCATTTGATTTCCCTTCATGTCCAAAAGGCATACTGATACCAATTCGCACTCAACAAAGTAATAAAATGTCGGGGCGCACCTGGGTGTGCGCCCAAAATCAAGGGCGGACACTTAGGCCGCCCCTACCATAAAATTTACGTTTGCTGGGGAATTACTAGAAGCTATTGCAAAACCTCTGCGGCACCGGCAATGTCATTCTGAGCGAAGCGAAGAATCTCGTATTTTTAATAACTTGATATCCTTCACTTCGTTCAGGATGACAAAAAAAGGGTTATTCGAGCGCTTAATTTAGGCGCTTCTCCCCCTTTAACCCCAACTTCAACACCTTCAGGACAATCCCGGGCCGGCTTGACAATGGGTGGGAAATCCTTATGTTTCCTTTATCTAAAGGGAAAGGAGGTGACACGGGGTGAAGAAGACCATCAGCGATACGGCTCTGGTCAAGGAGGCTGCCTTCTGGGGTAAGATTAAGAAGTCGGTGCTGGAGAATCCCGGCAGGGTATGCCACAAGTGAAAGAAGTGAAAGGCCTGATAGTTGCTGGTTCAGCAACTAAAAATCATCGGGCAGATACGGCAAAGGTGAGGGTGGCCCTCCATCCAGAGTCAGTCCCCTTGCCCTATCTGCCCTTTTCGCCGGTTTCGGGAAGATATGTCGCTGCTGGTCCGGCAATTAATTAGAGACGGAGAATCATGACTTCCGCCCAAGGCTATGAATTTATTATCCAGTGGCACCTAACGGATAAGTGTAATCTGAAATGCCGCCACTGTTACCAGGAAGGGGGCCTCACCCAGGAGATGACTCTGCCGGAAATAGCAGGGGTCATCAGCGAAATTGTCGGCATGCTGGAGTACTGGCAGGAGGCTTACGGCATTGACTTTTCCCCCAGTTTTAACATCACCGGGGGGGAGCCCTTCTTAAGGCCGGATATTTTCACCATTCTGGAACGCCTGGCCGCCACCGGCTTTGACTTGTATATCCTGTCCAACGGCACGCTGATCTCCCCGGAGACGGCCCGGACCCTGGCGGCCCTCAGGGTGCAAGGAGTCCAGGTCAGCCTGGAGGGGCCAGCGGAAATCCATGACCGCATTAGGGGGAAAGGGAGTTTTGCCGCGTCCCTGACCGGTATCCGCCAGCTTCTGGCCGCGGGGGTGAAAGTCTCCCTGAACGCCACCTTATCCCAATATAATGCCGCCTATTTTCACGATCTAATAGAAATCGCCACCACCCTGGGGGTGCCGGAGTTGGGTTTCTCCCGCCTGGTGCCTTCAGGCCGGGGCCGCGACCTGCTGACCCAAATGCTCTCCCCCGCGGAAGTCAAACAGCTTTATGAGGCGATTCTTTCCTTAGAGGTTGACAGCTTGGCCCTTATGAGCGGCGACCCCCTGGTGGCGCAAATGTCTTTGCCGGTAGCTGAGGCTAACGGCGCCGTCCCCACCGGCGGTTGCGCCGCGGGGGTCTCCGGCCTCACCCTGCTCCCCGACGGCACGATTCTGCCTTGCCGGCGCTTGCCTATCCCCATCGGCAACGTGCGCCAGGATTCTCTTCGCGAGGTCTGGGCCACCTCCCCGGTCCTGGAAAGGCTCCGGGATAAGTCTCAATACCACGGGAAATGCGGCGATTGCTCAAGATGGGCCCTGTGCCGGGGCTGCCGGGCCATTGCTTACGCCTACGCCCAGGCCCAGGGAACCGCGGATTTCTTAGGAGAAGACCCCCAGTGTTTTATTGAGTAATACCATTTTCTGTTTTCGGTTTTCTGTTAAAAAGATAATTGAGATCATCAAGTTATACATAGCGTCATAAATAATTGAACATGTTTATGGTTTTTTTATATGCAGTATTGCCCATTTTGTCACCCTGAGCCGCAGGCGAAGGGTCTCTTGATTTCCGGTAAAGACGAGATTCTTCGCCG
>JBFLZI010000120.1:0-9379 GCA_040756315.1 Thermodesulfobacteriota bacterium | reverse complement strand
GGGGGAGGGCAGGGACCTCAGGTCCCTGGCCCTCCCCCCACAAACATCACACAAACACCACAGGGGGGGCTTTGGTGGGTTTACGGGCTTTGACGGTGCCGATGGTGAAGGCTGCTTCGCCCAGGCCTTGGAGGCGGAGGAGGACGTCGGCCACCGCGTCCTCCGGTAGGGCCAGGACCAGGCCGATGCCGTTATTGAAGGTGCGCAGCATTTCGTCTTGAGAAATTTGGCCCTTTTCTTGGAGGAAGCGGAAGATGGGGGGGGTCGGCCAGGAGTCCAGGTGGATCACTGCCTGGCAGGAGCGGGGCAGGATGCGGGGCAGATTGCCGGGCAAGCCGCCGCCGGTGATATGGCAGATGCCGCTCACGGGGAAGTCCCGCAGCACGTTGAGGACCGTCTCTACGTAAATACGGGTGGGTTTCAGGAGCTCCTTACCCAGCCGGCCGCCTAAGTCCGGGATGTCGTCGAAGACGGAAAGACTGTGGTGGTCAAAAAGCACCTTGCGCACCAGGGAATAGCCGTTGGAATGGAGACCGCTGGAGGCCAGGCCGATGAGGCGGTGGCCCACGGCGATGTCCGAGCCGTCGATGAGTTGTTGCCGTTCCACCACGCCCACCACAAAACCGGCCAGGTCATAGTCGCCGGGTTGGTAAAGACCGGGCATCTCGGCGGTCTCCCCGCCAATTAATGAGCAGAGGGCCTGGCGGCACCCCTCGGTGATCCCCTTGATGATCTGGGTGGCGGTCTCGGCGGAGAGTTGCCCCATGGCCAGGTAATCCAGAAAGAATAAGGGAGCGGCTCCGTGGGTGATGATGTCGTTGACGCACATGGCCACCAGATCGATGCCGATGGTGTCATGTTGATTCATCAGGATGGCGATTTTGACCTTGGTGCCCACCCCGTCGGTGGCGGAAACCAGCACCGGGTCGCGGTATTTCTGGACGTCCAAATGAAAGAGTCCGCCGTAGCCGCCGATCTGTCCCAGGACGCCGGTGCGATAGGTTGATTTTACCAGGGGTCGGATCTTCTTGATAAAGGCGTCGGCTTTATCAATATCCACCCCAGCTTCCTTGTATGTGATGGAATCACCCATATCCGTAGTTCTCCCCCGCAGACGGCCAACCCCGCCAGATCAACGCTAAGGTTTAAGGGCCAGGCGCATCTTCAGCTTTAATGATGGGAATTGCTGATGGGCTTTAAGGAATGGTGGGTTCCCGATCCTGGGCATCACAATTGGAACAGACAGCCGGTAGCTCCCCATTCTTAAAAGCTTCACCCCGGAACCCGCATTTCGGGCAGCCCGGGCCTAAGTTTTCCAGTTGGTAATCTCCCCCTTCGATCCGGATGGCCTTCCCATGCACCAGGGCATCGGCGACGGTGCGATGGGCCCGGGCCAACATCCGGGTTATCGTGGGCCGGGACACCTGCATCTGCTTAGCCACCTCTTCATGACTAAAGCTGAGGTGGTCGGAAAGGCGCAAGGCCTCCAGTTCGTCCACGGTGATGACCACGTGTTCCAGGTGCCTGAGGGGAATTCCCTGGGGCTTGAAAAAGGTTACTCCCGGGACCCGCTCCACCCACCGGCATTTTTTCGGTCTAGGCATCTCCCCGCCGTTTGCCAAAAAGATATGTTTCTTTTAATGCCAACCCGGTAAAGTGTCAAGGGGGGAATAATCCGAGAAAGGGATCATCGGGGAGGGGGGAGATTTGCGGTTGAGAAAAAATCCGTCCTGGGGCAATATTGGGAAAAACGGGTAAGGGGAACCTATGCCGAGTGAGTCATATCGCCAACAGGTGGAAGAATGCGCCCGGTTCCTGGCTCCCAAACTGGACCTGCAGCCGGAGTGGGGCATCATTATGGGCACTGGTCAGGGATTGCTGCCGGAGTATCTGGAAGGTGGAAGTGCCTGTTCTTATCAGTTGTTGCCCCATTTTCCCCGGGCCACCAGTCCCAGCCACCAGGGACGCCTGTGCTGGGGTCGGCTGGCCGGCGCCCCTGTCTTGGTGTTTCAGGGCCGGTTACATGCCTTTGAGGGCTACTCCCTTAAGCAAGTCACCTTCCCGGTGCGGGTCATGGCGGCCTTGGGGGTGAAAAATCTGGTGATCACCAATGCTGCCGGGGGCCTGGACCCTTATTTCCGGGCCGGGGAGCTGATGCTTATCTGTGATCATATCAATTTCCTGGGGGATAACCCCCTGGTGGGGGAAAATATCGAGGCCTGGGGTCCCCGGTTCCCGGACTTGAGCCAGGTCTATGACCGGCAATTGCTGGAGTGGGCTGAAGAGGTGGCTCTTCGGGAGGGCTTGCCTTTAAGAAAAGGAGTCTATGTGGCGGTCAAGGGGGCCAGTCTGGAAACCCCGGCGGAGACCCGCTTCCTCCGGTTAATCGGGGCTGACGCCGTGGGCATGTCCACCGTGCCGGAAGCAATCGTGGCCGTACATGCCGGCCTCAGGGTCCTGGGCATCTCCGTCATCAGCAATGTCAACCTCCCCGACGCCATGGCCCCTATCTCCCTGGAGGAGATTATCGCCACCGTGAACCGGGCCGAACCGCATCTGGTGAAACTACTCCTGGGGCTGATCAAACGGTCTCAAGCCCGGGCCTGAATCTAGTCTTTCTTTTTCCTGGGAGCTTTGGCTCCTTTTTTTCCCTTGGCAGGGGCCTCTGGGGCTTCCACGACTACGGGACGGGTTTCGCCGGAGGCTTGCGGGGGAAGAGAAGGCAACGTCGCTTCCGGGCCGGGGGTGTCGGCCGCGCCTAAAATATATACCCGCTTAGCCGTGGGGAGATTTTCCAAGGAGGCGCCACAAGCAGTGCAAGACTTAAGGTCGAGGGGATTTTTCGCCTGACAGGCCGGGCACTTGAGCCATAACCCCATTGAGATTCCTCCAGAATTTTTTCTTAACCATTAACAGACCCGAAAACATTCTTCAAGCCCTTTCTTTCTTGATTAGCGCGGGTTTTCTTTTCAAGAGGAAAAGGCCCTGGTTCAGAAAGGCGATTTAAAGAATGAATTATCCGACATTCCTCCAACACATCCATTAAAATAACCGGTCAAAGAACCGACCTGGACCCAATGTTTAAAAAAAACCCCAAAGGATTGCTAGCCTATGAAAAAGCAGATTATCAGCACGGACCAGGCCCCGGCCGCCATCGGCCCTTATAGCCAGGCAGTGGCGGCCGGCCCCTTTCTGTTTGTCTCCGGCCAAATTCCCCTGGACTTAAGCGGCCAAATGGTCAAGGGGGATATCGTCGTCCAGACCGTACAGGTGCTGGAAAACCTTAAGGCCATCCTGGCGGCGGCCGGACTCACCCTGAAAGACGTAGTCAAGACTACCGTTTTTCTGGCGGACCTGGCCGACTTCCCGGAGATGAACCGGGTTTACGGCGAACTCTTTCCGGAACACCCTCCGGCCCGTAGCACCATCCAGGTGGGCGGCCTGCCCCGGGGCGCAGCCGTAGAAATCGAGGCGGTGGCTTTGAGGAGGGTTTAGAATGATGCGGGGGGAGGGGGTAAGGGGCTGTGCCCCTTAGCCCTCTACCCCAATTCTTCTCTGGAGATCTAACCATGCCGCGTTTTAGATTTTATGCTGGGGTATTTTTAGTCACTGGGGCCACCTTAATGCTCCAGTTAATTGAAACCCGCCTCCTGTCGGTGATTCTTTGGTATCATCTGGCTTTTTTCGCCATCAGCATGGCCATGTTCGGCCTGACTGCCGGCGCGGTATGGGTCTATTTGAAGGGGGAGCGCTACAGCGGCAAAACCCTGTCATATGACCTGGGCTATATGACTGGGGCCTTTGCCTTGACCACGCTATTGTCCCTGGTTTTACAAATGTCCCTGACTCTGACCATAACCTTTTCTCTTACCGGCATTATCGTCTGGGTGTTATTGGCCGGGTGCATGGCGGTGCCTTATTTCTTTTCCGGGGTGACCATCAGCCTGGCCCTCACCCGCAGCCCCTACCCCATCGGACGGGTTTACGGCGTCGATCTTCTGGGCGCCGCGGTGGGCTGCCTGGGGGTCCTCCTCTTGCTCAACAGCACCGACGGGCCGTCCGCGGTCATCTGGGTGGGTGCTCTCGCCGGGGCGGGTGCCATATTTTTCGCCGGCTCCGGCATCGGCGGCCAGCCGGAAAAACTTCCTCCTTTCGCCTCATTCCTGAAGTTTCGGTGGTCGATTTTCCTGGGCCTGGTTCTCCTGGCCGCGGCCAACGGCCTTACACCCTACGGCCTGCAACCCTTGATCGTCAAGGACAAAATTGAGAGACGGAGTCCATCCCTGGTGGAGGAATGGAACTCCTTCTCCCGGGTCACGGTGCTCACCGATTCCTGGAAGGGAGCCCCGCAAATCTGGGGACCTTCCCCCCGATTGCCCGCCGGGCTTCTGGTGGACAAGAAATATATGGAAATTGACGGATTTGCCTCCACCACCATGTATCGCTTCCACGGCAATATTGAGGAGGCCGGGTTCCTGAAATATGATGTGACCAACCTGGCCTACTTCCTGCCCCAGCGGCGGCGGGCGGCGATCATCGGCGTCGGCGGGGGGCGGGACGTTCTCTCCGCCTGGGTCTTTGGCCTCCGGGATATCACCGGCGTGGAGATCAATCCGGTCTTTATCAGACTCTTGACCCAGGACACCCGTTTCGCCCCCTATGCCGGTCTCCATGGCTTAGACCAGGTGCGCTTGGTGGTGGACGAGGCCCGAAGCTGGTTCGCCCGCACCCGGGAGAAGTTTGACATCATTCAAATGACCCTGACCGATACTGAGGCCGCCACCGGGGCCGGGGCCTTCACCCTGAGTGAGAACGGCCTTTATACCGTGGAGGCCCTAAAGATCTTTCTGGCCCGCTTGACGCCCACCGGGGTCTTTACCGTGAGCCGCTGGTATGCCCCGGGCCAGGTGAATGAAACCGGGCGGATAATCAGCCTGGCCGCGGCAACTCTCTTAGACCTGGGGGTGACTGAACCCCAGCGCCATATATTCGTGGCCGCGGCCCAAAATATTGCCACCATGCTAGTGGCCCGCTCCCCCTTTTCCCCGGAGGATCTCAAGGCCTTAAACCAGGCCGCCGCCCATCTCAAGTACCAGGTGCTATTGCGCCCCGCCGCCCCGCCCCGCTCCAAAGTTTTGCAATCTATTTTTAAGGCCAGAAATGGCCGGGAGTTGGCCCAATATACCGCCGGGTTTGAACTGGATCTGAAACCGCCCACGGACGACCGGCCCTTTTTCTTTAACCAACTGCCCTTCTATAAGCCCCTGACGGTCTTTAATTTAGCGGTGATTAAAAATCCCTCCGGGGTGATGTACGGCAATCTCCTGGCAGCCCTGACCCTGCTCCTCATCCTCCTGGTTTCGGTGGTAATGGTGCTGCTCACCATTGTCATCCCTCTGCGGCCGGCCCTTCGGGGCATGAGCAAAAGATTGGTCCTGGGCGGCACCACCTATTTCTTCCTCATCGGCATCGGCTTCATGACCGTGGAAATCGGTCTCTTACAACGGATGAGCGTTTTTTTGGGTCACCCCATCTATTCTCTCAGCGTGGTGCTCTTCAGCCTGATCCTGACCACGGGGGTGGGGAGCCTCATCTCCGACCGCTGGCCCCTGAACCGCGCCGTCAAACTGATACTCTGGTCCGGGTTGACCGGGGCTTATATTCTTACCCTGTCAAGCTGGATGCCCTCGGTGCTCCTGGCCTGGGACCAGGCCGACCTGGTGAGGCGCTGCGCTCTCTGCGTCGCCATTATCGCGCCCGCCGGCTTGTTGATGGGCTTCGGCTTTCCCACCGGCATGCGCCTGGTAGCCGCGCGCAACCCTAAGCCCACCCCCTGGTTTTGGGGCATTAACGGGGCCGCGGGGGTATTGGCCGCCAGCGTCACCGTGGGCCTCAGCATCGCCTTCGGCATCAGCGCGGCCCTTATGCTGGGCGGGGCCTGTTACCTTTGCCTGATTCCCGCAGCCCTGACCATCGGCTTTACCGAGAGCGCCAACACCACCACATAAGGCCGAGCCGGTTGCCGTGAGGGGGGTCTAGGACGATGTGGGGGGAGGGGCCAGGGACCTGAGGTCCCTGCCCCTCCCCCCACACCCTCCTCCCCAACCCGCGGATGGGGTTTGGTTGGGCCGGGGCTATTGGCCCCGGCCCAACCAAATTTTTACAAGCCCATATGGGATTGGGAGTGGGGGTTTGGGGGAGGGGGTAAGGGCCTGTGGCCCTTAGCCCCCTCCCCCAACAATCACTCCCCTAAGGCTGCACACTGGCGTGGTAGGTGAATTTGCCGTCTTTGATCAGGAGGATGACGGCGCTTTTGATGGGGTCCCCGGTGCCTTTGAACTGCATTTTGCCGGTGACGCCTTCGAATTCCTGGATGGTAGCCAGGGCGTCCCGGACTTTTTGTCGGTCCGGGACTCCGGCCTGGGTGATGGCGGCGAGGAGCAGGTTGCCGGCGTCGTAGGTCAGGGCGGCCACGTCGTCAGGTTTCTTGCCGTATTTGGTTTCGTAGTCCTTGATGAATTTCTGGGCCTTGGGGGTGGCGATATCCGGGGCATAGTGGGTGCTGAAGTAGGAGCCTTCCAGGTCCTGGCCCGCCAGGCGTAGTAGTTCTTCGCTGCCCCAGGAGTCGGAGCCGATGATGGGGCAGGTGATTCCCAGGCGCCGGGCCTGTTGGGCTTGCAAGGGCACTTCGTTATAGTAATTGGGCAGGAAGAGGACCGCGGGATTGGCCGCTTTAATAGTGGTGAGCTGGGAAGAAAAGTCCTTGTCGTCTTTGGTATAGGATTCGAAGGCCACCACCTTGCCTCCCGCTTCCTCAAAAAATTTCTTGAAGAACTCGGCGATGCCCTTGTTGTATTCGGAGGCCACGTCATAAAGGACCGCGGCGGTGGGGGCCTTGAGGTTATCCCGGGCGAACTTGGCCATCACCTGGCCCTGGAAATCGTCAATAAAGCAGGCCCGGAAGACAAAATGCTTGCCTTCCGTGGTCTTGGGATTGGTGGACCAGGGGGTGACCATGATCACCTTGGCGTCTTCGCAGATGCGGGCCGCGGGGATGGCATTGCCGGAGGCGTTGGGGCCGATGACGGCCAGCACGTTGTTCTGGGTGATGAGCTTCTGGGCTGCGGCCGCGGCGGACTCGGGCTTGTCCTCATTGTCTTCGGTGATGATGGTTATTCGCCATTTCTTCTCCCCCAAAGGCAGGCCTCCGGCCTGATTCACTTGCTCGGCCAGAAGTTGGGCCGCCTTCTTACAGGAGTCTCCCACGGTGGGCTTGCTGCCGGTGAGTTCGGCATTGACTCCCAGGCGGATGTCGTTGCCCTCTTTCGGGGCGCAACCGCCCAGGACCCAAATGATGGACAGAAAAGCGATGACAATCCCTCTAGGCCAGGACATGGCTTGCTCCTTTCCGCCGGTGAATAACGCCGGGGCTGCGGCGCGGCCCCGGGTGATGACGGCTTAACGCCGTCCGCTATCTTACCGGGGCCTTAGCATCACGTCAACTGCAAAGAGAGGGGGGGTGTACGACCATCCTCTGCCCGCGCTTCTGCCTTTGCCAAAATCTCATTGTGATTAGCAAGCATTCCGGACTACAATTTAGGCACTAAAGACCTAGAGGTCGGAATGAACGACGGGGCTAAAGAAGAACCGATTCAGAAGCAGAAAGTGCTGAAGGAGATTTATCTCTTTTCCGGGTTGGCGGATAATGACTTAGAGCCCCTGGCCCAGATGGCCATAACCCGAACATTTCCCAAGGAGGCCTATATTTTCTGGGAAGGCCGGGAAGCCCAGGGTTTTTATATCCTGCTCAAAGGCCATGTCAAACTGGTGAAGAGTTCTCCGGACGGCAAGGAATACATCATCCGATTGGTGGGACCCGGGGAGACCTTCGGGGAGGCCGCGGTCCTGGCCGAGTCCGGTTATCCGGTCACGGCCATGGCCCTGGAAGATTGTCAAATGTTATTTTTTCCCAAGGTGGACTTTCTGGACTTACTAACCGCTTCCCCCAGATTGGCTCGGAATATGTTGGCCACTTTGAGCCGTTTACTCTTTCATTTAACCCGGCAACTGGAAGATCTGTCCTTGAAGGAAGTTTCGGCCCGCCTGGCCCGCTACGTCCTGGAAAAATGCCGGGAAACTCATGGTGAGGTTGCTAAAGGGTTAACTTTTGATTTGCCCATAACCAAAACTCATTTAGCAGCATATCTGGGCACTATCAGTGAAACCCTGTCCCGAACTTTGGCGCGATTTAAAAGTGTTGGCGCAATATCGGAGGATAAAGGCCGGATTACCATAAATGACCCGATACTGTTGCAAAATATCGCTCAGGGAACAAAATCTTGATTGGCACTAACTGGATTTCCTCAGTTTAGAAACTCAGGAATAAATGGAGAGACTATAAAAAATTGTGAATAAATATAAAAATAACTTGACAGAAGAAATCAGACTTAAATATAAAATAACATTAGGGTGTATCTAGCCATTAGTTCACTCCAGTAATTAAAAAACGCCAAGAGAGGAAAGATTTTTATGGCTACGGAAATACTTAAATTGACCGCTCAGATTGTCATCTCTCATGCTTCTATGACCGAACTCTCTCCCAAAGAATTAGTAGAGGAGATTAAAGACATTCATGATATCTTAGCCGCGTTGGCCGGCGGGCCGCTGGCGGAGGTAGCCGGTCCCCCGGCAAAAGCCAAAGGCGCCGAAATAGTCAAGAAGCCTTCGGTTCCCCTGGAAGATATCGTCAAAGAAAAGTATGTCCTCTGCCTGGAGTGCGGCAAGAAGATGCGTACCCTGAAGGCCCATTTGCGCAAAGCCCACCATTTGACCCCCCCGGAATACTATCGCCGCTACGGGCTGGAACCCAAGAAGTTCCCGCTGGTGTGCAAGGAATATTCCGAGCAGCGGCGTAAGCTGGCCAAAGAAAAAGGCCTGGGCGAACGAGGCTTTGGACGTAAAAAGTCTTCTTAAAATATCAAGTAAAGATATTTAAGCTTAAGTTAACTACCTACTACGCCCGGTTAAATAAAAAGAGGGTAAGCAGGGAGGGATCGTCCACGGTCCCTCCTTAGTTTTTCCGGACCGGCCCGGAGAGACCCTTGAGTTTTAATTGAAGGAGGGGTAAATTATAAATTATTTTGCTTATATCCTTAGCTTTGCTAAGGATATAAGCAAGAATTATTTTTGTGGGGGGAGGGCCAGGGATCTGAGGTCCCTGCCCTCCGCCCCCCCCCTCCCAACCCGCTTAGGGGATTTGGTTGGGCCGGGACCGTTGGCCCCGGCCCAACCAAATTTTTGAAAGCCCATAAGGGATTGGGGGGGGGGGATTGGGGGAGGGGGTAAGGGGCTGTGCCCCTTAGCCCCCTCCCGCAAACAT
>JBFLZI010000119.1:0-9381 GCA_040756315.1 Thermodesulfobacteriota bacterium | reverse complement strand
TGTGGGGGAGGGGGTAAGGGCCCACCGGCCCTTAGCCCCCTCCCCCACCATCTCTCCCAAGGCTTTAGGTTAATGCTCCAGGAATTCATTCAATCCCTGAAAGAATCCGCTGATTACCGGGATATCCTTAATTATTATCACTACTTGCCTGCGAAACCGGTGGATTATTATGAGGGCGACTTGGGATTGCCGGGGCCTTTGCTGGCGGCCCTGAAGCGCCAGGGGATCTCCCGGCTGTACCGGCATCAAGGGGAGGCCCTGGCTGCCATCAGTGCCGGCAAGCATATTCTGGTGGCCACCCCCACGGCCAGCGGCAAGACCCTGATCTACAACCTGCCGGTAATGGCCCGGTTGCTCACGCAGCCCCAGGCCCATGCCCTCTATCTCTTTCCCTTGAAGGCCCTGGAGCAGGATCAGCTTAAGGCCCTGAAGGAACTGGACGCCGCCCTCCCCTCCCCTTTTCTGCAGGCCGCTATCTATGACGGGGACACGCCGCCCTCCCAGCGCCAGGCCCTCCGGGCCAAGCCTCCCCATATCCTCATCAGCAACCCGGACATGCTCCATTTAGGGCTGCTCCCTTATCATGACGCCTGGGCCGGTTTTTTCGGCAACTTGCGCTTTGTGGTCATTGACGAAATCCACACCTACCGGGGGATTTTCGGCAGCCACATGGCCCAGGTGCTCCGGCGCTTAAGGCGGGTCTGCGCCCATTACGGCGCGTCCCCCCAATTCCTCATGTCTTCGGCCACCATCGCCGCGGCCCCGGAATTCATCGGCAATCTCACCGGCCTGGAGGTGGAGATCATCACCGAGAGCGGCGCGCCCCAATCCGGGCAGCACTTCCTCTTTTTGAATCCCCCGGCGGGCGCGGCCACCACCGCGTCCCAGATCCTGGCCCAGGCCGTGCGCCGTAATCTGGCCACCATCTGCTTTACCCAGGGCCGGAAGATTACCGAGCTCATCCACCTTTGGGCACAGCGCCTGGCCCCGGAACTGCGCCGTTACCTCAGTTCCTACCGGGCCGGTTTCCTGCCGGAGGAGCGCCGGGAGATCGAAGCCGCTCTGGCCTCCGGCAAGATGCGGGGGGTGATCTCCACCAGCGCTCTCGAGATGGGCATTGATATCGGCGGCCTGGACGTCTGCATCCTGGTGGGTTATCCCGGCACCATGGTCACCGCGCTCCAGCGCATTGGCCGGGTAGGCAGGCAGAGCCGGGACTGCCTCATCGTCCTGGTGGCCCAGCCCGACGCCCTGGACCAGTATTTCATGAAGCATCCCCAGGAGTTCTTCGGGCGGCCCCTGGAGGCCGCGGTGGTGGACCCGGACAATCCGGTGGTGGTCCAGGCCCATCTGCCCTGCGCCGCCCAGGAACTGCCCTTGCACCGGGAGAAAGAAACCTTCTTTGATCTAAAAGCCCTGGAGCCCTTGGTGGCCCAGCTTTCCCGGAAGGGCCACCTGCTCCAGAGCGCCGACGGCATGGCCTGGTTCGCCCGGTCCCGTTTCCCTCAGAAGGAAGTGAATATCCGGGGTATCGGGGAAAGCTTTGCCATCTTTCAGGTGGGGAAAAAGCGCCCCATCGGCCACGTGGACGGCCACCGGGCCTTAAAGGAATGCCACCCCGGCGCGGTCTATCTCCATAAGGCCGTGACCTTCGGGGTGGAACGCCTGGACCTAAAGCGGCGCAACGTCTGGGTCACCCCGGTGGAGCCTAACTATTTCACCCGCATCCAGACGGACAAGGACACGGAAATCCTGGAGGTGCTGCAGAGCCGGCAGGTGGCCCGCTTTACCGCACATACGGGGCGCCTCAAGGTTACCGAAAGGGTGCTGGCCTATGAAAAACGCCGCCTCCCCGGCCAGGAACTCCTGGGCCTGGTGCCCCTGGACCTGCCCCCCCAGATCTTCGAAACCGTGGGCATGTGGCTGGAAATCCCGGACCAGGTGAAAAACGCCGTCTATCAGGAGGGGCTCCATTTTATGGGAGGCATCCACGCTCTGGAACACACCCTGATCAGCATGTTTCCCCTCTTTGCCCTGGCGGACCGCTATGACATCGGCGGCATTTCCCACCCGGCCCACCCCCAGGTAGGGCGGGCCGCGATTTTTATCTATGACGGGTATCCCGGCGGCGTGGGCCTGGCCGCCCGGGCTTACGAAATTTTGGAAGACCTGCTTCGGCGCAGCCAGGAGCTCATCGAGGCCTGCCCCTGCGAGGAGGGCTGCCCTTCCTGCATCCATTCCCCCAAGTGCGGCTCCGGCAACAAGCCCCTGGATAAGCAGGCCGCGGGACAGATCGCCGATCTGCTTCTGGGAGCCGAAGCTGCCCTGCCCCAAACCCACGTCCTGGAGGAGGTAGTCCAACCTTTCTCCACCCCGGTAGAATCCACTCCTTCTGCCGTGCCCTGGCTCAGCAGCCGGAGAGTGGGCTTCCTGGACCTGGAGACCTGCTGCTCCGCCGCGGAAGTCGGGGGGTGGGAACGTTGCCACCAGATGGGGGTGTCTCTGGCGGTGCTCATGGAGACCAGTCCCGAGCGCCTCACGGTTTACCGGGAAGCCCATCTGGAGCAATTAGCCCAGCGCCTTCAAGAACTTGATTTGATTGTGGGCTTTAATGTGAAGCGCTTCGATTACCGGGTCCTCCAGCCTTATATCACCATCCCCCTGGCCGGGCTGCCCACCCTGGACATCCTGGAAGAAGTGCACAATCATTTGGGCTTCCGCCTCTCCCTGGGCCACCTGGCGGAAAAGACCCTGGGGGATAAAAAAACGGGTAACGGTCTCTTGGCCCTGGAACTCTATAAAAACGGCAAATGGGAGGAACTGGAGTCCTACTGCCGCCAGGACGTGCTCCTGACCCGGCGGCTCTTTGAATTCGGCGCCAGCCAGGGTTACCTCATCTACCAACACCGCCAGGGACCCCTGGTCCGGGTGCCGGTGGACTGGCAGGAGGAGAGGTGGTTTGGGGAGTGAGAGTTTAGCAAGCAGAGAGCAGTGAGTGGTAAGTAAGTAATCAGCGATCAGTAATCAGTTTTTGGAGGTATTGTTTTTGCGGTTCACTGCCAACCATAAGAGTCTATGATTCATCTCGAAACTCAAAAATAAAAATTCAAAACTCGAAACTCCATCATGAACATCTTCCGAAAACATCTGGTTACCTTAACTCTAACAATGTCCCTGCTCCTCAGCCTGCCCTGGGCCTATGCCCAATGGGTGCCTCCCCCAGAAAAGCCGGCGCCGGCAGTTCCGGGGATTATCTCCCTAAATCAGGTGGCGGAATTTGTCTATCCCCTGGTCAATACAGTGCGCCGGCAACACGGCCTGCCCGCCTTGGCCCGGGACCCGGGACTGGAGGTGGTGGCCCTGACTTACAGCCGGGACATGCTCCGGAGAAAGTTTTTCGGCCATACCAACCCGGAGGGTCTGTCCCTCATGGCCCGCCTGGTTTCCAGGTATCAACAGCCTTTTACCAAGGCCGGGGAAAACATCTGGACCGGCTCGGGTTACGACCTCGCCAACGCCCCGCTTTTGGCCCGGATGATGATGCAAAGCTGGCTGGACAGCCCCGGCCACCGGGACAACCTCCTGGACCCCCGCTTTACCCACCTGGGGGTGGGCGTGGCCGCCCGGGGCCGGGAGGTGCGGGCTACCCAGCTTTTTATCCAGCGGCCCACTGGTCAAAATCAGTGATAAGGATACCGCCGTTTTTGCCGGCGCTCCTTTGGTTTTTTCAGGCTTCCTTAACTCCGGTAACCGCCCGGGGCTACAAAAAATCCCCCTTTGTATTTCTAGATCAGCCATGATGAACCCCCCTCTCCTTCCCTTGCTTTTAAGCCCTTTAATGATCAATTTAAAAGCATGCTTGGGTCCGATTCTCAGCCAATGAACTGGTCTGACAAAATCCTCTCCGAGTGCATCGGGGAAGAGCTGCCCCCCTGTCAGGCCGCCTGTCCCCTGGATATCCGGGTCCGGGAGAAGCTGCGCTTCATGCAGGCCGGCAAGATGGCCGAAGCCCTGGGCGTAGTCCTGGAGCGCTGCCCCTTTCCCGGTATTTTGGGACGCATCTGCAGCCACCCTTGCGAAAGCGCCTGCACCCGGAACCGGGTGGATGAGCCTATTGCCATTGCCCCCCTGAAGCGCTATCTGGCCGATCTCTACCCGGGGGTGGTTTTTCGTCGGACCGCAGGACAGCTTCAGGAAAAAAAAGTGGCCATCGTCGGCGGGGGCCCCGCGGGACTGATGGCCGCGTACGAACTCCGTCTCCGGGGCTATCCCGTCACTGTCTTTGAAGGGGAAAAGGCCCTGGGCGGGGCACTTCGCTTCTATATTCCCCCTTACCGCCTGCCCCGGGCGGTGCTGGACCGGGAAGTGAGCCTGGTGCAGAATTTGGGCGCGGAAGTGCGCCTGGGGGTCAGATTAGGCCGGGACCTGGAATTGGCGGAACTGCGCCGCCGGTTTGCCGCGGTCTTCCTGGCCCTGGGGGCGCACCGCAGTTTGGCCCTGAACGTCCCCGGCGCAGACCTGGCCGGGGTCCTTGAAGCCTTGAGCTTCCTTAAGGCCGCCAATGCCGGCGCTTTCCCGCAGATAGGCGCCAACACGGTGGTCATCGGCGGGGGCAACGCCGCTCTGGATGTGGCCCGCACCGCCCGCCGTCTGGGAGCCCGCCAGGTAACCATTGTCTGCCTGGAGGGTCCGGAGGAGATGCCCGCGATTCCCCAGGAAGTGGCCGAGGCCCAACAGGAAGGCTGCAAGATTATGCACCGCTTGGGAGTGAAACGCCTCCTGGGCAAGGAGGGGCGGGTAACCGGGTTGGTGCTGATGGAAGTGGCGCGGGTGTTTGATGAGCAGGGCCGTTTGGCTCCAACTTTTAAGGAAGATCTCCTCACCATTATCGAAGCCGATATGGTGGTTACCGCGGTGGGGCAAACCCCGGACCTTAATTTCCTTAAGCCGGAAGATGCCCTCACTCCCGGCCAGGGCCAGGTTTTGGCAGTGGATCCGCAAACTCTGGCCACCGCCCTCCCCGGCGTCTTTGCCGGGGGCGACCTGACCACCGGCCCCCGCACCGCGGTGGAGGCCTTTGCCGCCGGACGCCGGGCGGCCATCGCCATTGACGGTTTTCTTAAGGGGGAGCCGCTGCCGGAATTGCTTCCCCCTCTGAAGAGCCGGGACACCGATCTCATCGTGGACCTTGCCGGGGTCAGCCCGGTCAAACGGGAACATCCTCCCCGGCTGCCTTACGCCGAGAGGCTGGCCCACCCCCAAACCGAAGTGGAAATGGCGCTGGGCCGGTCTAAAGCCGAAAAAGAGGCGAACCGCTGTCTGGCTTGCGTCTGCTCCCAGTGCGTGACGCACTGCACTTTTCTTCAGGCCTACGTAGAGCATTATCCCTATACTGAGAAGGAGTTGGTGCGCCTTCTGCAAGAGCGGGGAGAAAGTTCCCCTCTCCTGCCCTATTCCTGCCATTTCTGCGGCCTCTGCCAGGCGGTCTGCCCCAAGGACCTGCACGCCGGGGAAGCCTGCCTGGACTGGCGGCGTCGCCTGGTGCTTCAGGGTAAAGGCCCCCTGCCCCAACATCAAGGCATCCAAAATTATGTGAAGTGGGGCACCTCCCCTTACTTTGCCCTGGCCCGGCCCGACCCCGGGAGCGGCAAGGCGGAGCGGGTCTTTTTTCCGGGCTGCTCCCTGCCGGGTTACAGCCCCCATCTGGTCCGGGCCGCCTATGATTATCTGCGGCAGCGCCTCCCCCATACCGGCATCATACTTAACTGCTGCGGCGCACCCAGCGACCTGTTGGGAGAAGAGCCGGTGGCGGAGCGGGTTTTGGCTCAGGTATCCGGGGAAATGGAGCGTTTGGGGGCCGGGGAACTCATTGCCGCCTGCACTCACTGTCTCCATACCATCAAGGCACATCGGCCGGAGATTAATACCCGGTCCCTCTATGAGGTGATGGTGGAACTGGGCCTGCCCGAAGCCCCCCGGGCCACCAGGGGGCAGCGGTTCCACGTGCAAGACGCCTGCGGGGCCCGGGGGATTCCGGAAATTCACGCCGCGGTGCGCCGCCTCCTCCAGGGACTGGGACACAAACTGGAAGAGATGCCTCATAGCGGGGAGCGCAGCATCTGCTGCGGGGCCGGGGGCATGGTGCCCGCGGTGGACCCGGAATTGGCCCGAAAAATGACGGCTTTTCGCTTAGCGGAAGCAACCCACGACCTGGTGACTTATTGCGCCACCTGCCGGGCCACCCTGGCGCAGGCCGGGCATCCCGCTTTGCATCTGTTGGAATTGATCTTCAATCCCGCCTGGCCCCGGGTTAAGTCTGCTCCCTCCGTCGGCTCATGGGCGCGCTGGTGGCGGCGCTGGCGCCTGAAACGCTATTTTCAGGGCCTGGCCTGATGACCGGTTAGTTCCTGGGAGAAACCGACCCAATTAAAAACACAATTTTTATATTATTCGTAATTCATGCGCATTTTAACTTAATAACGGTTATTAAGTTTTGTCTAGAGGGCGAAACGGGCGCCTGTTTGTGTATGAGGCGCCCTGCCGCCTGGTTACAATAATGGTGGCGGGCGGGGACGCCCGCCTTACCCTTTTTCTTAATTTCGGGTGGACTGAAGGCCGGTGCGGAACTGGTGGGATATCTTTCCATTTTAAAACATCTGCCTGATCTCGTGTTTCAATCCTGAATCTGGCGTTATTTACTTTGACCTAAGCTCTTTAAATCAAAGGAGGACCAGCTAATGAAAATCGTCGCGGTTTTGGGAAGTCCCCGGGCCGAAGGCAATACCGCCACCATGACCCGCTGGCTTCTGGAGGCCGCCGGAAAGCTGGGAGCCGCGAGGGAAGTCTTTCGGCTGAACCAGATGAAATTCCAAGGGTGCCAGGGCTGCGGCGGTTGCAAAACCAAAGCCGGCCATTGTGTGGTGGAAGATGATCTGACTCCGGTGCTGGCCGCGGTTAAAGACGCGGAGGTCCTGGTCCTGGCCTCGCCGGTCTATTTCGGGGATCTTTCCGGCCAGATGAAATGCTTCTTTGACCGCACCTACTCTTTTGCCAACCCGAATTTTACCAGCCGCCTTCAGCCCGGGAAAAAATCGGTGCTGGTCCTGGCCCAGGGCGACTCCAACGCCGCCAATTATGAGGATATTTTCCCCCGATACGAGCGTTGGCTGAAGATGTTTGGCTTTGAGGAGAATTATCTCTTGCGGGCCACCGGCGTTTTCGAAGCGGGGCAGGTTAAAGATCGGACCGAGGTGTTAAGACAGGCCGAAGAGATCGCCAGGAAATTAAGGGATTGATCCGGGGTGGATGGGACCCTCCCCGCCGGTTGGCGGGAGATGGTTTTTCTTTCCGGTGTAAACCGGGGGGATTGATTGGTGGCGATTCGAAATTCCTCCGGAGCTAAGGCAGCCGGACCTTGCTAAGGCGCATTGCCCTTAGGCAGCGACTCTCGGGATGACCGCCCCCTCCCGCACGGTGAATCCCAGGGCCTGCATAATCGCCTGCTGTCCGGGGGTGGGCGCCTTCAGCAGGCGTTTGAACTTTTCCTCCTGAGGGAGCCAAAAGATGGCGCTCTTCAAGCCTCGCATCTCTTGAATCGCCTCCTGGGGCGAAATTTTCAGCCCCCCGGATTTCAGACGCAGGCCCAGCAGGGCCAGGTAAGTCAAGGCGACAAGAGAAACAAATGTATTGATCCGGACCTTGGAGGGCGTCCAGTGATACTGAGGCATGAGGGCCGGCAGCCCTAAACTCGGGGCCGCGGTCCCCTCCGGCGCCAAGATGGGGCCGCCCTGGTAAGCCTGGAGGAGCTCCTCCGGCAGCCAATCTTCCTGATCGGTAATCAGCAGAGTTTTAGCGGATTCCTGGGCCTGAGCCGCAATCTTTGGCTCATCCACCTCTAAACTTGGGACGGCTACGCCTTTTTCCCGGCGGATCTCCAGCCGGAAGAGTTCCGGATCAAGATTTAACTCCCGGCAAAGTTCCTGATATCTACCTTCCAGTGCCCCGGGTTCATCTTTCTGGGATTGCCCTGAGGGATATCTCCTTAACTTCCACTTGAGCTTTTTCCCCAGTTCTTTCAGCTCCTGAAATTTCTGCCGGTACGCCCCGGGGTCAAAGATGAGCAGAACTTTGCGGGTGCGCCCCCAGACCGGCAGTTTAATCTCATAAAAGCGCCGCGGCTCCTCTGCCGTCCCGCCCCGGATCGGCCGCCAGCGGCCGTCTTCCGGCATCAACTGAAGAGATTCCAGGTTTATCCCAGCCAACTCCGGGGCCAAATGACTGGGAAACGGGGCAACAAAGTGCAGCCCCTCCTGGGCATCGATCCTCTGAATTACTTTCTCCGAAGCCAGGCCCGGGGGAAAAATCCAGGTAAGGCTCCTGACCTTGGCCTCCATAGCCTGAACCTTATCCAGCAGGCCCTTTAGATGCCGATCCAGGAATGCCGCCGGGGTGAGATCAGGGGGACCCTGATGATGATAAACGGGAACTCCGGTATTTCTTTGGATAATCAGGGCCGATCCCTGTGATTGCGTCATTTCGGGAAATGACGGCAAAGAATGATAGGAGGGGTTCCACCGGAGAAGATAGTCATCGCTGGCCGGCAAGACGGCTTGCACCCTCTGAAAAAACCGGCCGGTGATGATCTCCAGCGAGGTTTCGCCCAGACGATGCCAATAATTCCAGAAATTCTGGGAATTCAGGGAGGTTAACCGCAAGGGGCGAATCCGCTGGATATCCGTGGTCTCGTACCAACCCGCCAACTGTCTTTTGCTGGTGGGAGCGATGGCTCGGTTCAGAACGGCGTAAAACAGGAGGCCGCCCAGGGTGGGGCCTTTGGAGCGCCTCTTGGCGGGAAGAACTTCGTCCACGAGTTCCGCGAGATTAATGGCGCGGTCCAGTTCATTGATTACAAAGAGAGAGCCGAATTCTTTGGGAGAGTATCCTTCTCGGGCCTTGGGATCTTCTCCGGCCCAAATAGCCTCCAACTTATCCAGGGACCCGAGATAAACCTGGTTGATGGTGGCGGGACGGTTTTCCACCCGCTGGGTTTCCCGGATGTAATAGTATTCCCGCCCTTTTTTAATTTTTTTATATATATGTGCCATATTACTCCATATTTCGCCCAGAAACCTTTTGACCCACTGGTCAGCCGACCCTTTTAGGTAAAGCTTAAATTCCTTTAAAAAAACATTTCATCCCTGAACGACTTGAGAGTATGGAGGCTTTCGAGGCAGTTTACATCCGGCGTTAGATTGTTTATTTTTCCATGCTCTAGGTTAAAAACCTTCGCCTTTAGGCGAAAAGCTTTAGCCCGTCTGGGTTAGCGTTGTGGTAAGATCGCGCATGGGAGGGACCCATGAGCGATGAATACCGGAAAGGGCC
>JBFLZI010000118.1:0-9389 GCA_040756315.1 Thermodesulfobacteriota bacterium | reverse complement strand
GTTTGGGGGAGGGGGTAGGGGTCTGCGACCCCTGGCCCCCCTCCCCCAAAACACTACCCCATAACCAACTATGGCTAAAGGAACCTATCCAGCCGCGTTGAGGCGGGTAATTGCCGCGTTGAGCAAATGGCCCGGGGTGGGGGAGAAGACCGCGGCCCGTTTGGCCCTTTTTTTGCTGCGGGCTCCTAAGAGCGAAGTGCTGGAGTTGTCCCAGGCCCTCTTGGAATTAAAGGAAAAGATGCAGCTTTGCCGGCGCTGTTTCGCCTTTGCCGACCAGGAACTCTGTCCCCTATGCGCCGATTCTCGTCGCAGCCAGGGCCAGATTCTGGTGGTGGCGGACCCCGGAGACCTGTTGGCCATCGAACGGGTGGGCTGGTATCAGGGGCTGTATCATGTCCTGGGGGGACTTCTTTCTCCTTTGGAAGGGGTGGGGCCGGAGGATTTGCGCATCCGGGAATTGCTGAGCCGCATCAAGGGCGAAGAGGTAAAGGAAGTGATCCTGGCCTTGAATCCCAGCCTGGAGGGGGAGGCCACCACCACCTATCTGGGCCAGGAGCTGAGACCCCTGGGGGTGAAAGTGAGCCGCATCGCCTACGGCATCCCCATGGGCGGGGACATCAAGTACGCCGACCAGCAGACCTTGAAGGAGGCCCTGAACCATCGGGTGGAGACCTGATACTTTTGTCTTTTTTTATTATTGAATTATCGAATACTTTTGTCTAATATTTAAACTGTAAATCTTATTCTTCAAATGGAGATTTAAATGCCAATAAAAAAGCCAACAATATTCCAGGTAAAGAATGTTGAGGTAATTTATAAAGCAGAATTTAGTCCACCACTTCTTGAAGTTGCCCTGCCGGAGACTCAGGCTAGGCTTCTTAAGGACTTTTGTAACAAATTTGGCTTAAGATTTAGAGAAATTGTTTTTAATAATCAGGCTATTAGTTCTAATTTGATATATTTTAGACATCCTTTCCGCTTTGGACATTTTGATACCTTTATTGGTGTTGACGAACTTCAAACAATATTTGTTAACCCCGAAACAGAAACTCTAGCTTGGGAATTGACAACGGAAATAATGGATATAATATCTAAGATAAGCAAGATGATCTTCAAGAAGCAAACTTTAACATTTAATATACATTGTTCTTCTGAACACATAAAGTATTCTGAGTTCATGAATAATATAAATACTTTTAATTTTACTCATAAAATAACTTATTCAAAGGGAGCAACATTCACAATAAGGTCACCCTTACCAGGATACCTTATAAATATTATTTTCGACCAATCATTGTTAATAGAAAATGGCCTTTTCATTCTTATGCAAGTTTTCCTTGATGAGTCAGTACAAAAATATGATGATTTATTCAAAAATACTATAAGCTTCTTAAAAAGAACAATTGAACCTAGTTTTAATATGCAAATAAATTATGAAGGAAGAAAATAATGCAACATCAGTTAATTAAAGGCACAAAAGAATCTGGATATCCAGGTTTTTGGCCTCGGATTTTTCCGACCCAAGATTTATGGCAAGAGAAAGATGCCCAGGGACAATATTATGCAGAGGCAATTGAAACTAGAGATTATAGGGAGAAAGTGGTTTTTCCTTCAGCTGGGGTCCATGAAAGGAGAAAACTGAGAAAAAGGAGGCTCACAAAGAAGGATATTAAACTGGCATTGAGTATTGTAGGAATAATTGAGGATGGCTTAGAGCCAGACCTATCTACCCGGTTCAGAGAATATCTTTATAATAATGACTAGCCAACGAATTGTCTTTGTTGATGCTACCGCATGGATTGCTATTATGTCAAAAGGAGATGAGAACCATAGTATAGCAGCAAAAATATATAGAACAGAATTGATAAATTCATCATATTTTATTACGTCAAATCTTACTACTTATGAAGCCTATACTATGATTAAAACAAGAATAGGAATAGAAAAAGCAAAAAAATTAAGAGAGGTAATTGAAAATAAGAAACTAGTAAAAATTGAGAGAGTAACACCTGATATAGAAAAAGAAGCTCTCGATATTTTTTGGAATTATGCTGATAAAACCTGGGGGATTATTGATATTACCAGTCTTAAGATTATGGAGAGATATGATTGTAAACTTGCTTTCGCATTTGACCGTCATTTTGACGAGGCTGCTAAACAATATGGATTCCAGATTGTTACAATTTAGATATTTCCTCTCTCTAAATACACTATTCCCTTATTTTCACCACCCTCCGCTAAACCATGTTCGACCGCCGTTTGTTGCAAAATTTTGATTGGCTGCTCTTGGGTTTGGTGTTGGTGATCACCGCCCTGGGCATCGTCAATCTTTACAGCGCCGGGTTTAACCGCCAGCCCGGCGGGGGCAGTCCCGTTTATTTGAAGCAGGTTTACTGGCTGGGAGTAGGCCTGGTCCTCATGTTTACCACCTTGTTCTATGATTACCGGCATTGGGAGAAGTTCGCCTATCCTTTATACCTCTTCAGCCTGGTCATGCTCTTGGGGGTGATGGCGGCCGGCAAGACGGTCTCCGGCTCCCGGCGCTGGCTGCCTTTAGGCCCTTTCTCCTTTCAGCCGGCGGAATTGACCAAGATTGCCATCATCCTCATGCTGGCCCGCTACTTCAATCAACGCCCCTATCTGGCCAACCTGCGCCTCAAGGACCTCCTGGTGCCGGTGGCCCTGGTCCTGGCCCCGGTGTTATTGATCGTCAAGCAGCCCGACCTGGGGTCCGGCATGCTGGTGGCCCTGGTGGCCGCGTCCATAATCCTCTTTGTGGGGGTGCATTGGCGCACCCTGGCGATCAGCGCTCTTGGCCTGGTATTATCTCTGCCTCTGGTCTGGACCTTCCTGAAGGATTACCAGAAGCAGCGTGTCCTCACCTTCCTCAACCCCGACCAGGACCCCCTGGGGGCCGGTTACCACATTATCCAGTCCAAGATTGCCGTAGGCTCCGGGCAATTCTGGGGCAAAGGGTTTTTGCAGGGCACTCAGAGCCAGCTCCATTTCCTGCCGGAGCAGCATACTGATTTTGTCTTTTCCGTCTTTGCCGAGGAATGGGGTTTTATCGGTTCCGCCCTGTTGGTGCTGCTCTATACCGGGCTCACCCTCTGGGGCCTGCAGGTGGCCCGGGACTGTAAGGACCGTTTCGGCCACTTGTTGGCCCTGGGATTGACGGCTCTGATCTTCTGGCAGGTCTTTGTCAACCTCTGCATGGTCACCGGGCTGATGCCGGTGGTGGGCATCCCCCTGCCCCTGTTCAGCTATGGCGGCTCCTCCCTGATCACCACCTTCCTGGCGGTGGGTATCTTCCTAAATATCCGCATGCGTCGTTTCCTGTGGCGGGGGTGAAATTTTTTGAAAAAAATTTTTGACAGGCTGGATAAAATAGGTTAAAAGGGCATTCGTGAAAAGATACACATGGTGGTCCTGTCTTGACCTCAGGTAATCTTGCGGATAACCAGTTGATTTATAAATAAAAATGTAAGGCGGCATTTCAGGATGATCGAACTTAATTGGACGCTGATAGTGCAGATTATCAATTTCCTGGTTCTGGTTTACCTGCTCAACCTGGTGCTCTTCCGTCCTCTCCGCAAAGGCCTGCAGGAGCGCCAGGCCCGGTTGCTGGCCTACGAGGGAGATATTTCCCAACTGAAGGACCAGAGCCAGGGCCTTCTGGATGAATATCAGGGAAATCTGCAGGAGGCCCGGCGCGAGGGGTTAGGCGAGCGGGAGGGCCTGCGCCAGGAAGGGGCCCAGGCCGAAGCCTCTCTGTTGGAGCAGGTCAAAAAGGAAGTGGACGAGGAATGGGCCCGGGTGGAGAAAAAGATCAAGGCCGACATGGCCACGGCCCGGGAGTCCCTGAAGGCCCAAGCCCAATCCTTTGCCCAATCTTTGGCCGCCAAGATCTTAGGGAGGGAGCTCTCATGAACCGGGTTCAGGTAGCCAAACCGTGGGCGGTAAGAATTTTGCTGGCCGTGGGCTTTTGCCTGGGCCTGGCCGGAGTGGCCGGCGCCAGTGAGGCGGGCCATGGGGGAGTCAGTCCCGCCATGGTCACCGATCTCATCTGGCGCACCGTGAATTTTCTGATTTTTGCGGCTATTTTGGTAAAGTTGGTTTCCCGTCCCGCCAAAGAATTCTTCGCCAAGCGCTCCCAGGATATCGCCCTTTCTTTAAAAGATTTGGAAGAACAGAAGGCGGCTGCGGCCCAGGCCCTGAAAGAGGCGGAAGCCCAGTTGGCTCAGGTGGCCGCGGAAAGAGAGAAGATTATCCGGCAATATCAGGCCGAAGGCGAGGCGGAGAAGGCCAAGATTTTGGAAAAGGCCGAGATGGTGGCCGCCCGGATCAAGGAAATGGCCGCCCTCACCATCGAGCAGGAATCTAAAAAGGCCGCTCAGGAATTGAAACAGGAGGCGGTGGCCAAAGCTACCCAAATGGCCGAAGACCTGCTGAAAAAGAAGATCACCCATGCCGACCACGAGCGGTTGGTAGAGGATTATCTACATAAGGTGGTGGAAAAGCATTGATTGATCTGACCGTTTCCCGACGTTACGCGAAGGCCTTGCTGACCCTGGGCAAGGAAGATGGCCAGTATCGAGAGTATGGTGAGGAGCTCCGGGGTTTTACCCATCTCCTGGACCGGGAGCCGGAACTCAAGAACGCCTTGCTCAACCCCGTCTATGGCATGGATGAGCGCAAGAAATTGCTGGTGCGCATCATCGGTCTTTTAAAGATCTCGCCCCTGGTGGGGAATTTCCTCAAGCTCCTCTTCGATAAACATCGGTTAGGGGCCCTGGACGGCATCTCCCAGGTGTATCAGCAACTGATGGATACTATGGAGAACATCAGCCGGGCCCGGGTCAAGGCGGCCATTCATTTGGATGAGAGCGCCCGGGAGCGCTTGCGCCATGCCCTGGAGAAATTGACCAAATCCAAAGTTGTCATGGAAGTCGAGGAAGATCCTGCCATTTTGGGGGGCATTGTCGCCCGGGTGGGAGACCTGGTGCTGGACGGCAGTGTGCGCACCCAGCTCTATTCCTTAAAAGAATCCTTAATGAGAGGCGAGGTTTTATAAATGGAAATCAGAGCCGAGGAAATTAGCCAGATTATCCGCACGCAAATCAAGGACTATGAAAAGAAGGTGGAGGTGGCCGAAACCGGCACGGTCCTGTCCGTGGGTGACGGCATCGCCCGGGTCTATGGGGTGGAAAAATGCATGGCCATGGAACTCCTGGAGTTCCCCGGCGGCATTTTCGGCATCGCCCTCAACCTGGAAGAAGATAATGTGGGATGCGCCATCCTCGGCGAAGACACCCACATTAAAGAGGGTGATATCGTCAAACGCACCGGCAACATTGCCCAGGTGCCGGTAGGGGACGCGGTCCTGGGCCGGGTCATCGACCCGGTGGGCAACCCCATTGACGGCAAAGGCCCCATCGAAACCAAAGAGTTCCGGCGCATCGAAGTCAAGGCGCCGGGGGTTATTGAACGGCAGCCGGTGAATGAGCCTATGTACACCGGCTACAAGGCCATCGACGCCATGACCCCGGTGGGCCGGGGCCAGCGGGAGCTGATCATCGGCGACCGGCAGATCGGCAAGACCGCCCTGTGCGTGGATGCCATCATCAACCAGAAGGACTCCGGCATCATCTGCATTTACGTGGCCATCGGTCAGAAGAAGTCCACCGTGGCCCAGGTGGTGGACGCCCTGGAGCGCCACGGCGCCATGAAGCACACCATCGTGGTGAACGCCTCGGCCAGTGAGCCGGCCCCCTTGCAATACGTCGCGGCTTATTCCGGCTGTTCTATGGGTGAGTACTACCGGGATACCGGCCGCCACGCCCTGATCATTTACGATGACCTGACCAAGCAGGCCCAGGCCTACCGGCAGATCTCCCTGTTGCTCCGGCGGCCTCCGGGCCGGGAAGCCTACCCTGGGGATATTTTCTATAACCACTCCCGGTTGCTGGAGCGGGCCTCCAAGTTGAACGATGCTTTGGGCGGCGGTTCTCTTACCGCACTACCCATCATCGAGACCCAGCAGGGCGACGTCTCCGCCTACATCCCCACCAACGTCATCTCCATCACCGACGGCCAGGTGTACCTGGAACCGGGCCTGTTCTTCTCCGGGGTCCGGCCCGCCATCAACGTAGGGCTGTCGGTATCCCGGGTGGGCGGCGCCGCCCAGGTTAAGGCCATGAAACAGGTGGCCGGCATGTTGCGCCTGGAACTGGCTCAGTACCGGGAACTGGCGGCCTTCGCCCAGTTCGGTTCCGAGCTGGACAAAGCCACCCAGCAGCAGCTCAACCGGGGGGTCCGGCTGGTGGAAATCTTAAAGCAGCCCCAATACGAGCCCCTGCCCATGGAGAAGCAAATCTCCATCATCTATGCCGGCACCCGGGGCTTTCTGGATAAATACCCGGTGGAAGTGCTCCAGGACTATGAGAAGCAGTTCTCCACCTTCATGGAGAGCAAATATCCGGAAATCCTGGGGGAAATCAGGGAACAGAAGGAATTCTCCCCGGACCTGGATAACCGGATGAAAGCCGCCCTGGAAGAGTTCGACAAGGTATTCCAGCCCAGCACCGCGGCGATCTAAGAGCCGGGGGACAGCCATGGCAACCTTACGAGATATCAGGCGCAAGATTGGGGCGGTCAAGAAGACCCAGCAGATCACCAAAGCCATGAACATGGTGGCCGCCGCCAAGCTGCGCGGGGCCCAGCAGCGCATGGAAAACTTTCGGCCTTATGCCCAGGCCTTTGCCATGATGCTGGGGAATATGGCCAGTCGGGTGGAACCGGAAATCCATCCCTTCTTCCAGAAAGCCACTGTGGTGGAGAAGGTAGGGCTGGTGCTGATGACCGCCGACCGGGGCCTGTGCGGCAGCTTCAATGTCAACCTGATCAACGCCGCTGGCAAGTTCATCAAAGAAAAAGAGGCGGAGGGCATCCAGACCGCCATCACCTGCGTGGGGCGCAAGGGCCGGGACTTCTTCCGGCGCCGCAAGGCGGACATGCCCCACTTTTATGTGGATGTCTGGAATAAATTTGACTTCACCAACGCGGTGACCGTGGCCCGGGAAGCCATGAGTTCCTTCCTCACCGGAGAGGTACAAGAGGTCCACCTAATTTACGCCAATTTCGTGAACATGGCCATCCAGCGCCCTATTCAGGTGCAGCTCCTGCCCATTCTGACCGAGGAGGCCCTGGAAGAGGCCCCCACCACGGAATATCTCTTTGAGCCCCCGGTGGAACAATTCCTGGAGTACCTGTTGCCCAAATACATCAACGTGCGGATCTACCACGGCTTTCTGGAAAACGCCACCAGCGAACACGCGGCCCGCATGACGGCCATGGACAACGCCTCCAGCAACTGTAAGGACATGATCACCCATCTTACCCTGGTGATGAACAAGGCCCGGCAGGCGGCCATTACTAAAGAATTGATGGATATCGTGGGCGGAGCCGAAGCCCTGAAAGGCTAGGGCGCCCAAATGAGGAGGATCTAAAAGTTATGAACATTGGCAAAATCGCCCGCGTGATTGGCCCAGTAGTGGACGTGGAATTTGAGGAAGGGAAGCTGCCGGCCATTAGGAACGGTTTGCTGATCACCAACCCGGCCATCGACGATACGCCTGACAACCTGGTGGTGGAAGTGGCCCAGCATCTGGGGAACAATGTGGTGCGCACCATCGCCATGGACACCACCGACGGTTTGATCCGGGGCATGCCGGTGAAGGACACCGGGGATGCCATCCGGGTGCCGGTGGGGGCTGAAGCCCTGGGCCGGGTGCTCAATGTGGTAGGGCGTCCGGTGGATGGTTTGGGACCGGTGAACGCCAAGACCTATTATCCCATCCATCGGGAGGCTCCGCCCTTTGTGGATCAGGATACCACCGTCAAGGTCTTAGAAACCGGCGTTAAGGTTATCGACCTGTTGGTGCCTTTCCCCCGGGGCGGCAAGATGGGCATGTTCGGCGGCGCCGGCGTCGGCAAGACCGTGGTCATGATGGAAATGATCCACAACATCGCCATGCACCACGGCGGCATCTCGGTATTCGCCGGGGTGGGGGAGCGCACCCGGGAAGGGAACGACCTCTACCTGGAAATGAAACATTCCGGCGTGCTGCCCAAGGCCGCCTTGATTTACGGGCAGATGACCGAGCCTCCCGGAGCCCGGGCCCGGGTGGCCCTGACCGCGCTTACCGCGGCGGAATACTTCCGGGATGAAGAAGGTCAGGACACCCTGCTCTTCATCGATAACATCTTCCGTTTCACCCAGGCCGGCTCCGAGGTTTCGGCCCTCCTGGGGCGCATGCCCTCCGCCGTAGGTTACCAGCCCACCCTGGGCACCGACTTGGGCGAACTGCAGGAGCGCATCACCTCCACCAAGAAAGGCTCCGTCACTTCGGTGCAATGCATTTACGTGCCCGCGGACGACTTGACCGACCCGGCCCCGGCCACCACTTTCGCCCACTTGGACGGCACCGTGGTGCTCTCCCGGCAACTCACCGAGCTGGGCATCTACCCCGCGGTGGACCCCCTGGACTCCACCTCCCGCATCCTGGACCCCATGGTCCTGGGGGAGGAACACTATTATGTCGGACGCACGGTGCAGCAAATCCTGCAGAAATATAAGGACCTCCAGGACATCATCGCTATTTTGGGCATCGACGAACTCTCGGACGAAGACAAGCTCACCGTGGCCCGGGCCCGGAAGATTCAGCGCTTCCTGTCTCAGCCCTTCTTTGTGGCGGCCCAGTTCACCGGCCAGGAAGGGAAGTTCGTCTCCGTACCGGATACGGTGAGAGGCTTCAAGGAGATCATCGAAGGCAAACACGACGACCTGCCGGAGCAGGCCTTCTACATGGTAGGCGGCATCGAAGAGGCGGTGGCCAAGGCCGAACGGCTGGCCGCGGCCTAAGGGCGCCGGGAGATCAGGACTTATGGCCAAGATCTTATTGGAGGTGGTTACTCCGGATCGGGTGGTGGTGTCCACCGAAGCTGATGTGGTGGTGGCCCCCGGCGTGGAAGGCCAGTTCGGCGTGCTTTACGGCCACGTCCCCTTTCTCTCCGCCCTGGACATCGGGGAGATGTATTACCGGGACGGCGGCAAGCAGGAATTCCTGGCGGTGAGCGGCGGCTTCGCCGAAGTCACCGGCAAGAAGGTCACCATCGTGGCGGAAGCCGCGGAGTTAGGCCGGGAGATTGACATCGAGAGGGCCCGCCTGGCCAAAGAACGGGCGGAACGCCGCCTGGCCATGGCCCGGACCGAGAACATCGACTGGGCCCGGGCCGAAGCCGCCCTGCGCCGGGCCGTAATGCGCATGAAGGTGGCCGGCCGGTAAGGAAAATGATAAGAGATTTTTGAGGGGAGGGCTGGGGGAGCA
>JBFLZI010000117.1:0-9435 GCA_040756315.1 Thermodesulfobacteriota bacterium | reverse complement strand
CTGGGAGGTATTTTTCTGTAACCAAAAGATCGCCCAAATTGATTTTAAAAACCAAAGACGTTTATAAAGAGAAAAAAGTGTTACCTATGTCTCCGAACAACTGTTACCCTTCTTCCCGGTCCAAACACCCCAAGGGGGAGAGGGAGAATTGCGGGAGTCTTCCGGGCAGTCCCGCACGGGTCTTTGGCCCACCCATAAATTATGAAAGGCCGTAAGGCGGGCGTCCCCGCCCGCCATCAGCATGGTAACGATGTTTGTGTGGCGTACCCGCAGGGACTGGTGCGCAGTGCGCACCCTACATTAATCTTGAACTTGAGACCTATGCCAAAAACCATTCTGTCATCCTGAGCGAAGCGAAGCGATCTCGTATTTATGAGATTCTTCGGTCGCTTCGCTCCCTCATAATGACAAGTGAGAGGATTCTCGCAGAGGTCTTAACTTGGAACTTTTTAGGAACATATTAATTATTAACCAAGGACCTTCTTCTGGGAAAGTGGGTTAAAATAAGGGTGAAAAAGTAATCGCTTCCTTGCTCCCCATAATATTTCCATGAAACAAATCATCCAGAGCTATAAAAACGGCGAAATCTCCCTTGCCGAGGTGCCGGAGCCAAGCTGCAAAGCCGGCGGCGTCCTGGTGCGCAACGTGGCCTCTCTCATCAGCCCCGGCACTGAGAAGCTGATGATTGACATGGGGCAAAAAAGCCTCCTGGGCAAGGCCCGGGCCCGGCCGGACCTGGTGCGCCAGGCCTGGGCCAAGGCCCAAAAGGAAGGCTTTGTCAGCGTCTTCAAAGAGGCCCTGAATCGCCTGGATGAGCCGGTGCCCCTGGGCTACAGCGCCGCGGGAGTGGTTCTGGAAGTGGGGGCCGGGGTCCTGGGCTTTAAACCCGGCGACCGGGTGGCCGCGGCCGGAGCCGGGTTCGCCTCCCATGCCGAGGTGGTCTGGGCGCCGGAGAACCTGTGCGTGCCCATCCCCGGGGGGGTGGACTTCGAAGCCGCGGCCTTTGTCATGTTGGGGGCCATTGCTCTGCATGGAGTAAGGTTGGCGGAGCTGACCCTGGGTGAAACCGCGGTGGTCATCGGCCTGGGGCTGTTGGGGCTCCTCAGCGTGCAATTGCTTAAAGCCCAGGGCTGCCGGGTGCTAGGGGTGGACCTGGACAGCCGCAAGGCGGAGCTGGCCCAGGAGTTGGGAGCCGACCTGGCCCTGGCCGGGGCGCCCGAGGAAGTGGCGGAAACCGCGGCCAATTTTACCAGGGGCCGGGGCGCCGACGGGGTGCTCATCACCGCGGCCAGTGATGGTCCGGGACCGGTGCGGCTGGCGGAGGCGGTGGCCCGGAAGCGGGCCCGGCTGGTGCTGGTGGGGTTAGCGGAGCTCAGCCTCACCCGCAAGGCCTTTTGGGACAAGGAGTTGAGCTTTACCGTGTCTCAGGCCGCGGGACCGGGCAGTCTGGATCCCCTTTATGAAGTTAAGGGCTTTGATTATCCGCCTTCCCTGGTGCGTTGGACCGAGGGCCGCAACCTGGAGGCCTTTCTGAACCTGGTGGGTCAAGGCCGGGTCCGGGTGGATCGCCTCATCACCCACCGTTTTCCCCTTGGCGACGCCCTTCAGGCTTACGACCTGATCCTGAAGAACCGGGAGCCTTATATCGGGGTGCTTCTCAAGTATCCTCAGGCAGAAATGCCGGCGTCCCGGGAAGGGGGTTCCCTTCGCCCGGTCCGGGCAGAGCCGGCGGCGACCCCGGGAGCTACCGGGGACCGGCAGGCCGTGGGCCTCATCGGCGGCGGCCTCTTCACCAAAAATATCCTCCTGCCCGCTCTGAAAAAAGTGGGGGGGGTGCGGCTGACGGGAGTGGCCACCACCACCGGGGTCACGGCCCAGCATCTGGCCCGGAAGTTCGGCTTCGCCCAGGCCGCCACTGACTATCGGGAGATTCTGGATAATCCGGACATCGGCAGCGTCATCATTACCACCCGGCATAACTGGCATGCACCCCTGGTCTTGGAAGCCCTGGCCGCGGGCAAACATGTCTTTGTGGAGAAGCCCCTGTGTCTGACCCGGGGGGAACTGGAGGAGATCCAGGCGGCCTATGACGGCTCCCGGCTGCTGATGGTGGGCTTCAACCGGCGTTTCGCGCCCCTGGCCCAAAGGGTCAAGGCCGCGCTGTCCCGGCGGGTGACGCCCCTGGTCATGGCCTACCGGGTGAACGCCGGCTTTATCCCGGCGGAGCATTGGGTCCATGACCCGGAGGTGGGAGGCGGCCGCCTCCTGGGGGAGGTCTGCCATTTCATCGACTTTCTCCACTATCTCACCGACTCCCGGGTGACTGAGGTGGAGGTTACTCCCATTTCCGGGGAGATGGGTAAATATCGTCATGACGATAACCTGACCCTTACCTTGACTTTTGCCGACGGCTCCCTGGGCACCATCCTTTATACCGCCAAAGGGCCCAAGGCCTTTTCCCGGGAGCGCCTGGAGGTCTTTTGGGAGGAGGCCGCGGCGGTGCTGGAAGATTTTCGCCGGCTGGAGATTGTCCAGGCCGGACGGAAGCAGACCGTAAAAAAATATTCCCAGGACCTGGGCTACCGGGCCGAAATGGCATTTTTTTGCCGGCATCCTCTTACTACTTCTGATTACCAGGACCTTTTCACCAGTTACCTCCACTCTACCCAGGCCACCCTGATGGCGGCTGAGGTCTTGAGAACCGGAGAGACCCGGTAAGAGAACCTGAACTCCGGCGCGGCCCTGTTCTGAATTACCTGAATCAACGGATGATAATTCAAGGTAAGGTTCCCCAGGGCGAATCCTTATACCAATTCGCACTCAAATAGGTATTAAAATGTAGGGGCGAATCTTGTATTCGCCCACCAATTTAAGGCGAATACAAGATTTGCCCCTACGAAAAAAATTGTCGTTAGATGGCGAATTGGTATTAAAGTCCCCCTTTTCTAAAGGGGGATTCAGGGGGATTTTCAAAGGGTTATAATAAAATCCCCCCTTTATAAAAGGGGGGAAATTAAACTTCTGTTTAGTAAGCGTCGATTTTTGCAGCCGAGTACTAAGGCGTGCCCTACGGTCTTAGGGGTGAACCGCTTGAAGAATTTCACTCCCAGCCCATAACCCCCTGGCCGCCGTCCGGATTTCCATGAAAATCTTGCTGATCTCCGCGTTTTTCCCGCCGGAAGTAGGTTCCGCGGCCCATCTCTATTATGAATTGGGACAGGCCCTTAGGTCCCGGGGACACGAAGTCACCGTGCTTACCGGGCTGCCCCGTTATCATGTGGCGGAGCCGGGTGGGGCCTACCGGCGGCGTCCCTTGATTTATGAGACTTATCACGGCCTCAGGGTGGTCAGGACCTTTAATCTGAAGATCCCCTGGGATATCCCGGTGCTTCGGGGAGCCGACCAGTTTGTGTTTGCCTTTTTCGCCGCCGGGACCGGGATGCTCCTGCCTCCTTTTGACGTGGCCCTGGTCTATTCGCCCCCCCTGCCCCTGGCTCTGGCGGCCTGGGGATTGTGCCGGCTGCGCCGCCGCCCCCTGGTGGTCAACGTCCAGGATCTCTTTCCCCAAAGCGCCATCGATTTAGGCCTGCTCCACAACCCTTATCTGATCCGCTTTTTCCGGGGGTTGGAGACTTTTCTCTACCAACGGGCCGACCTGGTCATGGTCCATTCAGAGGGTAACCGGCGGCTAATCCTGGCATCCGGCGGCGCCCCGGAGAGGGTGATGACGGTGTCCAATTGGGTGGATACGGCAGAGGTCAGGCCGGGCCGCCGGGATAATTGGGTGCGGACCACTTTGGGCCTCAATCAACGTTTCCTGGTCTCTTTTGCCGGGATCATGGGTTATTCCCAGGACCTGGAGACCGTATTGCAAAGCGCAGATTTATTGAGGGACGAACCGGAGATCGCCTTTGTTCTGGTAGGGGATGGGGTGGAGAAGCCGAAATTAGTGGAGATGGTGCGCCGCCGTAATTTGACCAACGTATTTTTCCTGCCCATGCAGCCCAAAGAAAGATATCCGGATGTCCTGGCCGCCTCGGATCTGTGTCTGGCCACCCTGCGCCCGGAAGTGAAAACCCCGGTGGTGCCTTCCAAGATTCTGAGCATCATGGCCGCGGGGCGCCCGGTGTTGGCCGGCCTGCCTCTGGAGGGGGACGCCCCGGCTCTGATTTCTGAGGCCGGGTGCGGCCTCGCGGTTCCCCCGGGCCGACCGGACAGCATGGCCCAGGCCATCCGGCAATTGTATCGGCATCCCGAAGAACGGCTGGGAATGGGGGCCAATGGCCGGCAGTATGCGGTGGAATACCTCTCCCTGGCCAAGTGGGCCGAACGCCTGGAGAAGAACTTTGCCGAGATTTGCGCCCGGGGTTAAAGTTTAATGGGATAATCAACGACATCTTAAACGACTGACCCATGTTTAGACTTTTCGGCCTCCACATTTCCAAATGGAAAATCGTCCTGCTGGCGGGGGACTTTGGGGTTTACTGTCTGGCGGCCATGATCGGCGTATATTTGAACCCCAAGGTGGAGTTAGGATTTCTGGTCAAAAACTGGGCGCCTTTCTCCCTGATGGGTCTGATCTATCTGATGACCTTTTATATCGCTGACCTTTACGACTACCAGCAGGACTATCGCCGCTGGCGCCAGATGGCCCAGGTCGTCCTGGCGGCCCTGGCCGGGACCTTGGGGGTGATCGTCCTGTTTTACTTCCCCCTGGGGACCTTTGTCGGCCGCACCCAATTGATCATTCAAACCGGTCTCTTTATCTGGTTTTTGGCGCTGTGGCGTTACGCCTTCTCCGCGGTGGCTCTGCCCCAACGTTTAAAACAGAATCTGTTGATTGTGGGGGCCGGGGTGTGCGGACAGCAATTATTGGAAGCTGTCCGCAAACAGCCGGGCAGCGGCCTGATTCCGGTGGGGTTTGTGGATGACGATCCGTGCAAGACGGGCACCTTCATCAGCGGGTTGCCGGTGTTAGGGAAGTCCTCCACGTTGCCGAAGATCGTCCGGACCTATCATACCAACCTGATAGCGGTGGCCATTACTCACGAAAAGTCGCCCTTGTTGGTCAACACCCTGACCAAGCTCTCCTGGAACGGCTGCCGGCTCATGGACATGCCCAGCCTCTATGAATTCCTGGAGGGGAAGATCCCCATCGAACACATTCCTAATTTCTGGCTGCTGCTGCACAGTCTGCAAACCGGCAAACTTTACTATCGTCATATCAAGCGCCTGATGGATTTAAGCCTGGCGCTGCTGGGCTTGCTCCTGGCCCTGCCCTTGTTTCCCATCATTGCCCTGGCCATCAAGCTGACCAGCCCGGGGAAGGTCTTCTTTCGCCAGGACCGCCTGGGCCAGGACGGCAAGCCTTTTGAAATCATCAAGTTCCGCACCATGGTGAAGGACGCCGAACCCTATGGCCCCCAATGGGCCGCGGCGAATGACCCTCGGGTGACGCGGGTGGGCCGGATTTTGCGGAAGTTGCGGTTGGACGAGATACCGCAATTGATCAATATTATCAAGGGGGATATGAGTTTCATCGGCCCCAGGCCGGAGCGGGAGTGTTACGTGCGGGAGTTCCAGGAAGAGGTGCCGGAGAAACGCTTCGGGCGCCGGGCCGATGACCTCCCCGGCCAAGAGGTGATTATCGGTTATCGGGAAAAGGTGCCGTATTACAGCTACCGCCTGGTGGTGAAACCGGGCATCACCGGGTGGGCCCAGGTAATGTATGAATATACCTCCTCTCTGGAGGGGACCCAGGAAAAACTGAAATATGACCTCTTTTATGTCAAAAACATGGGGTTCTTTCTGGACCTGGCCATCCTCCTGAAAACGGTGCGCATCGTCTTGTTTGGCCGGGGGACTTGATATTTAAAACAGGGGAGGGTGAAATGGTCTTAAGTGATTATCAAGCCTTCTATCGAGGCAAAACCATCCTGGTCACCGGCGGGGCCGGGGCCATCGGCAGCAACCTGGTGCGGGCCTTGGGGGAGTTGGGGGCCAGGCTGGTCATCGTCCTGGACGACCTCTCTTCCGCGGCCCGCTGGAACGTGCCCAGCCTTTCCAACGTGCTGTTTGTGGAGGGGAGCATCCTGGATGAAGTGGAATTGAAACGGGTCTTTTTTGAAGGCCCGGACCTGGTCTTTCACCTGGCCGCCCTGTTTGCCAACCAGAACTCCATCGATCATCCGGAGACCGACCTCCTGGTGAACGGCCTGGGGACCCTGAGACTTTTGCAATATTCCCAGTTGGCCCGGGCCAGGCGTTTCATTTATGCCTCCTCCGGCTGCTCCATCTACGGCAGCAGCGCGCCGTTGCCCCTCACCGAAGAGTTCATGTCCCTGCACTTGAGTTCCCCCTATCAGATCACCAAGATGCTGGGGGAGCTTTATTGCAACTTCTTTCAGCATCACTATGAACTGCCGGTGGTCAAGGCCCGGTTTTTTAATTCTTACGGGCCGGGGGAGTTGCCCGGCCAGTACCGGAACGTCATTCCCAATTTCATCTATTGGGCCTTGCGGGGGGAGCCTCTGCCCATCACCGGCTCAGGCGAAGAGACCCGGGATTTCACCTATGTGGGGGACATTGTGGACGGACTGCTCCGGGCCGGTTATTTCGCAGCCGCGGTGGGCCAGGAATTCAACCTGGCCTCCGGGCGAGAGACCCGGATCATCGACCTGGCCAACCTGATCAACGCCCAGGTGGGCAATGGGGCCGGGGTGGTCTATGCGGAGCGCCGCAAATGGGATACGAAATCCCGCCTCCTGGCCGCGGTGGACCGGGCCAAAGAGCTTATCGGCTATGCGCCGCACACTCCCTTTGAGACCGGGTTGAGCCACGCCATTGCCTGGTTCCGGGAGAACTGGGACCGGATTCAGGCCGCGGCGAGTTTTGGGCCGGGCATTTCTTCGGCGGTAAGGCAAATGCTTCCTTTGGGCCAAGTGGAAGCAAATAACTAGTTTGCCTGGGGCATTTGGCCGGACACAGTCATCTTGAAAAAAATCCTCATCATCTTCGGCACCCGGCCCGAGGCCATCAAGATGGCCCCGGTGGTGCTGCGCCTCAAGGAGGCCGGGACCTTTCAGGTGAAGGTGGCGGTTACCGCCCAGCACCGCCAGATGCTGGACCAGGTGCTGGACCTCTTCGGCATTGTCCCGGACTACGACCTGGACCTGATGACCCCGGACCAGGACCTCTTTGACATCACCACCCGGGTCCTGGAAGGGCTGAAAGGTGTGCTGCAAGAGGAGCGCCCGGACCTGGTGCTGGTCCAGGGAGACACCACCACCACCTTGGCCGCGGCCCTGGCCGCCTATTATTGCCGCATTCCCGTGGGGCATGTCGAAGCGGGTCTCCGGACCCGGGACAAATACCGGCCCTATCCCGAAGAGATGAACCGCCATCTGACCGGAGTGATCGCGGATTACCACTTTGCCCCCACTCCCTGGGCCCGGGACAACCTCCTGGCTGAGGGGGTGCCGCCGGAGCACATCTGGGTCACCGGCAACACGGTGATTGACGCGTTTAAGTGGATCGCCGCCCGGGTGGAGCAGGAGAAAGACTCCTGGTCCGACTATCTGGCCCGGCATTACGGCCTGGCCCTGGACCGCAAACGCCTGATCCTGGTGACCGGCCACCGCCGGGAGAACTTCGGGGAGGGCTTTCAGAACATCTGCCTGGCCCTCCGGGATATTGTCAGTCAGTATGGCGATGTGCACCTGATCTATCCGGTGCACCTCAATCCCCAGGTCCAGGGGCCGGTCTATGAACTGCTGGCCCCCTCCGGGGAGTCGCCGGGAGAGACTACGGGCGTTTGCCGGGCGGAGTTTCCGGGGGGCGGGCGCCTGACCCTGTTGCCGCCCCTGGATTACGCGCCCTTAGTCTTTTTGCTGGCCCGGAGCTACCTGGTGCTCACCGACTCCGGGGGCATCCAGGAGGAGGCCCCAGCCCTGGGCAAGCCGGTATTGGTGATGCGGGAGGTCACCGAACGGCCGGAAGGGGTGTGGGCCGGCACCGTCAAGCTGGTGGGCACGGATCGGGAGCGGATTTTGACCAGCGTCCGGGAACTGCTTGATGACCCGGCCAGTTATGCGAACATGGCCCAGGCCCGGAATCCCTATGGGGACGGCCAGGCCGCCCGGAGAATCGTCGAGATCTTGCAGGAACGATTCCTTTAACCGGACTTGCGCCTTTGGCGCAACTCATTTAGCAGCGGCGGAATAATTTCCCGGTAATCACCCACCAGGACCAGATCGGCCACGGCGAAGAGGGGGGCCTGGGGGTCGGAATTAATGGCCACTATAAATTCGGAGCCGTCCATGCCCACCACATGGTGGGACATGCCGGAGATGCCCACGCCGATGTAAAGGCGGGGGCGCACCGTCTTGCCGCTCTGGCCGATCATTTGCTCTTCTAAGGCCCAGCCTTCATCCACCGGGGGTCTAGTGGCCCCCACGGCCCCGCCCAAGAGTCCCGCCAGCTCTTCCAAAAGCCTCCAGCCTTCCTTCCCCCCGATGCCGAAGCCCCCGGCCACCACCACTTCGGCCTGCTCCAAGGGCATGGCTTTAGGTTCCTCCCGATAAACCTCCAGGACCTGGGGGCCGGAGACCTCCAGGTCGTCGGGCATGGTCAAAGGGACCACCTCTCCAGACCTTTGGCAAGGTTCCCGCTTTTGCATCACTCCCGGCATCACCGTAGCCATCTGGGGTCGATGCTCCGGGCACTTGATGGTGGCCACGACTCCGCCCCCCCAACCGGGGACCAGGGCCAGCAAATGGCCGGCGGCGTCCAACTTAAGGTCAATACAATGGGCGGAGAGGCCGGTGCCCAGGCGCGCGGCCAGGCGGGGGGCCAGTTCCAGTCCCAGGCTGGTGGCCCCCAAAAGGATGATGGCAGGGTTGTATTCCTGGCAGGCCTGGGCCAGGACCGCGGTATAGGGCAGTAAGCGATACGGTTCTAAAGCAGGATGCTCGGCTAGCAGGACCAGATCGGCTCCGTGTGATATCAGCCGGTCGGCCAATCCCGCCACCTTAGCGCCCAGGAGCACCGCAGCCACCATGCCCCCCGCGGCCTCAGCCAACTCCCGGGCCTGGCCCAGGAGTTCCAAGCCCACTTCGTGGAGCACCCCGCCCCGCTGCTCGGTGAAGACCCAGATTTGCGGTTTTTCCATAACTTACCCCTCGTTCCCAAGTTGCACTTGGGAACGCCATTTTGGCCCAAGCTGGGCTTGGGCAAATTAATTACTAATGGCGCTCCCTGACTAAGATATTGATTGCCATAGATGCTAAAGGCGGGATGCGCTGCGCTTTCCCGCCCTTGTATATTAATTTTACGGAACATGTAGTAATTTATCCTGGTACGATACAAGGAATCCGGGGAGGCCCGGAGCCACCCCCGGCCCGCCTGGGGCAGACCCCAATTATCTGCCCCAGGCAG
>JBFLZI010000116.1:0-9506 GCA_040756315.1 Thermodesulfobacteriota bacterium | reverse complement strand
CCTCCCCCCACAATCAACCTCCTCTCAATCCCGCAAATCCACTATTCGTACAGCCTTGCCCTCGCTATGGGGCAGGGTGTTGGGTTCCACCAGTTCCACCTGCGGGGTGATGAGCAATTCGCTTTTCAGGGCCGCGGTCAGGCGTTTACGCAGGGAATCCAGGTATTTCAGGTCTTCCCGGAAGAAGTCTTCCTGCACCTCTACTTTGACCAGCATCTGGTCGTTAAAGTTTTCCCGTTTGATTTCCACCAGGTAGTTGGTATGGACCTCGGGCAGGGCCATGAGGACCTGCTCGATTTGCAGGGGAAAGATATTGACTCCTTTAATGATGATCATGTCGTCGGTGCGTCCCTGAATGCGGGAGACGCGGCGGTGGGTCCGCCCGCAGGCGCAGGGAGAGTCGTCATAAGAGGCCAGGTCCCGGGTGCGGTAGCGCAACAGGGGCATGCCTTCCCGGTTAAGATTGGTAAAGACCAGTTCCCCCACCGTGCTCGGGGGCGCCGGCTCTAAGGTATGCGGGTCAATGACTTCCAGGAGGAAGGCGTCTTCCCAGACGTGCAGGCCGTTTTGCTCCGGGCATTCAAAGGCCACGCCGGGGCCGTTCATTTCCGAGAGGCCGTAAGAATTATAGGCCTTAAGGCCATAGGCGGCTTCGATGCGGCGGCGCACGTCTTCGGAATGAGGCTCGGCCCCGATAAAGGCGATCCGCAGGTTCAAGCTCCGGGGATCGACGCCCATCTGGGCAAAGGTATTGAGGAGATAAAGGGCATAACTGGGAATGATATGAATGACGCTGGTGCCGAACTGCTGCATCAATTGCACCTGGCGGCGGCTGTTGCCCGCGCCCGCGGGGATGGTGAGCGCGCCCAGGCGCTCCCCGCCGTAATGGAAGCCCAGCCCCCCGGTAAAGAGGCCGTAGCCCATCATATTTTGAAAGACATCATCGGGCCGCACCCCGGTCATGTACATGGAACGGGCCAAAAGATCGGCCCAGGTGTCGATATCCCGGCGGGTATAATAGATCACCGTGGCCTGGCCGGTGGTGCCGGAGGAGGCGTGCAGGCGCACCATCTCACTCAGGGGCCGGGTCAGCATCTCCTTGCCGTGGGTGCGGAGATCGTCCTTGGTGGTAAAAGGAATTCGGCGGAGGTCTTCCAGGTTCTTAAGGGTTTCCCCTGAGACCCCGGCTTCGCTTAGACGCTCCTGATAGAAGGGGCTGTGGGCGGCTTGTCTTACCGTGTCCCGCAGGCGCTCCAGTTGCAGGTGCCTGAGTTCAGCCAAACTCAGGGTTTCTAAGGCGGCGTCCCAATACACTTTCCATCTCCTGATGCCAATTCGCCTTCAAAAGGTATTAAACTGTAAGGGCGTACCTGGGGAACCGTTATGAAAATGTCATTCTGAGCGAAGCGAAGAATCTCGTATTTTTAAATACTTGAGACCATTCGCTTCGCTCAGGGTGACAGAAAAAAAAGGTTTTGAGACAGTTACCCGGTGTTCGCCCGCAAGGTTAGGGCGAATACCAGATTCGTCCCTACAGGAAAACTTTATATTTGCTGGCGAATTGACATGAGTCCTTCCTGATAGAGTTGCCCGTTTTTTACCCCTTTACCTCTCCCCTGTCAAGGACGGCGTTGGGCGAGTTTTCGGGGGAGGAGGCCAGGGGGCCCACCGGCTGAAGGCCGGCGCCATTGACCCCTGCCGCCTCTACACATCTCTCCCCCGACTTTTCAGCAGGCGGTCAGAGGAGGCAGGCCGGAGTAACTAGTGATATTGCCAATCCCCGCCGGGCTGTGGGGGAGATAAGGGCCACCGGCACAAGCGTATATGCTTCTGGCTTAAGAGGCTGGAGAATCAAGGCGGTCCTTCTCGGCGGCGATTTACCGGCAAATTTGGTTAATTATCACCTGGCCTTAGCCTTAGCGGTTTTCCTTTTGAAAAAAGCATAGAGAAGGGCCCCGGAGAGAATGGCAGTGAGGCCGGTGAGCGCGACCAGGGGCTTATTTTTAATGGAGAAGACAATTATCCAGAGATTACAAAGGATAAAAAAGATGGGGGTAAAGGGATAGCCCAGGGTTTTATAGGGTAACTCCGGGGCCGGGCGCCGCCGCCGCAAAATCATGAGACCCACCACGGTAATCAGCGAAAACAAAGACAGAGTGAAGCCGATGAAGAGCAGCAAGTTTTCAAAGGACGCGGTCAGGGCCAGGAAAAGGGCCAGGCCGGCCTGGAGCAGGATGGCGTTGCCCGGGGTGCCGGAGCGGTCCCCCACCTTGCTGATGCCGGGGAAAAACAGGCCGTCGCTGGCCATGGCCAGATAGACCCGGGGGCCGGTCATCATCATGGCGCTGATCAGAGACAGCAGGCTCAAGGCGATGGCCCCGGTGAAAATCCCGCTGACCCGGGGGCCGAAAAGGGCCAGGGCCGCCTTCTCCCCCACCTCCAGAACCCCGCTCATCTCCCGGGCGGAGAGGCCGTAAATAAAGGTCACATTGAGCAGCAGATAAAGGACGGTAACGAAAAGGGTGCCGCCCACCAGGGCCAGGGGGATGTGCCGGGTGGGGCGGGAAATTTCGCTCCCCATGTACGCCGCGGCGTTCCAGCCGCTGTAGGCGAAGGTGATGAAAATGAGGGAAGTGGCGAACTGGCCGGAATAAAACAGGCTAAGGCGCGGCGCCCCCCCAAAGTGGGCCGGAGAGCCTTGGCCCCATCCCAGGGCCAGCAGCACAAAGGCCAGGATCAGGGCCACCTTGAACAGGGTGAGGACGTTTTGCACCCGGCTGCCCAGGGAGAGGCTGTGGCGGTGAATAAAGGCAAAAGCCAGAATCACTCCGGAGGCTAACAGGGTGACCGGGGAGAGGGTCAGCAGGGTCAGCCCCTGAATCTTCCAGGTGAAACCCAGGTCCGGGGGAATACCGGCGCCCACCAGGAAATACACGGCAAAGGCCATAGCCGCGGCGGCAATGGGAGCCGAGAAGCCCACCAGCAAAGAAATCCAGCCGGACAGGAAGGCCACCGGCTCGCCCAGGCTCTCCCGGAGAAAGACGTATTCACCCCCGGCCCGGGGATAGCGGGCCCCCAGCTCCCCGTAACAGAGGGCCCCGGCCAGGGCGAACAGCCCCCCCACGGCCCAGCAGGCCAGCATGGCCCAGGGGTTCTGCAGTTCCTGCAGGATGAAGCCGGAGGTGGTGAAGATGCCGGTGCCCACCATGTTGGCCACCACCAGGATATTGGCGGAAAACAGGCCCATCTTGGCATGGCGGTTCTGGGCCGGAGACAACCCCGGGGCGTCGGCCTGGGCGGCGTTGTTCATGGTTCACCGCACGATAAAAGTCAGACTGGCGGTGTAGCGGTTATCATCGCACTCCGCCGCCGGTTGATAAGGGGTTTTATGGAAGGTGACCAGAAGCCACTTCCCCGGTTGGTCCAGCTTCACCTGAACCTCCCCCTGGGCGTTGGTTTTGCCCACCAGGAAGAAGGGTTTTTTGGAGTCGGCCGGTTTTTCCTGGGCGGCCTTGACTTCCGCGCCCGCCAGGGGCGCACCCTCAAAATAGACTTTCACCGGCAGCGTGTCCCCGGCTTTCAGGGTGTTGGGATTTTTTCGGGGCACGATCTCCAGGGCGGTCCGGACGCTCCGGTCGAAGCCCTGGCGCGGCCCTCCCACATTAAGGACGGTCTTGGTGCTCATGTCAAAGTGGAAGCAGGAAACGGCCCCGGGAACCTCCGTTTTCTTTTGCAGCTTGAAGCCCTCGGCTGTCTTGCTGAGAAAACCCGGCACCACCTGGGCGCTGACCACGTAAACTCCGGCCTTGGGAGGGGTGAACTCATACTGCGTGGTGGAAATCTTCTTTAGGGGAAACTCCTGGCCGTCCGGTCCCAGGGCCTTGATGGCGCCCAGGCGGCCCTCTTTGATGTCTTCATCTTTGGGAAACTTGTGGCCCCAGCCGATATCCACCTTTACGGGCTTCCCCACCTTGGGGCTGCTCTGCTCCACCAGGAGCCAAAGGACATGGGCCCGGGCCTGGGAACCGGTCCAGATAAGGGCCAGGGCCACGGCGAAAACCAAGAGCAATTTCTGCCGCATCGTTTTTCTCCTTAGATTTTTTTAGACCGCATTCAAACCTTTTACTTCCGGTCCTTGACGGGCTCTGCCGGAGGCGGCTCAGCCGGCTGGCTCACCTCCGGGCTGGGGAAACGGGGTCCCTCCAGGCATCGGCCCACAATAATCAGCCCCATGAATTTCTCTTTTTCCGGCGCGATCTTTTCCAGGATATTAGCTAAATTTCCTTTGACGATCTTCTCTTTGTCCCGATAGCCGGCAAAGTAAACCACCGCCACCGGCAGGTCACCCGGATTGAATTTTTTTAAGGCTGCCACGATTTTCTCCGCATCCCTAAGACCCATGTAAACCACCAGGGTACCGGGAAGGCCGGCCAGGTTCCGGGCCAGGTCGTCCCGGTCGGGCTTGCCGAAGAAGGAGAAGCCGGCGGTCTGGGCCAGGAAGCGGGCGCCGCCGCCGGTGCTGGGGCGCTTTAACGCGGCCATGGACGCGGCCAAGGCCCCCACCCCGGGGATGATCTCCACCTGCTCATCGTCCAGCCCTTCCAGGAGCCAGTAGGACCGGCTGAACACGGTGGGGTCGCCGCCGTCCAGGAGGACCACTCTCTTTCCCCGGGCCAGGAGGCCCTTGATTCTCTGGACAAATTTATCCCGTTGCTGCACCTTTTGCTCCACCAGGGAGCGTCTTTCCTCGGGTTGCAGGCGGGGCAACAGCTCCAGCCACATCTTCCCCTGGTGGTGCCAGAGTTCTTTCCAGGGGTCCTCCACCTTTTTGCCTTTCAGATGGGCCTGGAACCGTTCGGCCATCTTGGGGTCGCTTAACACCAGGTCGGCCTTCTTGATGGTGTCAATAGCCTTTAAGGTGGCGTATTCCGGCCCCGCGGGACCGGTGCCCACCACGTAAAATTTTCCCGGACCCGGCGGCGCCGCATATCCGGATAGCGTTCCCCCGACAAGGCATAAGCCGGTGGCCAGGAGCAGTCGGAGCCACTTCCTTTTGGTCATAATTTCAGCCTCCTATTCGGATTGACTTAAAGGAGCAAGGTTAGTAACGAATTTGCATCCCGCCGTAGATGGTGGCGGTGGGCATGGGAAAACCGGCGCTCTCCTCATAGAACTCGCTGGTCACGTTTTGGACGCCGAAATACACGAAACTTTTAGCGCCATAGTATTCCACCACCGGATAGCGGCCCTCCAGATTGAGATTGAAAAACCCCTTCATGGGTCTGAATCTGACGTTGGTGACCACATTACTCTGGGATACCCCGGTGACGGAGTATTCGGCCCGATGGGAGACCAGGCGCAGGGAGACCTTGGCTTCCGCCCCATTTTTGTTCTTATACTTCAGGCCGATATTGGCTTTATGCTCCGGGAATTCCGTGAGCTTTTGCACCCCGGCGTTCAGGGGATCACCGCTGGTGCTGGTCTGCTGCCAGGTGTAATTGGCAAACGCGGTAAGGTTGTAAGGCAGGCCGATTTGTCCTTCCACCTCCACGCCCCGGATCTTGGCCAGGTCGAGGTTATAGACCACCCGGCCGCCGGCGTAAGCCGAACTGAAGACCGTACGGATATAATCGTTAATGTCATAATAATAACCCCGCACCCGGAGAAGGGAGTTCATGGGCAATTGCTGGGTAATGCCGGCGTCATATTGCATGCCGAATTCCGGGGAAAGGCCCGGAGGCTTCCCAGGGGGGCGAGCGCCGGCCCAGAACCAATACCACTCCGGCTGGGTGGGAAAACGGGCGCTGTAGTTGACCGAAAAATAGGTTTCGGTGGTGTCCGTGGGCCGGATGGTCAAGGTGCTCTTGGGGCCCAAAAAGTCGGAACGCACCCCCCGGACTCCTCTGGTGGGTTGAGCCGCGGCGTCATAATTGTCATAACGCAGCCCCAAGTAGATCTCAAAGTACTTGGTAATGGGAATGGCGGCATCCACAAAGCCGCCGTGCAGCTTTTGCGCATTCTTGATGCCGCTGGAGGGGATATTGTAAGTGCGAAAATTGGCGGCAGTGAAATAATTGCTGTCCAAATCACTATAATTGGTGCCGCCGTACCCGTAATAATTCCCTTCCAGGCCAAAACCCAGACGGACATTCCCCGGGGATTGGCGCACCTTGAAATTCCAGCCCCAGGTGTCTTCATCCCAGCTACCCCGCTTGGCAATCAGGTGACTCGGGTTGTTCATGGCAAAAAAGAAATCTTCCCGGACAGCCTGGAAATAAAAGAGGTGGAATTCCGCCGCGCCATAAAGGAATTTTTGCTGGGCCTCCAGGTCCAGTTCGTACCGTTGCGTATAAGAGTAACTGTTGTCCCCGGCGGTATTCCCTGCCCACCATCCGGGCGTCCTCCCTCTCGGAGCAGTGTAACCGGTGTTCTGGGAGAGAAAGCTGATAGGCGGGCCATAAAGCCAGTCGGCGTCGCTCTCCGGTTCGTTGGGGTCATAAAACGGGGACCCCGGCCGGTTATAGATGACCCAGCCGGTTTTCTGGGTAAAGTAGCGGGCTGCGCCGGTCAAGCTTAAGTCCCAGGGGAAGTTATAGGTGAAACTGCCGCTGAAGTTCCCCCGGTCTTCAATGAAGTTATTCCTGAGATACCCATCGCTGTTGCCGTAGGTGGCCCCCAGGGCATATTGCAAGGGACCATAGCTGCCCGTGGTCAGAAGGCGGTAGCTCTGCGTATTCCAATTGCCGAAGTAGGTGTCAAAATAGACCTTGGGCTCCTTGCTCCCTTTTTGGGTGCGGATGGTGATCACCCCTCCCAGGGTGTTGGGGTATTCCGCGGACAGGGGTCCCCGGATAATTTCCAGGCGTTCCAGGTCCTCGGGGGTGATGGTGGCCCAATCCACGTAAAAGCCGCCCTTAACCCCGGCGCCCTTCCAGGACCGGCCGTTCAGGTAAATCTGATACCGGGATTCATCAAATCCCCGGATGGATACCTGGCGACTCTTTACCCCCAAAAGGGAGCGGCGGGTCATATCCAGACCGGCCTGCTCTTCCAGGTATCCCGGCAGGTTCTGATAAGGGCCGAGGCTGATGTCCTCCTTGGTGATGACGCTGCTGGTGGCGGCTTTTTCGGCATAGGACAGCACCTCGATGGTGGGCAGCTTCTCGTCTGTCCCGGTCTTTGCTTCCTTAGGGACGTCCACTTGCTCCGGGGGCGGCACCTCCAGAGGCGGATCTTGGCCGGCAGCCGGCATGGTTTGCAGAGAACCAAAAAAAGTAATGAGAATAAGACATATTACGCAAATTTTTCCCGGCATCCCCTTTTCTCCTTTCCTGGCCCAGGGTTAAGGCGAACTCTTTGACAACCTGCCCCACCTCTGGTAGAAAAGAAGTTGGGGCCGTGGTTTGCTGCTGCGGCTCCGGAGAGAGCGGCTTTCTTCCTGGCAGAGGGGGGCCGCTTTCTCTTTTTAAATTAAATTAGTGATTAATTTCACAAGTATCGGCCAAATAAAAAAGCCACGAAAACCCCACCTTCAGGTGGCTGAGCCTTCATGGCTTAGGACTGCAATTTTCCGAACCTGGCAATACAAAGAAAGGGGTTCAATCCCCATTTCTTTAAGTAGATTAATCCGGTTCAGTTTTTCTTGTCAAGCAATTTTTATCCGGCCCCCCCCCGCACCCCAGAAGCGGAAATCTGTGGAAATATGGAAGACAAGGTGGTATTTAAGATTTCAATTGAATTTTCCCAGGGATTTAAAAGGAACGATAGTTCATGAAAGTTGTCCTGGCGCAGCTCAATCCCACTGTCGGGGATGTTACCGGCAATCTGGGGAAGATAGTGGAACTTCTCCCCCGATGGGCGCCGGTGGCGGATTTGCTTATCTTCCCCGAGCTTTTTCTGGTGGGTTATCCTCCCCGGGACCTGTTGGAGCGCCCGGCCTTTATTGCGCGTCCCCAATTGGCTATACAGGAATTGGCCGACCTTTCCGCCCGCTATCCCCAGGCCGGGCTGCTGGTGGGCGCGCCCCGGCCCACCGGCAAAGACACGGGCAAAGGTCTGTATAACTCCGCCCTGCTGGTTTACCAGGGCCAGGTCATTTTTTGCCGGGACAAGTCACTGCTCCCCACCTATGACGTCTTTGACGAAACCCGCTATTTTGATTCCGCCGATGAAATCCGGACTATCCCCTTTAAAGACGAGGTTCTGGGAATTTCCATCTGCGAAGACGCCTGGTGCCAGCAGTCCTGGTGCCACCGCCTCTACCCCTTCGACCCGGTGGAGATCCTGGCCCGGGAAGGGGCCACCCTGTTGATCAATATTTCCGCCTCCCCCTTCCAGGTGGGCAAAGAAGAGGTGAGGTTTCAACTGATGCAGCATCACGCGCAGAGATATGGGCTCCCTTTTATTTACGTCAACCAGGTGGGGGGCAACGATGAGTTGATTTTTGACGGGCGCAGCCTGGCCTTCGACGCTAAAGGCAACCCCTTGGCCATCCTGCCCTCCTTCCGGGAAGAGGTGGAGGTTATCGACTTAAGCCGTCCGGGAGTCCCCGGCCTCTTTCGACCGGAAGAGAAAATCGCCACGGTCTCCCAAGCCCTGGTTCTGGGTATCCGGGATTATCTGAGAAAATGCGGCTTTTCCCAGGCGGTGGTGGGTCTCTCCGGGGGCGTGGATTCCGCGGTCACCTGCGTGCTGGCGGTTAAGGCCCTGGGGCGGGAGAATGTCCTGGGAGTGGCCATGCCCTCCCCCTACTCCTCCCCCGGCAGCCTGGCCGATGCCCGAAACCTGGCCCAAAACCTGGGCATCCGATTCCAGGTGATCCCCATCACCCCCATTTACCAGGCCTATCTGGAGGCCTTCCGGGAACATTTCCCGGTGGAGCCCATCGACGTTACCCTGGAAAACGTCCAGGCCCGCATCCGGGGCAATATCCTCATGGCCCTCTCCAATAAATTCGGCTACCTGGTCCTCTCCACCGGCAACAAAAGCGAACTGGCCGTGGGTTACTGCACCCTCTACGGCGATATGAGCGGCGGCCTCAGCGTGTTGGCGGACGTGCCCAAGACCCTGGTCTATGAACTGGCCCACCACCTGAACCGGGAAGGAGAGATCATCCCTCCGGCAATCATCAACAAAGTGCCCTCCGCGGAACTGCGCCCGGACCAGAAAGACCAGGACACCCTGCCGCCTTACGACATCCTGGATCAGATCATCCACTACTACCTCACCGAGGCCTACTCCTATAACGATATCGTCAACCTGAATTTCGACCCGGAAACGGTGCGCTGGGTCATCAACGCCATCGATAGAAACGAATACAAAAGGCGCCAGGCCGCGCCCGGCCTGAAAGTCACCTCCAAGGCCTTCGGCATGGGCCGCCGCATCCCCGTGGCGGCGAAGTATGAGGTGTAGTTGAGGGGAGGGCCGGGGGAGCAGTGGCTCCCCCGCCCTCCCCTCAAACTCCCCTCCCCACCCCCTTTAAGTGGGCCGGGTGAGGCGGGGCCAAA